>NZ_JARKIN010000001.1:6415000-6715000 GCF_029351045.1 Streptomyces sp. WMMB303 | reverse complement strand
GGCCAAGACGTCGCGGCACAAATCCTCAGGCCACGACGACGGCGCGAGCCGCTGACTGCGTTCCTGTACCGGGCCGATCTCGCCCGGCCAGTACGCCCGATGACGCCGGGCAGGTGGCGGGCGCATGCAGCGATGATGCGCGCTCGCCGCCGGTGTCCAGCGTGCGGCAGAGACGCCGGATACGTCATCCCCACTTCGCTCGGTATGTGCGTGCCCTGCGCTTTCCCCGAGGAACAGCGCGCTGCCTGAGCCACCTGAGCCCCCCCGGTCCGGCCAGCCCCTTCCACTCGTTGCCGGCCGGACCCTCCGACTCCCATGAAGGAGCAGATCCATCGTGACCGAGATGAACGTGTCCGGTCCCACTACGGCGGAACCGGAAGAACACACAGCGGAAGTCATCCCTATTCCACTGGCCAAGACCCGATCGGCAACCCCTGAGACGTCGGCACCGGGCGAGGCAAAGCCGGGTGAGTGGGAGGCCGACCTCCCCGAGATCGACGACCCCGACGGTGAGGGGCTGACCGAGGGTGCCCCGGTCGACCCGCCGCGCGAGGTGTACCCGCCATCCATTGCCGAATGGATGGAAGCCAAGGACAAGGCGCGTCAGCCGGTCTTGCCCGACTGGGTGAAGCTGCCTGACCAGCGCAAGGCCGTCCGCCGGTGGGCCCTGCGGCACTACCCGACCGTGGTCGGCTATCACGCCGTGCGGTTGCCGTGCATCTACACCCCGAAGCTTGTGGCCTACGCTCCGCGCGGGGCGTGGCGGTGGTCGGCCGCAATCGGCCGATGGGTGTTCGATGCCGAGGGCAGGCCGCTGCGAAACGCTGCCGTCGAGGCCGAGGACGCCGGCGAGTACTTGAAGCTGTCGAGGCAGCGCAATGACCGCGTTCGCTTGCGCGGTGCGCTTGCTTTCGTCGGCTCGTTCCTCGGGCTGATTGTGGCGCTGATCCTGTACGTCATGGCCCCTTCGTGGCTGCTCCTGCTGTCGGTGGCGACGCTGACCACAGGTCTCGGTGTGGCCGGAGCGCCGGCAGACCGGCCGCTGATCGACCGGGCCAAGGTCACGTTCCGCAAGCGGAAGCTCTCCAGCGACATCGTGATTCGGGCGCACGAGGTGGCCGGACTGACCACAAAGAATCAGACGGTCGCGTTCCCGCGGCCGATCGGCCGTGACGGCGACGGATGGCGTGTCATCGTCGACCTGCCCTACGGCAAGACGTTCGAGGACGCCATGAAGGCACGAGGTCGGCTTGCTTCCGGCATGGACATCTCGTCCACCCAATTGTTCCTGGACAAGGACGAGTCGAGTGACCGGCGAGTGTCCTACTGGATCGCCGACCGTGACCCGCTCGCGGTACCCGCCGGACGTACGCCGCTGCTGGGAGCAACGAGGGTCGACTTCTGGAAGCCCTTCCCGTGGGGAGTGGATGAGCGCGGCAACCCGGTGATGGTCACGATGCTGTGGCTGTCGCTGCTGGTTGGCGCCGTGCCCCGACAGGGCAAGACGTTCTCTGCGCGCACCATCGCCCTCGCCGCCGCTCTGGATCCCTACGTCAAGCTGATCGTGTTCGATGGCAAGGCGTCACCGGACTGGCGAGCATTCTCAAAGGTCGCGCACCGCATCGGCTTCGGCATCGTGCCGCGCAACGGCTTCGACCCGGTGGAACACCTGGTCAACGCCCTGATGGAACTGAAAGCGGACGTCGAGGACCGCTACCACCGGCTCTCGGAACTGCCGCTGCACATCTGCCCGGAGGGCAAGCTCACCCCGGAGATCAGCCGGGACAAGAAGCTGAACATGCCGCTCACTCTGGTGGTGGTGGATGAGGTGCAGGAGTACTTGCAGCACCCCGTGCACGGCAAAACCATCCTTGACCTGCTGGTTTACCTCGCTCGCGTCGCCCCGGCGGTAGGAGTGTCGGTGATGACGTCCACGCAGAAGCCGGACGACACCGCATGCCCGTCGGTGCTGCGTGACCAGCATCAGGCCCGGTTCTCCCTGCGGGTCGGCTCGTGGCAGGTGTCCGACGTCGTCTTGGGCGCCGGCGCCTACAGCGAAGGTCTGGACGCCTCCCGGCTGCTCAAGTCCCACAAGGGCGTGGGTCTGCTCAAGGGGATGTCGGATGACTCCGGGATCGTGCGTACATACCTCGCCGACGGCCGCGACGCCGAGACCATCGTCGGCCGCGCTCGTGATCTGCGGGAAGCCGAAGGCACTCTGTCCGGCGACGCCGTCGGCGAGGTCAGCACTGTGCGCGGCGCTGACGCGATTCTGGACGACATCGCCGCCGTACTGGGCCGCACGGAGGACAAGGTGTGGTCCGAGACCATCGTGGACCGGCTCGCCGAGCTGAACGCAGAGGCGTACGGCGCTTGGGCAGAGCTGGAGGGCCGCGCCAAGGCCGATCAGCTCTCCAACGCACTCAAGCCGTTCGGCATCAAGACCGGGCAGGTCTGGGGTGCTACGGAGACCGGCAAAGGCGCCAACCGGCGCGGCATCGAGCGTCAGCACATCATCGACGCGATTACGGAACGCAACAAAAAGCGGTCCGACGGGTAGCGCTGAACGGTCGCTAGGTCTAGCACCCCACGTTGCTAGACCTAGCGACCTCGCTAGCGAGGAAAACCGCTTCTGATCAGGCCACTAGCGCCTAGCGGCCCACCTGCGCAGACCCCCGAAGATCTGTCTGAGAGGCCCCTGATGATCCTTCTCCTGCTCGCTAGCGCATGCCTACTTGTCGTCACACTGGGTTACAGCTTCAGGTGCTGGCTGAGCCCGTTTGGCGACTGCCGCAAGTGCGACGGCATGGGCCACGAACTCAAGACCGACCGCAAGGGACGGCTCAAGCGCGGCAAGTACTGCCGTCGCTGTGACGCCACTGGCAAGCGCATACGCGTCGGCCGCTGGATCTACAACCGCGCCGCCCGGACCTACCGCGCCGGCACCCGCTGACCCTTCGCCGACATGACCACTGGAAGGGAGCCCAGCACGTGAACGAATCCATTCCCCGTCGTCGTCCGATCGCAGAGGACGCGGCGGCCGTAGAAGTCCACCGTCCCGCTCAGATCATGCCCGCGCACGCGTCGCCTCGCGTACCGGTGCAGCCCGGTAGCACTCCGACGGTGGCGAGTGTGGCCCTGCCGGACGGCCGCGTCGTCACCGGCTACGCCATCGAGCCGGCCAAGCCCGAACCGGTCGCGGCCAAGCCAGCTGTCTCGCGCACGGCAGTGAACCTCGCCCTCGGTGGCATCGGGTTTGGCGCGGCGTGCGGCGGGCTGTTCCTGCTGACCGCGTTCATCACCGCCCTGACCGCACTGGTCACTCAGATCATCATCCTCGCCGCCGTCGTCTTCGGCGGCTGGGTCGCCGTGCAGGTCTTCAGCGGGAGCGGCCACGGCGGGACCTCGGTCAACATCCGCAAGGCCGTGTTCAAGCGCAACCACTTCCACAGCTAGCGACGCCCGAGGGCGGCGGCACTCCCGGACAAGGACAGCCCGCCGCCCTCGGTCTCCCAATCCCGACGAAGCAGAACAGGAGAACCCCCAGCATGACCCAACCAACGCCAACCCTGCGAGCCGCGAACCGGCCGCGTCTGCTGGATCTCTTCTCGTGCGCTGGCGGTGCTGGAGCGGGCTACGCTCGCGCCGGATTCGCCGTAGACGGTTGTGACATCGTCCGGCGGCTGAACTATCCCTTCCCGTATCACCAGGGCGACGCTCTGACCTACCTCGCGCGCCTCATCGACACGAGCGAGATCCGGCGGTACGCGTTCGTCCACGCCTCCCCGCCCTGTCAGCACGGATGCGCACTCACTGTGGGGACCAACGCGTCCCAGGGGTGGGGCCGTACTCATGTCGACCTGGTTGCACGCACCCGTGCCCTGCTTGACAAGACGTCTCTGCCGTATGTGATCGAGCAGCCCAACGGCCGCGCCCGGATTCGCAGGGACCTGACGTTGTGCGGCGAGATGTTTGGTCTCGGTGTCATTCGGCATCGCAACTTCGAACTTGGCGGCTGGACCATGGAGCAGCCGGCACACGTCCCGCACCGTGGGCGAGTGCGTGGCTACCGGCACGGTCGCTTCTACGACGGCCCGTACGTCGCGGCGTACGGCTCCGGTGGTGGCAAGCCGTCCGTCCCGGAACTACAGGCTGCTATGGGCATCGGCTGGACCGATGTGCGCGAGGAACTGACCGAGGCCATTCCGCCCGCCTACACGGAGTTCATCGGGCGGGCCCACCTCGCCGCCCTGAACTCGTTGGGGGTGGCGGCATGAGGGTCCGCCACGATCACCTGCGCACCGCGCTGGACCTAGCCGGGGTCGGCGTGCCGGTGCTGCCCCTGCGAGAGGGCAAGGTGCCGTTCGGTAACTGTCGCGCCTGCGCCAAGAACGTCTGTGGCGGGCGGCCGAACATGAAGAACCCCGGGCCCTGCGAGTGCCCGGCTGTCTGCCACGGGTGGGCCGCTGCGACGACCGATCCGGCCGTGCTCGTGTCCACGGCGTGGGCGGCTGCTTGGCGTCAGGCCGTCGCTATCGCCTTTCACCCCGGAGGGGCAGAGCTGACCGTCGTCGATCTGGACGACGCGGCAGCCGTCGCATGGGCCCGCGCGACCTTGCCCGCCACACGGACTGTGACGACGACGCGCGGGGAGCACTGGATCTACCGGGGCGCTATGCAGTCTGCCAACGGCGTGCGGCCGGGTGTCGACATCAAGTCGCGCATGTCCTACGCGCGGTGGCTCGGGGGCGGTAGCGGTGCTGCGGTGCCGCTACCGGGATCCGTCCGTGCGCTGCCGACAAAGGAAGAAACCACCTGGGCTCGCGCGGGGGTGGCCTCTTCTCTCCCCTGCCGTACGACCTGGGACCGGACGGTCGCCGCCGGGTGTCGTCATACCGAACGGTATGTGCGCACAGGTCTGGAACGCGGTCTCGCTCGGGTGCGGGCTCGCACCGAGTCCGGCGCCGGCTCGCAGGCGTTCGGAGTGGCGCGGTTCATCGCGGGCCAGCACGTGCAGTGCCCGGGCCCGTGTGGGTTGGAGGCCCTCGGCGAACAGGTCGTTGCCGCGGCCGTCTCCGTCGGTGTCCCCGAGGCGTACGCCCGCCGTGCCGTCGCCAACGGCCTTAAGGCGGCCCCGGAGCGTGCGGCATGACCAATCCATCCCCCTCGCCCGTGACTGGCCCGCATGGCGCCTCACAGGCCCCGCCACGGGCGACCGTAGGCGCCCGAAAGAACGTCGCCCGCAAGGGCGTCCATATCCAAGAAGGGAGGGCAGCCGCATGACCACACAGGCTGTGGACAGCCCGGACGTGTGGGCCGGACTGCCCACCCTGAACGAAACACCACCCGTCGCGGACGAGACGGCACAGGAAGCGTGGGAGGAACCTATCCCGCTCACCGGCCGCCGGGAGCGCCCGCCGTTTCCCGTCCACGTGCTGCCCCGGTGGGTGCGCGACTTCGTGACGGCTGTCGCCGAGGAGACACAGACCCCGGTGGATCTCGCCGGCTCGCTGGCTCTCGCCGTACTCGGCACGGCGGCCGGCGGCCGGTCGGTGGTCCACGTGCGCGGCAACTGGCGGGAGCCGACCAACCTCTACACCGTGGTTGCTCTCCCGCCGGCCAACCGGAAGTCGGCCGTCTTCTCTCTGCTGACAGATCCGCTGTACGAGGCGGAGAAACAGCTCAAGGCCACCATGAAGCCGGTCATTGTCGAGGCAGAGCTGACCGCGCGACTGGCCAAGGAAGCGGCCGACAAGGCCGCCGCCAAGGCCGCATCGGCCGATGACGACAAGCGGGACGACATGGTCGCGACGGCTGTGGGTCTCGCACAGACGGCCGACACGCTCACGGTGCCGGCCGAACCGGTGCTGCTGGCGGACGACTCCACGCCCGAAACGGTCACCTCGCTCATGTCGGAGCAGGGTGGACGACTGTCCGTGCTGAGTGCTGAGGGAGGCATCTTCGACATCATCGCCGGCCGCTACTCCGGCGCTCCGAACATGGAGGTGTTCCTCAAGGGGCATGCCGGGGACCGGCTGAGGGTCAACCGGCAGACCCGCCGCGAGTACATCGACGCCCCCGCCCTGACCATCGGCCTCGCCGTACAGCCGGACGTGCTCCGCGATATCGGCAAGGTGAAGGGGTTCGACGGGCGTGGGTTGCTCGCTCGCTTCCTGTACGCGCTCCCTGCTTCGACAGTCGGCGAGCGGAAGGTCATCACCGATCCGGTACCTGAGCAGACGGCCGCCGCTTACGCGTCCAACGTCATCGACCTGACGTTGTCCCTTGCGGAATGGACGGACCCGGCCGTCATTCAGCTCTCGCCTGAGGCGGACGCGGCCCTTATCGCGTATCAGGAACGGGTGGAGCCTCAGCTCAAGGCGCGGGGCGGGAGGCTGGGCCACATCGCCAACTGGGCGGGGAAGCTGGCTGGAGCGACCGCCCGCATCGCGGCACTGCTGCATCTCGCTGGGCACCTGGGCGAGGGGCACCGCCACCCGGTCACCGAGCAGACCATGAACGCGGCCATCGAGTTGGGGGAGTACTACACCGCTCACGCCCTCGCCGTATTCGACGTCATGGGCGCCGATCCGGTCGTTAGCCGCGCTCGCAGTGTGCTGGAAGCGCTCAGGGACAACGGGTGGGACGACGTCAGCCGACGGGACCTGTTCACGGTGCTTTCGCGTGCTGAGGCGCCCACCATCGCGGACCTGGAACCCGCCCTCGCTCTGCTGGAGGACCACGGGTACTTGCGGACCTACCAGCCGGAGCGCACCGGCAAACGAGGGCGACCGCCCGCACCTCGTTTGTCGGTACACCCGCAGTTCCATCAGGGCGGTCGGTGAACCGACCCACGCTCACGACCCCTCCCGCACAAACCGCGAAATCGCAATAAACCCTGGCAGCGCTGCTGACCAGCGGCGGGGCCTCGCGGCACTGCCCGGCGAGGCCCCGCCGCACTATCCCGCGATATTCCGCACAAACTCGCGCCCGGAGCGGCGGGACCCGCCGTGGACGAGGCACCACGGTTTTTTGCGGAATATCGCGAGTTTCTGCGGGCCCTGCCCTGACGCCGCCCCACACCGCATTACCGCAGCTCAGCGACAACGTCTGGGCTTTCTGCGGATAGTGCGGTTTGTGCGGTGGCATCTCCCGCGAACACAGCACAAGAGGAGCGAACCTTGAGCGAGCACAGCACCCTCGCGGCGCCCACCGATGACGATCCGACGCTGGTTCTCCTCACAGTCGAAGAGGCCGCCCGCCGACTCCGCATCGGCCGGACCACGTGCTATCAGCTCATTCGGTCCGGAGAGCTGGAATCCATCCCCGTCGGCCGTCTCCGCCGCGTTCCCGCTGACGCGCCGGCCGCGTACGTTGCCCGACTCCGTACCACCTGCCGCGCCGCTTGACGGTGCCTGGGGCGGCGGCACTCCCGGACAGGACAGCCCGCCGCCCCGGCTTTCAATCCCGACACCAAGAAACCGGAGCCTGCCTGTGGCAGAAGAGAAGAAGCGCACCCGCCGCGCCAACGGCGAATCGGCCATCTACTTCGGGAAAGACGGCCGATGGCACGCACGAGTGCCGATGGGCTACAAGGAGAACGGGGAGGCCTACCGCCGGCATCTGACGCGCCGGACGCGTAAAGAGTTGGTTGACGAAGTCCGCCGGCTTGAGAAGCAGCGCGACGAAGGGGCGGCCCGACAGCCGGGCAAGCCGTGGACAGTCGAGAAGTGGCTTCGGCACTGGATCGGGAACATCGTTCAGCCGCCGGTCGTGAGTGAGAACACTTATGACGGCTACGAGGTGGCCGTGCGTGTGCACCTGATTCCCGGCGTCGGAAAACACCGCATCGACCGCTTGGAGCCTGAGCACCTGGAGAGCCTGTACCAGCGCATGCAGAAGACCGGCAGCGCCGCGGCTACCGCTCACCAGGTGCACCGCACGATCCGTACCGCACTCACAGAGGCGGTACGGCGCGGCCACGTCGCCAGGAATGCGGCAGCCCTTGCCAAACCCCCGCGTATCGAGGAACCGGAATCGGAGGTGGAGCCGTACTCCCTGGAAGAGGTGCAACGCCTGCTTATGGAAGTCAACAAGCGTCGGAACAGCGCCCGCTGGATGCTGGCGCTGGCGCTCGGTCTGCGACAGGGCGAGACGCTAGGACTCCGATGGTCTGACGTCGACCTGGACAACGAGTACTTGAAGCTACGCCGCAACCGTCTGCGGCCCAGGTACAAGCATGGGTGCCCAGAAGCTTCACCATGCGGTCGGAAAGCGGGGTACTGCCCGGACCGCGTGCAGACCCGTCGAGAGACGAAGAACACCAAGTCCAGGGCGGGGCGCCGCGCAGTGCCCCTTCCGGGCCCTCTTGTCGCGATGCTCCGTTCGCACGCCGAGACGCAGGCACGCGAGCGGAAGGCAGCCGGCAACCTGTGGGGCGAGTCGGACTACGTGTTCACCAAGCCGCTCGGTGGCCCGCTGAGCCCGAACACGGATTATCACGACTGGAAGCGGCTGCTCGAAGACGCACATGTCCGGGACGGCCGGCTTCACGACGCCCGGCACACCGCCGCCACCGTGCTCATGCTGCTCGGTGTCCCGGATCGCGTCATCGATCAGATCATGGGGTGGGAGCCGGGAACCTCCGCGCGTATGCGAGCGCGGTACCTGCACGTGCCGGACGCCATGCTCAAGGATGTGGCCCGGAAGATCGCCGATGCCATCTGGGGCCCCTCGGAGACACCCTCTGTGGACAAAAACCAGGACAACGAGGGCTGAGAGAACTACGTAGGGCCCCACCGCCGAGGCGGTGGGGCCCTACGTTCAGCCCGGTGAGAGCTGGGCGGAGGATACGAGATTCGAACTCGTGAGGGGTTGCCCCCAACACGCTTTCCAAGCGTGCGCCCTAGGCCACTAGGCGAATCCTCCGCCGCAGACTGTACAAGACCATGGGGGGTGCTCGCGAACCCGGATTCCGCTCGCGGATCCGGGGGCGGGGGAGGTGGGGCGGGAGGTCGAACGGGGGGCGGGGGATCGGGTAGTGTGGCGGCAGCCCCTCACGTGGCGCTATCTGACTGAACTCCCCCAGGGCCGGAAGGCAGCAAGGGTAGGTTGGCTCTGGCGGGTGCGTGGGGGGTGTTTGCGTGCCCGGGTTCCGGGGTTGCCGCGGCGTGGGCCAGTTGTCGGTGTCGGCCTATATCGTCGGGGGTGTGTCGTCCCTCGCCCTGTACCGCCGCTATCGCCCCGAGACCTTCGCCGAGGTCATCGGGCAACAGCATGTGACCGACCCGCTGCAGCAGGCGCTGCGCAACAACCGGGTCAACCACGCGTACCTCTTCAGCGGCCCGCGCGGCTGCGGCAAGACGACCAGTGCGCGCATCCTGGCCCGGTGCCTGAACTGCGAGCAGGGACCCACTCCCTCCCCGTGCGGGGAGTGCCAGTCGTGCCGTGACCTGGCGCGGAACGGGCCCGGGTCGATCGACGTCATCGAGATCGACGCCGCCTCGCACGGTGGCGTGGACGATGCCCGCGAGCTGCGGGAGAAGGCGTTCTTCGGGCCCGCCTCCAGCCGGTACAAGATCTACATCGTCGACGAGGCGCACATGGTGACCCCTGCGGGGTTCAACGCGCTGCTCAAGGTCGTCGAGGAGCCGCCCGAGCATCTGAAGTTCATCTTCGCGACGACGGAGCCCGAGAAGGTCATCGGCACGATCCGTTCGCGTACGCACCACTATCCGTTCCGCCTCGTCCCACCGGGCACGCTCCGGGACTACCTGGACGAGGTGTGCGGTCGGGAGCAGATCTCCGTCGAGGAAGCGGTGCTGCCGCTGGCCGTGCGGGCGGGCGCCGGCTCGGTGCGGGACTCGATGTCGGTGATGGACCAGCTCCTCGCCGGTGCGGGCGAGGACGGTGTGACATATGCCATGGCGACCTCGCTGCTCGGCTACACCGACAGCGCGCTGCTGGACGACGTCGTGGACGCGTTCGCCGCCGGTGACGGGGCTCGGGCGTTCGAGATCGTCGACCGTGTCATCGAGGGCGGGCACGACCCGCGGCGGTTCGTCACCGATCTGCTGGAGCGGCTGCGGGATCTGGTGATCCTGGCCGCGGTCCCGGACGCGGTAGAGAAGTCGCTGATCGACGCGCCCGGGGACGTGGTCGAGCGGATGCAGGCCCAGGCGTCCGTCTTCGGCGCGGCCGAGCTGAGCCGCGCAGCGGACATCGTCAACACGGGGCTGACGGAGATGCGGGGGGCGACCTCCCCGCGGCTGCAGCTCGAACTGATCTGTGCGCGGGTGCTGCTGCCCGCCACGTACGGGGACGAGCGTTCGGTGCAGGCCCGGCTGGACCGGCTGGAGCGCGGCGCCGCGGCGGCAGCACTGAGCGCGCCCGGGGCCGGAGCCACCGGCGCCCCCGCCCCTGCGGCCGCCCCTGCCCCTGCCCCTGCCCCTGCTTCTGCCCCCGCCCCCGCCTCTGCGGTCGGTGGCGGAGCGGTCGAGAGCCATCCCGGCGCCGTTTCCGCGGGGCCACCCGCCGCGGGTGCCGCCGGTCCGTCCGGCCCTTCCGGCGCCGCGGACGGAGCCGCCCCCGCGGAGCAGCCGCCCGCGGAGCCCGCGAGGCGGCCCGGTGCCTGGCCCGGCGGAACCGGACCCGGCGGAACCGGACCCGGTGGCGGTGGCGGTGCGCCCGGTGGCGGTACGGGGGAACCCGCGCGGCGCCCCGGTGCCTGGCCCGGTGCAGCGGGGCCGCCGAGCGGCGGCCCGGCGGCGTCCGCGCCGACCGGCTCTGCCCCGGCAGCTCCAGCGCCGAGCCCCGGGGCTCCGGACCGGACGGGCCCGCCCGCGGGCGAGCCGACCGGCCCCGCGGGCTCCGGCCCCGCGGGCGGACCCGCACAGGCTGCCGGCGACCCCGCACAGATCCGGCAGATGTGGCCGCAGATCCTGGAGGCCGTCAAGAACCGGCGGCGCTTCACCTGGATCCTGCTCAGTCAGAACGCGCAGATCGTCGGCTTCGACGGCAAGACCCTCCAGGTGGGCTTTCCGAACGCGGGCGCCCGCGACAGCTTCGCCAACGGCGGCAGTGACGAGGTGCTGCGGCAGGCGCTCGGCGACGCGCTGGGCGTGCAGTGGCAGGTCGAGGCCATCGTCGATCCGTCGGGCGGCGGCGGTGGTGCCGGGGGCCCTAGCGGGCCGGGCCCCGGGTACGGCGCGGGGTCCGGGACGACGGGGGGCGGCGGCGCCGGTACGCGGAGCGCGATGGCGGCGCCCGCTCCCGCTCCGGCGCCACCCCAGCAGTGGTCGGCGACGCCTCAGACGTCCGGCGCCGCCGCTTCGGGGCCTGCCGCGTCCGCGCCGAGTGCGCCCGGCGGGTCGGCGCAGCCCTCGGTGGCCTCCGCGGCCGAATCCGGTGGAGTCCCCTCCCAGGCGTCCGCACCGGCTCCGGAGGCGCCGCGTGCGGCCTCCGCGCCGTCCGGCTATGTGCCGGAGGAGGACATGCCCGCCGAGGACGACCCCGACCTGGACGAATCCGCGCTCTCCGGGCACGACCTCATCGTCCGGGAGCTCGGGGCGACGGTCCTGGAGGAGCTCCGGCACGACTGACGGCCGGGCGGTGCGGTGTGCGTGCGGTGCGGCTGTCGCCCTCCGGGCCCCTCCTTGCCCCGGTTCTCCCGGTTCTCCCGGTCCTCTCTGTCGTCGCCGTCTCCCCCTCCTGGTCGATCGGTGCCGCGGCCCTTTGACCATGCGGGGAGCGGTGTGCCGCCGGGTGCGGGCGTTCGGCCCGCCGGGCCGGGCCGGCCGGGAAGGGGCGGAGAGGGGCCGGAGAAGGGCCGGGGAGGGGCGGCCGGTCCAGGGCTGAGCACGTAGGCTCGGGGCGTTGAAGAGGCGTCTAGTGAGCCAGGAGCAATCGTGATTCCCGGTGGTGGGCAGCCTGACATGCAGCAGTTGCTGCAGCAGGCGCAGAAGATGCAGCAGGATCTGGCCGCGGCGCAGCAGGAGCTGGCCGAAACCTCCGTCGAGGGCTCGGCGGGCGGCGGCCTGGTGAAGGCGACCGTCAATGGTTCCGGCGAGCTCCAGGGGCTGGTCATCGATCCGAAGGCGGTGGATCCGGAGGACACCGAGACGCTCGCGGACATGGTGCTCGCCGCCGTCCGTGATGCGAACGGCGCCGCTGCCGAACTCCAGCAGCAGAAGCTCGGCCCGCTCGCGCAGGGCATGGGCGGAATGCCCGGCCTGCCGTTCTGATCGGCCTGCTGTTCTGAAGGACCGGTTCGGCCGGTACGCCGGTCCGGCGGATTCCTACCGGCCGGACGGTCGGCCGACGGGAATCGGCCGGTCGGCCCGGTCGGCTCGGGCACCTTCCCGGAACCGGAGGTCGAACGGCCGTTCACCCGGGGGCCGGCTCCCGGTCAGCGGCTAGTGGTGGCCCGTACGGACCACTAACGTACTCAGAGGACGAACAGAGAGCAGGCGGGAGCCATCCGTGTACGAAGGCGTGGTCCAGGACCTGATCGACGAACTGGGCAGACTGCCCGGCGTCGGTCCCAAGAGCGCGCAGCGGATCGCTTTCCACATCCTGCAGGCCGAGCCCGCCGACGTACGCCGGCTCGCCGGTGCGCTGACGGAGGTCAAGGAGAAGGTCAGGTTCTGCGCGGTGTGCGGCAATGTCGCGCAGGAGGAGCAGTGCCGGGTCTGTGCCGATCCGCGCCGTGACGTCTCGGTCATCTGTGTGGTCGAGGAGCCCAAGGATGTCGTGGCGATCGAGCGCACCCGCGAGTTCCGGGGGCGCTACCACGTGCTGGGTGGCGCGATCAGCCCCATCGAGGGGGTCGGCCCCGACGATCTGCGGATCAGGGAACTGCTCTCCCGCCTCGCCGACGGGACGGTCACCGAGCTGATCCTCGCCACGGATCCCAACCTGGAGGGCGAGGCGACGGCCACGTATCTCGCGCGGATGGTCTCCGCCATGGGGTTGAAGGTGACGCGGCTGGCGAGCGGGCTCCCCGTCGGGGGAGACCTGGAGTACGCGGACGAGGTCACGCTGGGGCGGGCCTTCGAAGGAAGGCGGCTCCTGGATGTGTGAGCCCGTGCGAGGCTGTGCGAGCCAGGGCCACGAAGAGCCCACAGGGGAGAGGTTGCCCGATGTCTGATGCGACGCTGAACTCCATCAAGAACAGTCCCGACGACTTCGCCGTGCAGATCAGCGACCAGATCGAGAGCTTCGTGGTCGCCGTCAGCGAGGTCGCCAAGGGCGACGATCCGGACAGCGCTGTCCCCTATCTCCTGCTGGAGGTCTCGCAACTGCTCCTCGCGGGCGGGCGGCTGGGCGCGCACGAGGACTTCCTCCCGGACGAGCGGTACGAGCCCGATGTGGGCCCCGAGCCGGACGTGGACGAGCTGCGCGAGCGTCTCGCCGCGCTGCTGGACCCGGTCGACGTCTACTCAGAGGTCTTCGACCCGTATGTGCCGCGTTCCGCGCCGGTCGCGTGCCGGATCTCGGACGATCTCTCGGACGTCCTCACCGATCTGCGGCACGGCATGGCCCACTACCGTGCGGGCCGGGTGAGCGAAGCGCTGTGGTGGTGGCAGTTCTCCTATCTTTCGAACTGGGGGCCGACCGCTTCGGCGTCGCTGCGTGCCCTGCAGTCGCTGGTGGCGCACGTCCGGCTGGACAACCCGCTGGAGGAGCTCGACGGGCTGGACACCGACAGCAACGCCGCGGACGAGGACGGCTCGCTGGAGGCCGAGGCCGGTGCCGTGATGGCCGCCGAGATCGGCGGTCCGCTGGGGATGCGGCAGAGCGAGGCGTAGCCACCGCCCGCGGCGGCGCGGCCGGACGCCGGACCTCGGGCGGTACGCGGTCCGGCAGTCCCGGGGCGGGTACGTCGTGGCGGCTGTCGGCTGCTGCGCGCCGCGATCCCGCCCGGGCGTCGGGCCCCGGGTCCCGAGCGCC
The DNA here is from genome assembly GCF_029351045.1 of Streptomyces sp. WMMB303. Taxonomy (NCBI): domain Bacteria; kingdom Bacillati; phylum Actinomycetota; class Actinomycetes; order Kitasatosporales; family Streptomycetaceae; genus Streptomyces; species Streptomyces sp. WMMB303. The sequence goes on along the minus strand of NZ_JARKIN010000001.1, from coordinate 6,701,050 downwards.
GGGTGGCGGACGCCGGGCTCCGAGCCCTCTTTCTGAGGAATGGGCGGTGGGTCTCTCCCCGCCCACCCGCCCCTGAAACCGAGCACGGCAGGGGGGCGCGACGGAACGTGCCGCGCGCCGTTGCAGAGGGTGACAGGGTGTGGTTAGCGTTCACACCGACAACAACAACCCCGGCGCGGTGCTACCAACACCGGCCGGGGTCTCACCACCAGACCAGGAACTTGATCTGATGGCTTACGCCGACTTTAACGCTCCCTTCTCCGCCCCCGCACATCCCATGGCCAAGCCGGGATTCGGGAAGCGGACCCCCGATTCCGCCCAGCCGGAAGGCCCGTCGTCCCGGGCGGACTTCGCACATCTGCCGGAGCGTGCCGCCTGCCTCGCGTCCTTCATCGACCGGCTGCCCGAGGGCGCCGCCATCGACGTGAAGACCCTCGCCAAGTCCCAGCCCCGTTACGGCCAGCAGGCGTGCCGTTCCGCGCTCCGCGAGCTGTCCCGGGCGGGGCATCTGCGCCGGGTCGGCGGACTGGTGGGGGAGGGGTGCCCGCAGCATGTGACGCGGACGTACTTCTCGCGTGCGGCGCGGGACGAGGACTGGTGGACGGCGTTCCTCGGCGGCCGGGTCTCCTCGGCTGCGGACCAGCGCCCCCTTCCGGGCCCCGCCCCGGACCCCGGCCGCGCCCCGGACCCCGGCCGCGTCCCCGGCCCTGTCTCCGGTCCCGCCCCGGATCCCGTCCCCGTTCCCGTCACCGCTCCGGATGTGAGCCCGGCCCCGGAACCGCCACGCCGCACGGAGGCGTACAGGGCGCTCGCGGCGCTCGGCCGGCGCGATCCCCGGCTCGTCCTGTCGGCGGCGGAGTGCGCGGAACTGGCGGCACCGGCAGCCGAGTGGCTGGCCCGCGACACGGACGCGGAACGGTTCGCGTCCGCGCTGACAGCGGGGCTGCCGCCCGTCGTCCACAGCCCTGCGGGGCTGGTGCGGAGCCGTCTCACGGCCAAACTCCCGCCTGTACCGGCGGCGACTGAACGCCGTGCGCCCGTACGGCTCCGCCCGGAGTGCACCGACTGCGGCCGGCCCGGAAGCCCCGAATCCCTGCGCGGTGGTCTCTGCCGCGCCTGCCGAGCCGAACCCGCCCCACCGCGGGACGGCCTGCCCGGCGAGGACGTCCGCCGCTGGGCGGCCCTGGTACGCGGCGGCCTGGCCGCGGCCCGACCATCCATCCGGCCACGGCCGGCCCGGCCTCGCCCGACCCGCTTCGCAGCAGGGCACGACGCATGACCCTGCACGACGTGGATCCCGGGCCCGGGGCAGCATGGAGGGGAGGAGGCGACGCCATGACCCCCAGCACTGCCGACCACCCCCAGATGCCTGTCGAGGACTTCGAGGCGCTGGCCCGGACCGCGCCCGAAACCGTGTCGCTGGAATTCATCAACGGGAAACTAGAGGTCAAACCGGTGCCGGACGGGGATCACGGAGCCATTGTGATGTGGCTCCTCAAGAAGTGCCTCCAGCAGCGTCCTGACCTGACTCTTTATCCCGAGCAGGGACTGAAGGTGGGCGGCTGCCGCAAGGGCCGTGCCCGGCCGGATGGCGCGCTGGTGCCCGAGGACCACTTCGTGGGACAGGGCGAATGGGCCGACCCTGACGGTGTCCTGATGGCTGTCGAGGTGACCTCTCACGATCCGGACACCGACCGGCGGGATCGCCGGGAGAAGCGGGACGGCTATGCGGCCGTCGGCATCCCGGTCTACCTGCTCGTCGACCGGGACGCCTGCACTCTCATCTGCTACAGCGAGCCGGAGAACGGGACGTACCGGAGCCGCACGTCTCACCCTTACGGGGCTGTCGTCCGGTTGCCGGCCCCGGTGGGGGTCACGCTGGAGACGGAGAAGCTGCAGGACTACGTCCACTGAGCCGCGGGAGGCAACGGTTCGGACGGTCCCGCAGCCGTCGCCCTCACCGGCCCCGAACCGGTTCCCGGCGCCGTCCCCCGATCCCCGGGCCTCTCCCGGCGGGGCTCGCGCCCGCCGCGGGCCGGTCCGGCTGTCCCTGTCGGCTCGGCTGTCCCGACTGCCCCGGTGCCCGCTTCACGTAGTCGATGGCCATGCCGGCCTCCTCGCTTCTCGTCCCTCGCCCCTCGTACCGCCTCTGGCCCTTCGGGCGGCCGGAGGCCGGGCTGGTTCCGTTCCGCCAGGTCACGGTCATGCCCCACCGTGCGACGGCCGTGCGTAGGCCGGGCCGGGCTGCTGTCCGGCACAGTACGGAGTACGCGGCGGCCGGGAGCGGCAAAGCGGAAAAGCAGCGGACGCGAAGAAATGAAAGGCGCCAAATAACCTGATACGGCACGATATGCCGGAGTGGGGTTCTTCGTCCGGGGTGTGCCGCGGGGGATCGTGAACAGACTCACGTTTCCGTGTCATTTCGGCCCTGGTGGGCAGGGGCCTCCGCGGACGGGACCGGGTTCCGTCCGGTCGATACACTGAGCCGACCAGTGGATCCCCTCATTCCGGGCAGCGTCGCACGGAGCGCCGGGGTCCCGGGAAATGATTCGAGGAGCGAGCACACGTGGGCCTTGTCGTGCAGAAGTACGGCGGCTCCTCCGTTGCCGATGCCGAGGGCATCAAGCGCGTTGCCAAGCGGATCGTCGAAGCCAAGAAGAACGGCAACCAGGTTGTCGTCGTGGTCTCGGCGATGGGTGACACGACGGACGAGCTGATCGATCTTGCCTCAGAGGTGTCTCCGGTCGCCTCCGGCCGCGAGTTCGACATGCTGCTGACCGCAGGAGAGCGGATCTCCATGGCCCTGCTGGCGATGGCGATCAAATCCCTCGGTCACGAGGCGCAGTCGTTCACCGGCAGTCAGGCGGGTCTGATCACCGACTCCGCGCACAACAAGGCGCGGATCATCGACGTCACCCCCGGCCGGATCAAGGATTCGGTCGACGAGGGCAACATCGCGATCGTCGCCGGTTTCCAGGGCGTCTCGCAGGACAGCAAGGACATCACCACCCTGGGCCGGGGCGGTTCGGACACCACCGCGGTCGCGCTGGCCGCGGCGCTCAACGCCGAGGTCTGCGAGATCTACACCGATGTCGACGGTGTCTTCACCGCCGACCCGCGGGTGGTGAAGAAGGCGCGGAAGATCGACCGGATCTCCTTCGAGGACATGCTGGAGCTGGCCTCGTCCGGTTCCAAGGTGCTGCTGCACCGCTGCGTCGAGTACGCGCGCCGCTACAACATCCCGATCCACGTGCGGTCGTCCTTCTCCGGCCTGAGGGGTACGTGGGTCACGAACGAGCAGCCGGACGGGCAAGGGGAAGAGTCGATGGAGCAGGCGATCATCTCGGGTGTGGCGCACGACACGTCCGAGGCCAAGGTCACGGTCGTCGGGGTGCCGGACAAGCCGGGCGAGGCCGCCGCGCTCTTCCGCGCGGTCGCGGCCGCCGAGATCAACCTCGACATGGTGGTCCAGAACGTCTCGGCCGCCTCCACCGGGCTCACCGACATCTCCTTCACGCTGCCCAAGTCCGAGGGCAAGAAGGCCATCGCCGCGCTGGAGAAGGTGCAGGGCACGGTCGGCTTCGACTCGCTGCGGTACGACGACCAGATCGCGAAGATCTCTCTCGTCGGCGCGGGTATGAAGACCAATCCGGGCGTGACGGCGACCTTCTTCGAGGCGCTGTCCGACGCCGAGGTCAACATCGAGCTGATCTCCACCTCGGAGATCCGCATCTCGGTCGTCACCCGCGAGGAGGTCGTGCAGGACGCGGTCCGCGCCGTCCACTCCGCCTTCGGGCTGGACAGCGACACCGACGAGGCCGTGGTCTACGGCGGCACCGGCCGCTGACCGGGCCGGCGGCACCGCCCTCACCCGGCGGAGCCGCTACCGGGCCGGCATCCTCGCTGACCGGCGCATTCCACCGGTCCGCCGGACCCACTGGCCACGGTGGTGTGCGCTGACGGACAATGGCGCTCCCCGCCCCTGCAACCGGCAGGCAGGCGGGGAGCGTCTTTGTGTCCCTGGAGCCTGACGCGCACGGGGAGCGCGGTGGAGGGCCTGGGAGACACGGGGCGTTCACGGAGACTGAGAGATGTGTGTATGACGGCATGTGGTGTGTTTTCGCGCACAGTGCCTGTCGCGTACAACCCTGACGGGGGGAAACGTGTCAAACAGGCGTGGCAGAGGTACTCGGAATCGCAACGGCCCCTGGTCGCCCCAGCGCTGGTGCCGGAGGGCTACCAGTGGCGGGAGGCATGTCTGTGATCGCGCCGTGGCCCGCCGCGCGCCCTTCGCGTCCGCTCACACAGCATGGGGACGCTGACGAGGCGATGGCACATGGCACCACAGTCGATCACCTGACCGAGACCTACCGCGCCCACTACAAGTCCCTGCTCGGGCTCGCGGCGCTCCTGCTCGACGACACCGCCTCGTGCGAGGACGTCGTCCAGGAGGCGTTCATCCGCGTCCACTCGGCGCGCAAGCGCGTGCGCGACCCCGAGAAGACCCTCGCCTACCTCAGGCAGACGGTCGTGAACCTCTCCCGCTCCGCGCTGCGCCGCCGCATCCTCGGGCTGAAGCTGCTCTCCAAGCCGATGCCCGACATGGCGAGCGCCGAGGAGGGGGCGTACGAGCAGCTCGAACGGGATCAGTTGATCAAGGCGATGCGCGGCCTGCAGCGGCGCCAGCGCGAAGTGCTGGTGCTGCGGTACTTCGCCGATATGACGGAGGCTCAGGTGGCCGAGGTGCTCGGTCTCTCCCTGGGTTCCGTGAAGGCATACGGCTCGCGCGGGATCGCCGCGCTGCGCACCGCCATGGAGGCGGCGTCATGAGTGACGGACTGGGTTTCCCCGACGGCGAGGAGCCGCGCGGGTCGCACGAAGTGCCGGGGGACTCCCCCCAGGCACCCGGCTCGCCTGAGGTGCCGGGTCCCCCCGAGGCGCAGGACTCGCGCGCGGACGGGCCGGAAGGGGCCGCGGACCGACACCCCGCCGAGGAGGGCGCTGCCGCCGAGGAGGGCGCTGCCGCCGGGGCGGCGGGCCTCGCGCGGGAGTCCGGCTCCGGGCAGGAGTCCGGCTCCGGGCAGGAGTCCGGCTCCGGGCAGGAGTCCGGCGCTTCCGAGGAGATGTCGCTCGACCTGTTCGACGAGTCCGCGCTCAGCTCCGAGGAAGAGACCCTCCGGGACCTCCTGCAGCACAGCGTCCGCGGCATCGAACCGCCCGCCGAGAGCTTCGACCGCACCCTCGACCACCTCCAGCGGGCGGTGCCCGCACGGCGCGCGCACCGCCGCCAGGCGATGGTCGGCGGTGTGGCGGCGGCCCTCGTGGCCCTCGTCGGCGTGCCCGCGCTCGTCTACGGCGGCGTACCCGGCGTCGGCGGGGACGACCACCCGGTGACCGCGGGCAGCGTCCACGGCCAGACCCGCGGTCCCGAGGCCGGCACCGGCGGCAACGGCGGCAAGGGCGAGGAGGACCGGGACGGCGGCAAGGACGAGGACAAGGACAAGAAGCACAAGGGCGACGGAAGAACTCACCCCGCGCCCACCGGCGGCCCCGGCGACAGCGCCGACCCCAACGAGACGCTCAGCGCCAGCGCACCCACCTGCGGCAGCAACCAGCTCGGCGGGGGCTCCGCGGAATCCGGGGCGCCCGACAGCAAGGGGACCGTCTACGGCAGCTTCCGGGTCGCCAACGTCTCCGGCGACCCCTGCACGGTCCAGGGCGAAGGGCTGGTCGGCGCCTCCGTGCAGGGCAGGGCCGGCGGCGGGCAGGTCCTGGTCGTCGACCACACCGCGGGTGATCCGGCGCCCGGCCTCGGCGATCCGGCCGCCGCACGGGACGAGGTCGTGCTGCGCCCCGGCCAGGCGTATGTGGTGAAGTTCGCGTGGGTGCCCAGCGGCGGGTGCAGTTCGCCCACGCCGCAGGGCGGCCGCGGCGACGGCGAGACCACCGGCCCCGGCGCCGGCAGCGGCGACGGCTCCGCGGACGGCGGCGGGGAGAGTTCCGGCGGCGGCACCGGAACGCCCGGCGAGGGCGACGGCGGTGGCGGCGACCCGGGTGGCGGCGACGCCGATGTCGTGATCTCCCACACTCCGGAGGGCGGTGCCCCTGCCGCGGGCACGAAGGTCTCCGGGGCGTGCGGCAGCGGAACGGTCTACCGCACGGGCGTGATCCCGCAGAACTGACCCGGCGCGGAGCCCTCGTCGGCCGGGCCCCGGCGGCCCCCGCGCAGCGGACCTCCGCCTGCCGGGCCCTCCTGGCAGCGGCGCCGGTGTGTGGCCGTACTGTGGGAGTGTGTACCGGTTCCTGCTGACGCCGCGATGGTGGGCGATCAACCTCTTCGCCCTGGTGGCGATTCCGGTCTGCGTCCTGATGGGCAGTTGGCAGCTCAGCCGCTTCGACGACCGCGTCGAACGGCACCAGGAGCAGCGGGAGCAGTCCGGCGCGGAGGCGCGCGCCGAGGCGCGGCCGCTGCGGGAGCTGCTCCCGGTGACCCAGGAGACGGTGGGCCGCACGGCCACGGTGACGGGCCGGTTCGACGCGGCGCACCCGCTGCTCGTCCCCGACCGGACGGTCGAGGAGAAGCGGGGCTTCTACGTACTGTCCCTGCTGCGCCCCGACGGCGGCGGCAAGGCCCTGCCCGTGGTGCGCGGCTGGCTGCCCGGCGCGGCCGATCCGGACCGGGTGCCGGCGGCGCCCGAGGGGGAGGTCACCGTCACCGGGGTGCTCCAGGCACCGGAGTCGCAGCACGATGCCGGCGCTCCGGGCGCGCTGCCGGAGGGGCAGCTGGGGTTCGTGAGCGCCGCGCCGCTCGTCAACGTCGTCCCCTACGGGGTGCGGGACGCCTGGATCACCGAGCAGCACACGCAGCGGCCGCTGAGACCGGTGCCGCCGGTCGCGCCCGACAACACCGGCCTCGACATGAAGGCGTTCCAGAACCTGGGCTACACGGCGCAGTGGTTCGTCTTCGCCGGGTTCGTGGTGTTCATGTGGTTCCGCTTCTTCCGCCGGGAGGCGGAGACGGCCGCGGACGCCGCGCTGGGACTCACGCCGGACGGTCCGGAAGCGGATGCCGGCCTTCCGCGTCCGTCCGCGGAAGATGACGCAACGCGAAGTCGATCTCCAGCCGGATCTGCTTGATCCGCTCCTCGACGACGAGGGAACCGTGTCCCGCGTCGTAGCGGTACACCTCGTGCGGGTGGCCGCGCTCCTCGAGCCGGGTGACGTAGTTCTCCACCTGCCGGATCGGGCAGCGGGGGTCGTTGACCCCGGCCGAGACGTAGACGGGCGCGCGCACCTTGTCGACGTACGTCAGCGGCGAGGACGCCTCGAACCGCTCGGGCACCTCCTCCGGCGTGCCGCCGAGCAGGGTGCGGTCCAGGGACTTCAGCGCCTCCATCTCGTCGTGGTAGGCGGTGACGTAGTCCGCGACGGGCACCGCGGCCAGCCCCAGCGCCCACACCTCCGGCTGGACGCCGAGCCCGAGGAGGGTGAGGTAGCCGCCCCAGGAGCCGCCCGCCAGCACCAGCCGGTCCGGATCGGCGAGACCGGAGCCGACGGCCCAGGCGCGGACGGCGTCGATGTCCTCCAGCTCGATCAGGCCGACCCGGTGCTTGAGCGCGTCCGTCCAGGCGCGGCCGTATCCGGTGGAGCCGCGGTAGTTGACCCGCACGACGGCGAAGCCGTGGTCGACCCAGGCGGCGGGCTGCCCGGCGAAGGCGTCGCTGTCGTGGTGGGTGGGGCCGCCGTGCACCTCGAAGACGGTGGGGAAGGGGCCCGTCCCGGCCGGCTTCTGCACCAGCGCGTGCACGGTCCCGCCGGGCCCCTCGACCCAGGCGTCCTCGACGGGCACCGAGCGCGGAGCGGTCATCCCGGGCGGGTCGAGCACGGTGGCGCCGCTCGCGGAACGCACCTGGGGCGGCTCGGCGGCGGACGACCACAGGTACTCCACGGCGCCGTCCGGCCGCGCCGTCACGCCCATGACGGACCCGGCGGGCGTCTCGATGCGGGTGCGCGTGCCGCTCGTCAGGTCGTAGCGGAAGAGTTCGTCGCGGGCCTGGTGGCTGTGGGCGATCAGCAGCGCTGCGGCGTCCGGATACCACTCGGCGGCGACATCGCCGGGCAGGTCCAGCGCCAGCTCCGTGGTCGTGCCCGCCACCGGGTCCCAGAGCATCGGCTCCCACCGGCCGTGCCGCTGGTGGCCGACCAGGAGCCGCGGGTCGCCGTCGACCGGGGCGAAGCCGAGCACGGTCAGCCCCAGTTCCACGGTGCCGCCCTCGCTGTCGTCCAGCTCCGCGACGGTCGAGCCGTCGGGGTGTACGACGCGCAGTGCCGCGTGCATGGCGTCCCCGTGCTCGGTGTGCTCGATCACCAGCAGGCTGCTGTCGTGCGAGAGGTCGCCCACGCCCGCCGACTCGCTGTGCCGGTAGATCTCGACGGGCGCGGGCGAGCCGGGGCGCAGCACATGGACGGTGGAGCCGTCCTCGTCCGTGGAGCGGCCGAGCACCACGGTGCCGTCCCGGCCGAGTGCCAGGCCCGCCGGGTAGGAGGGGTCCAGCCCCTCGACTGCGCGGGCGTCGGGGCCGCCTGCGAAGGGCTGCCGCATCCAGACACCGAACTCGTCGCCGTCGGTGTCCGAGAACCACCAGATCCACTCGCCGTCGGGCGAAAGGGTGCCGTCCGTGGTCCCGTTGGGCCGGTCGGTCACCTGCCGCTGCTCGCCGGTCGTCCGGTCCCAGGCGTACAGCTCGAACGTGCCCGTCGCGTTCGATACGAACAGCGACCGGGCGGGTGCGTCCTCGGCCCACTCGGGCAGGGAGACGCGCGGCGCCCTGAACCGCTTCTCCCAGTCGGGCATGGCGTGGTCGGGCAGTGCGTTCTGATCCATGCGCCCCATTGTGGCCCGGGGGCCGCCTCCGGCGGACCGGGGACCGCTGGTCCGGGCCGGCGGACCGGGGGCGGCTGCCGGGGCCGGTGGTGCGGGGACCGGCGGTCGGAGTGCGGGGTCCCGAACAGTACAGTTCGAGCCGTCCCTGTTCGAGAGCTGTGCGATCTCCAAGGTGAAGGTGGCTGCGATCCCCGACGTGTCTGCGATGCCCCCGTCCGCCGCCGTCCCGCCCGAGGTGACGGTCGTCGGCGTCGGCGCCGACGGCTGGCCGGGGCTGGCCGAGCCCGCCCGGGAGGCGCTGCGCGCCGCCGAGGTGGTCTTCGGGGGCGCGCGGCAACTCGACCTGCTGCCCGCCGCGGAGTGCGCCGCGGAGCGGGTGGCGTGGCCGTCCCCGCTGCGGCCCGCCGTGCCGGGGCTGTTCGCGGCGCACGCGGGGCGCCGGATCGCGGTGCTGGCCAGCGGTGACCCGTACTTCTACGGTATCGGCCGCACCCTGGCCGAGCTGCTGCCGGAGCTGTCCCTCCGGGTGCTGCCGCACCCCTCGTCCGTGAGCCACGCGTGTGCGCGGCTCGGCTGGGCGCTGGAGGAGTGCGAGGTGGTCAGCGTGGTCGGCCGGCCGCTCGCCCGGATCGCCGCCGCGCTCCATGACGGGCGGCGGCTGCTGGTGCTCAGCGCCGGGGCCGACACCCCGGCCCGGGTCGCGGAGCTGCTGCGCGAGCACGGCTTCGGACCGAGCCGGATGCGGGTGCTGGAGCAGCTCGGCGGCCCGCGCGAGCGCTCCAGCGCGGGGACGGCACAGGACTGGCGGCATCCGCCGGGCGACCCGCTCAACATCGTCGCCGTGGTCTGTGCGGCCGGCCCGGAGGCCGACGTGGTGCGGCCGGGTGCGGTACCCGGGCTGCCGGACGCCGCGTACGAGCACGACGGGCAGCTCACCAAGCGCCATGTGCGGGCCGCGACGCTGGCCGCGCTGGCGCCCGCGCCCGGTGAACTGCTGTGGGACGTGGGCGGCGGCGCGGGGTCGATCGCGGTGGAGTGGATGCGGGCCCATCCGGCCTGCCGGGCGGTGACCGTGGAGCGCAGCGGCGAGCGTGCCGGGCGGATCGCGCGCAACGCCGACCGGCTGGGGGTGCCGGGGCTGCGGGTGGTCACCGGTACGGCACCGGAGGCGCTGTCCGGACTGCCCACACCGGACGCGGTGTTCGTCGGCGGCGGGCTGACGGCGCCCGGTCTGCTGGCCGCCTGCTGGGCGGCGCTGCCGGTGGGCGGGCGGCTGGTCGCCAACACCGTCACGCTGGAGTCCGAGGCGCTGCTGGTGCGCTGGTACCGCAGGTACGGCGGTGAACTGGTGCGGCTCTCCGTCGCGCACGGGGTGCCGGTGGGCGGCTTCACCGGCTGGCGGCAGGCGATGCCGGTGACCCAGTGGGCGGTGTGCAAGAGCGCCGCTGAGGTGACGGGCGAGCCGCCCGAAGACGTACGGGGACCCGAGGACGCGTGGGGAGACGAGAGATGACGGTGTACTTCATCGGCGCCGGGCCCGGCGCCGCCGACCTGATCACGGTGCGCGGCGCCCGGACGCTGGCCGCCTGCCGGGTCTGCCTGTACGCGGGCAGCCTGGTGCCCAGGGAACTGCTCGCCGAGTGCCCGCCCGACGCGCGGCTGGTCGACACCGCGCAACTCGACCTGGACGCCATCACCGAGGAACTGGTCCGCGCGCACCGCGAGGGGCACGACGTGGCGCGGCTGCACTCGGGAGACCCCTCCGTCTTCAGCGCCGTCGCCGAGCAGATGCGGCGGCTGACGGCCGCGGAGGTGCCGTACGAGGTCGTACCGGGTGTCCCCGCGTTCGCGGCGGCGGCCGCCGCGCTGAAGCGGGAGCTGACCGTGCCGACCGTCGGCCAGACCGTCGTGCTGACCCGGGTCGCCCGGCAGGCCACCCCCATGCCGGACGGCGAGGACCTGGCCACGCTGGGCCGCAGCGGCGCACTGCTCGTACTGCACCTCGCGGTGCGGTACGTGGACGAGGTGGTCGCCGAACTCCTCCCGTACTACGGGGGCGACTGCCCGGCAGCGGTCGTCGCGTTCGCCAGCCGCCCCGACGAGGTCGTACTGCGGGGCACCCTGGAGGAGATCGCGGAACGGGTGACGGCGGCCGGGCTCAGCCGGACGGCCGTCATCCTGGTCGGCCGCACCCTGGCCGCCGAGCACTTCCGCGACAGCCACCTCTACTCCGCGGAACGCGACCGCCACACCTGCTGAGGGCCGCGCGGGGCGCTAGCGCACGGCGCTGCGTCCGACGACCGTCCCCGCGCGGTCGATGCAGAGGACGTCCACCCGCACGGGTGCCCCGCGCAGGACGGCGAGCGCCTCGTCGCGCGCCGCCTCGGCGACGAGGTCGCCGAGCGGGACGTGCGCGGCGGCGCACAACTGGAGCGCGGCGAGACCCGTGTTGGCCGCCCGGATCCGGTCCGCCAGGTCTTCGTCGGCGCCGCCCGTCCGGGCCAGGCCGGCGAGGAAGCCCTTGTCGACCTGGGAGCGCTTGGAGTGCAGGTCCAGATGCCCGGCCGCCAGCTTGGACAGCTTGGCGAAACCGCCGCACACGGTGAGCCGGTCCACCGGGTGGCGGCGTACGTATTTCAGCACGGCGCCCGCGAAATCCCCCATGTCCAGCAGCGCGTCCTCCGGGAGCCCGTACTCGGCGACGACGGTCCGCTCCGAGGTCGATCCCGTGCAACCGGCCACATGCGTCCGCCCCGCGGCACGGGCCACGTCCACCCCGCGCCGGATCGAGTCGATCCACGCGGAGCACGAGTAGGGGACGACGACGCCGGTCGTCCCCAGGATCGACAGCCCGCCGACGATTCCCAGTCGCGGGTTCCAGGTGGAGCGGGCGATCTCCGCGCCGTTGTCGACGGACAGGGTGATCTCCACGTCGGCGCCGGTGGCTGCGTGCCCGTCCGCCACGCGGGCGACGTGCTCGCGCATCATCTGCCGCGGCACCGGATTGACGGCGGGCTCGCCCACGTCGAGCGGCAGGCCGGGGCGGGTGACGGTGCCCACGCCGGGCCCGGCCCGGAAGACGACGCCCGCACCCGGCGCGAGAGGGCGCACGGTGGCCCGCACCAGGGCGCCGTGGGTGACGTCGGGGTCGTCGCCCGCGTCCTTGACGACCGCGGCCGTGGCCTCGATGCCCGGCCGCAGATCCTCGTACGCGAGGGCGAAGGCGGGGGTCTGGCCCTTGGGCAGGGTGATCGTCACCGGATCGGGGAAGTCGCCGGTCAGCAGCGCGGTGTAGGCGGCGGTCGTGGCCGCTGTCGCACAGGCACCGGTCGTCCAGCCCGGCCGCAGCCCGGTGTGCTTGAGTTGGGCATCGCGCCCGCCCTTGGCCTCGCCTGCCGCCTCGCTCTCCGGGGCCCCGCCGGCAGCGGCCTCGCTCGCAGCGGCCTCGCTCGGCTCAGACATGAGAGGAACCGGACCCCGTGCACGCACTGATTCTCGGCGGGACGACGGAGGGCCGCCGCCTGGCGGAACTGCTGGCGGGCACCCCCGGCCTCCGGGTCACCAGTTCGCTGGCCGGACGCGTCGCGGGGCCCCGGCTGCCGGTGGGCCAGGTGCGGGTCGGGGGCTTCGGAGGCGTGCCGGGGCTCACGGAATGGCTGCGTACACACCATGTGGACGTTCTCATCGATGCCACCCATCCCTTCGCCGAGAAGATCAGTTTCCATGCCGCCGAAGCCGCAGCCGGAGCCCATGTTCCCCTGCTCGCCCTCCGCCGCCCCGGGTGGGTGCCCGGTGCGGGGGACGACTGGCACCTGGCGGACTCGCTGCCGGAGGCAGCGCGGCTGCTGCCGCGGCTGGGACGGCGGATCTTCCTGACGACCGGACGCCTGGGACTGGCCGCGTTCGCCGGGCCCGCGAGCGCCGGGCTGTGGTTCCTCTCCCGCTCGGTCGACCCTCCGGAACCGGGCACGCCCGTTCCCGCCCGGATGGAGCTGCTGCTCAGCCGGGGCCCCTTCGCGCTGGACGACGAGCGCGCGCTGCTGCGCGGCCACCGCATCGACGTGCTGGTGACCAAGGACAGCGGCGGTGCGGCCACGGCGCCCAAGCTCGCGGCGGCGCGGGAGGCGGGACTGCCCGTCGTGGTCGTCCGCCGCCCGCCGGTCCCGCCCGGCGTACGGGAGGTGACGAGCCCCGAGGAGGCGGCCGAGGCGCTCCGCGGAATGTGACCGGCACCCCCTCACCGGCCGCCTGCGCCGCTCTTGCGGCCCGCCGCTCGGGGGTGTCGCCGAGCCGCGCGGGTCACCGGTCCGCCGCATCGAAGGCGGCCTCCGCGTGCAGCCGGGCGGTGGGGAAGACGGGCACCGGGCTGTCCTGCGGCCCGATGAGCGACTCGATCTCCGTGCACCCCAGCACGATGCCTTCCGCCCCGTCCGCCACCAGCGTGTCGATGACGCGCCGGTACGCGGCACGGGACGCGTCCAGCACGATTCCCCGGCACAGCTCCTCGTAGATCACGCGGTGCACCCGTTCCCGGTCGGCGGAGCCGGGGACCAGCACCGACAGACCGCCGGCCGCCAGCCGTCCCCGGTAGAAGTCCTGCTCCATGGTGAACGCGGTTCCCAGCAGGCCGACGCGCCGCAGCCCCGCCGCCCGCACCGCCCGCGCCGTCGCGTCGGCCAGGTGCAGCAGCGGCACCTCCACGGCCTCCTCGATGTGCTCGGCGACCCGGTGCATGGTGTTCGTGCACAGCACCAGCAGATCGGCGCCCGCCGCCTCCAGGGCCCGGGCGGCGGCCGCGAGGATGCCGCCCGCCTCGTCCCAGCGCCCCTGCGCCTGCAGTACCTCGATCTCGGCGAAGTCGACCGAATACAGCACCAGCCGCGCCGAGTGCAGCCCGCCCTTCCGGTCCCTGGCGAGCTCGTTGAGCATCCGGTAGTACTCCGCCGAGGACTCCCAGCTCATTCCGCCGATCAGCCCGATGGTTCGCACGCTGCCTCCGCCCTTCCTCGTCCCGTCCCGCACCGTCGTCCCGTGCGCGCTGCCGCTGCCGCTGCCGCTGCCGCTGCCGCTGCTGGTGTTGCCGCAGCGCCGTGCGTGCGCGCCCGTCGCGGCGCCTCCGCCCGGCAGCCCACCACATAAGGCGGCCTTTGGCGTGTTGCGGGCAGGAGCGCAGAGGTGTCAGCGGCCGAGGGGACACCGAGGGATCACTGGGCGTCGTCGGGCACGGCCGTCTCGTTGCGGAGCGCCTGGAGCGTGTCGAGTTCGCGGTCGAGGTCGCGCCGTTTGGCCCGGAGCCGCTCGACCTCCTGGGCGAGCAACTGCTCCATGACGCCGTTGCGCTCCTCCAGCGGTGCCTCCAGACAGGGCAGCAGTTCGTTGACGGTGGCGCTGCTCAGCCCGGCGGCGAACAGGTGCTGGATCATCACCACCCGCTCGACCATGGACGCGTCGAAGTCCCGCCAGCCGCCGGGCGTGCGCCGGGAGCGGATGAGCCCCTGCTCCTCGTAGTACCGCAGCGACCGGGCGCTGACGCCGCTGGCATCCGCCAGCTCACCGATCCGCATGAGACCTCCCGAGGCCGTCCGTGGGACTCCAGTCTTGCAGTTGACACCGGTGTGAGGTTCCACGCTCTGGGAGCCGCACCCACCGGGGGTGCCCAGGGGAATCGGAGGTCGTCATGACCGCGCGGATCCATCTGTGGTCGGACTACGTCTGCCCGTTCTGCCTGATCGCCGACGAGGTGATCGAGCGGGCGGTCCGTGACCGGTCCGACATCGAGGTCGTCCACCACCCCCACGAACTGCGCCCCCGCCCGGCGCCCACGCTCCGCCCGGAGGACCCGTACCTGCCCGACATCTGGCAGCGTGCCGTGTATCCGATGGCACGCCGCCACCAGGTGCCGATGCGGCTGCCGAACCTCTCGCCGCAGCCCTACACCGAGTCGGCCTTCCGCGGCGCCCAGTACGCCGCGGAGCAGGGCCGGGCCGGGGCCTACCACCGGCGGGTGCAGGCGGCCTTCTTCCGCGAGGACCTGGACATCGGGGACCGCGCGGTCCTGGCCCGGCTCGCCGCGGAGACGGGCCTCGACCCGGCCGGCTACACCGCGGCCCTCGACGACCCGGAGTACGCCGAGCGGCACCGGCGGGCACTGGCGGAGTCGGCCCGGATGCAGATCACCGTCGTCCCCACGCTCGTCATCGGCGACCGGCGCATCGAAGGCGTCGCCGCCGAGGGCGTGATCAGCCGCGCGCTGCGGGAGGCGGCCGCCGCCTGACCGCGGACCCGGCTCGGCTCCGAGTCCCGCCGGCTCGCCACCGCGAACTGCACCCCGGTTCCACCGCCCGTTCCTGACCCCCGCGCGCCTTCTCGCGCCCCGCGAATCCGTTCAAGCCCCTTCCCGTTCGCGCTCTTTCGCGCCCTTTCGACCCAAGGACACCTCATGCACTGGCTCTACCTCGGCGCCGCCGTCGTCTTCGAGATCACCGTCGCCCTCTCCGCCGGCAAGGCCCAGGGCTTCACCCGGCCCGGCTGGACCGCGGCCACCCTGGCCAGCGGGGGCATCGCCACCTACCTCCTCAGCCTGGCCCTGCTGACCTTCGACGTCGGCGTCGGCTACGCGATCTGGACCTCCGCCGCGGGCGTCGGGATCGTCGTCCTCGGCGCCCTCCTCTTCGGCCAACGCCTCGACTGGCGCAAGCTCCTGGGCATCGCCGCGGTCATCGTCGGAGTCGTCGGCCTCCAGCTCAGCGGAGCAGCCTGACCATCCGGCACGCGGCCCGCCGCCCCTCTGTCCCCGTTCAACCCGTTCGTTCCGTTCACGCGTTCCCGCGTCCATGAGAAGGGCCCGCACATGTCCAACGACACCGCCACCTTCGGCAACAACGACACCCTCGGCAACACCGCCAATCTCGGCAACAACGACACCGTCCGCCACGGCGACACCAGCGGCGGCGGCGACGCCGCCACCCGCAGCGGCCGGGCGCGAGCCTGGCTCGTGCTCCTCCTGGCCGGAGCGTTCGAGGTCGGCTACGCGCTCTCCGTGGGAGGGAGCCACGGCTTCACCGTGCTGTCCTGGTCGCTTGTCGCTGTCGTCTTCTTCCTGCTGACGCTCTTCTCCCTGAGCCTCGCCCTGCGCACCCTCGACGTCGGCCTCGGCTACGCGGTCTGGGCCGGTATCGGCGCCGTCGGAGCCGCGCTGCTCGGCCCCGTCTTCTTCGACGAGACCCTCACCCCGGTCAAGGCCGTGTGGCTGACCGTGATCATCGCCGGGGTGGTCTGGCTCAAGCTCTCCGACCGGCCCCCGCGCCCCGAGGCCGACGAGCTGCCCGCCCGGCCGGGCCGGTGAGCAGCAGCCCACCGGCCGGGGACCGCCGCCCGTCGCTCGCTGCCCCGCAGCGGGCGGCGGGCGGCGGGCGGTTCAGTCCTCGGGATAGCGCCGCGGGGTCCACACCCGCGCCGGGCCGTCCGCTCCGCCGAAGGTCCGGGTCTGCGAGGAGCCGACGAGCAGCAGGGTGCGCATATCCACCTGGTCCGGGTCCAGTTCGGCCAGCGGGACGGTGCGCACGCGCTCCCCCTCCCCGCCGACGTCCCGGGCCACCACCACGGGGGTGTCCGGCGCCCGGTGCTCCAGCAGCACCTCGCGGGCCTTGCCGACCTGCCAGGTGCGGCTGCGGGAACCGGGGTTGTAGAGGGCCAGCACCAGGTCGGCAGCCGCCGCGGCGCGCAGCCGGCCGGCGATGACCTCCCAGGGCTTGAGGCGGTCGGAGAGGGAGAGCACGGCGTAGTCGTGGCCCAGCGGCGCCCCCACGCGGGCCGCTGCCGCGTTGGCGGCCGTCACCCCGGGCAGCACCCGTACCGGGACGTCCGCGTACGCGTCCTGCTCGGCCGCCTCCAGCACGGCCGTCGCCATGGCGAACACGCCGGGGTCCCCGCCGGAGACGACGGCCACCCGCCGCCCGCGCCGCGCCAGTTCCAGGGCGAACTCCGCGCGCTCGGCCTCCACCCGGTTGTCGGAGCCGTGCCGCCGCTGGCCGTCCCGGCGCGGCACCCGGTCCAGATAGGTCGTGTAGCCGACCACGTCGTCGGCGGCGGCCAGCGCGCCGCGCGTCTCGGGGGTGAGCCACAGCGGTCCGGCGGGGCCGGTGCCCACGACGACGACCTCGCCGGGGGAGTCCTCGCGGCACTCGCGGGCCGGCGCGCCGACCCTGCTCGGCAGCACGGCGACAGAGAAGTACGGCACGGAGTCCGGATCCACGTCCGCGACCCGCCCGGTGCGCTCGCCCTCCATCGTGGCGCGCTCCACGTAGCGGGCTTCGGCCAGCCGCCCCGACCGCTCCAGCGCCCGGCGCACCTTGGGGAACGTGCGCCCCAGCTTCATCACGGCGACCGCGTCGCTGGAGGCGAGCCGGGCGGTCAACTCCTCCTCGGGCAGCGTGCCGGGCAGCACCGTCAGCGCCTCCTCGGCCTCCGACAACGGGGTGCCGAGCCGGGCTGCGGCCGCGCTCACGGAGGTGACACCGGGCACGACCTCCGTCGGGTACCGGTGCGCCAGCCGCTTGTGCATGTGCATGTACGAGCCGTAGAAGAACGGGTCGCCCTCGGCGAGCACGGCCACCGTCCGCCCCGCGTCCAGATGCGCGGCCAGTCGCGCCGACGCCTCGGTGTAGAAGTCCTCCAGCGCGCCCCGGTAGCCGCCCGGGTGGTCGGTGGACTCGGTGGTGACGGGATAGACCAGCGCCTCCTCCACGTGGTCGGCCCGCAGATGGCGCTCCGCGATGGAGCGTGCGATCGACCGGCCGTGCCGGGCACTGTGGTAGGCGACGACGTCCGCCTCCGCGATGGCCTCCACCGCCCGCACCGTCATCAGCGCCGGGTCACCGGGCCCCAGCCCCACGCCGATCAACCGCCCGGCGCCGCCGGTGCCCGCGGCTCCTGTCGCTTCGGGGGTCCGGGCTTCGACCGCTGCGCGGCCGCCGGTCGCCGGGTCGCCGTGCGTCGCCGCCCCGCCCGCGGGCGTGCCGCTCCCGCCGTCCGCCGCCGCGTCGTGCGCTGCCGCATCGTCGGACACGGTGTTCACCTGCTCCTCCTCCGCGCTGCCGGTCACCTGCCTCATTCCTCCTCGCTCGCGATGGCGTTGAGCGCGGAGACGGCCAGGGCGCTGCCACCCCTGCGGCCGTGGACGATCAAATGCTCCAGCCCGGAGGCGTGCTCGGCCAGCGCCTCCTTGGACTCCACGGCCCCGACGAAACCGACCGGCACCCCGATCACGGCAGCCGGCCGCGGCGCCCCCTCCTCGATCATCTCCAGCAGCCGGAAAAGCGCCGTGGGCGCGTTGCCGATCGCCACGACCGACCCCTCCAGCCGGTCGCGCCACAGTTCGAGGGCGGCGGCGGTACGTGTCGTCCCCAGTTCGGCCGCGAGCCGGGGCACCTCCGGGTCGGCGAGGGTGCACACCACCTCGTTGTCGGCCGGAAGCCGCCTGCGGGTGACGCCGCTGGCGATCATGGCGACGTCGCAGAGGACGGGCGCGCCCGCGCGGAGAGCCGCGCGGGCCTCCGCGACGACCCGCGGAGTGTGGGCGAGGTCCCGGACCAGGTCGACCATGCCGCAGGCGTGGATCATCCGTACCGCGACCTGGGCGACGTCGGCGGGCAGCCCCGCCAGGTCCGCCTCGGCGCGGATGGTGGCAAAGGACTGCCGGTAGATGGCAGCGCCGTCCTTCTCGTACTCGAACACTGTGTTCCCGCTCGTCGTCATGGGCTTGCCGTCGCTGAGTCCTCGCGCGCGGGCACCTGTGCCCCGCTGTGCTCGGACGGTCGGTTGCTCTCCCGTGTCGCGGCGCCCGGAAGCGCGCCGCCGCCGTGCCCGGTCCCGTCGTCCCGCCGTCGTCCGGGGCCCTCCGGTACGCGGGCCGCCGCGGCGGCCGCGCCCGGGTCGGAGCCGGCGGGGACCGGGACGGGGAGCTCTTCGCCGGTGCCGCGCACCACCGCCACCCGGTAGCCGTCGTTCCCGGCCACGACCTCCACCCGGTCGCCGCGCGGATGCCCGCACCGGCGCTCGCACCCGGACCAGTACACGGGCAGCGCGGACGAGCCGCTTCCGGTGCCGAGGCCGGAGGCGGCAGCAGGACGGGCCAGGGCAGCCGCGGCGTCGGCGCGTACGTCCGTCAGGGACTTGGCGCAGCCCGGGCGCCCCGCGCAGGCGCCCGCTCCCCGCCAGGGCGAGGCGGGATCGGTCACCAGCCCCGTGGCGCCGAGCGCCGCGAGGGCGCCGGGTGCACGTGAGCGCGTGAGACCGGGCACGACGACGCCCCGCCACGGAGTCATCCGCAGCGTGCCGTCGCCCTCGCGTTCGGCGGTACGGGTCAGCAGCTCCCACTGCCGACCGGTCAACCGGCCGAGCGGGGCGAGCACGGAGAGCGCCACCGCCCCGGATGGGCCGGTGACCGGGCCGGGCACGGGAGCAGCAGCGGTGTTCCCCGCGCGGGTCTGTTCAGAGCGGGGGCCGAGCGCCGGGGTCGCCGGGAGAGGCGCGAGCGGCGCCTCCCGCGCTCCAGTTCTCAGCCGGAGTGCGGTCCTGCGGGCCAACTCGGCGCCGGTCACCGCGAGGTCGGCGACCCGCCAGGCGCGGAGCCCCGACTCCCGTACGGCGGCGAGGAAGATCTCCGCGGCCACCACGGCCGCGGCTGCGGCGTGTCCGTCCGCGACGCGGAGCACTCCGGCGTCCCGGTCGGCGCCGAGGTACAGCAGCGTCGTGCCCTCCGGCTCGGCGAGCAGGGTCACATCCGCTCCGAGCGCGGCGACATCGCCGCGGCCGTCGTCCACGGCGAACAGGAAGCGCCCCGACAGTTCGCGCAGCACTTCGCTTTCGCACAGCAGTCGGTCGAGTTCGGCGAGTCGTCCGGCGATGTCCCGGTGCCCGGAGCCGTCCAGGCCGGAAAGCGGCGAGGCCACGATGTTCCGGACGCGCTCGTGCGCGAGCGAGGGCAGCAGCCCCGCTCCGCTCAGCAGCCCGGCCAGCTCGGGGCCAGCATCGTCTCGGAGGCCCCGGAGTTGGATGTTGCCGCGGGAGGTCAGATGCAGGTCGCCGGAGCCGAGCCGGGTCGCCGCCGTGTGCAGGGCCGCCGCTTGCGCGACGTCGAGCACCCCGCCGGGCACCCGTACCCGCGCCAGTCCGCCGTCGTCCGCCGGGTGCAGCCGCAGCGCTCCCGGGCAGGCGTCGGCCCGCTCGCGCGGGGCTGCGCAACTAGTTGCATCGGCAACTGGCATGGCGCCGTGCGCGGACGGACGACTGGAGGGCATGACCATGTCGGCGAGCATACCGACCCCCGTCGACCCCTCCCGGAGCACCGGACCGCCCCGACGGGTGCCCTCCCGCCGCGCGGCGGGCCCCCGTAGGATGCTGTGGGCGGACCATCCGGTCCGCCCACATCGCCAGCGACGGCGACAGGGGAGGAAGCCCGGTGCGAATCCGGCGCGGTCCCGCCACTGTGAGCCCGGCCACCACGGCCGGGTGAGCCAGGAACTCCCGCCGTCCGAGACCGCCCGGGGCGCGGACACCCCGAGGAAGGGCCGACAGCAGCATGCCGCTTTCGTCACGCGACAACGCCGACTCCGACGCGACCGTCGCCACGCCCGACGATGCCCCCCGGGTGATCCTGCTCCTGTCGACCTCCGACACGGACCTCCTCAGCGCCCGTGCCGCCTCCGCCGAGGTCACCGCGCCGGCCCCGGGCGACGGCGCCGACAGCCCCGCCACCGCACCGCTCACCTACCGCTACGCCAACCCGAGCCGCATACCCGAGGACGCCCTCGGCACCGAACTCGAAGCGCTGCTGGACGGAGTCGACCTCGTCGTCGTCCGGCTGCTCGGCGGCATCCGGGCCTGGCAGCAGGGCATCGACCTGCTGCGCGGCTCCGGCGTCCCGCTCGTCGTCCTGACCGGCGAACAGGCCCCGGACGCCCAGCTCATGGCCGCCTCCACGGTCCCCATCGGAGTGGCGGCCGAGGCGCACGCCTACCTCGCACACGGCGGCCCCGCCAACCTCGTGCAGCTGGCCCGCTTCCTGTCCGACACCGTGCTGCTCACCGGCCACGGCTTCGAGCCCCCGGCACCCGCCCCGGCATGGGGCCACCTGGACCGCGAACCGTCCACCCGCGTCCGCCCGGCCGGCGGGCCGGACCGCGACGCCTCCCCCGGCGACCCGGCGGCGCCGGGGACGGCCCCCACCATCGCCGTCCTCTACTACCGGGCCCACCACATGAGCGGCAACACCGCCTTCGCCGCGGCGCTCTGCGACGCCGTCGAAGCGGCGGGCGGCCGGGCGCTCCCCCTCTACGTGGCCTCGCTCCGCGCACCCGAACCCGACCTCATCGAGGAACTCCGCGCCGCCGACGCCATCGTGACGACCGTGCTCGCCGCGGGCGGCACCAAACCCGCGGAGGCCGGAGCGGGCGGCGACGACGAGGCATGGGACGCGGGCGCCCTCACCAGCCTGGACGTACCGATCATCCAGGCGCTGTGCCTCACCGCGCCCCGGACCGACTGGGAGCAGAACGACGAGGGGGTCTCCCCGCTCGACGCCGCGAGCCAGATAGCCGTCCCGGAGTTCGACGGCCGGCTCATCACGGTGCCGTTCTCCTTCAAGGAGATCGACGCCGACGGCCTGCCGTCCTACGTCGCCGACCCGGAGCGCGCCGAGCGGGTCGCGGGCATCGCCGTACGCCACGCCCGGCTGCGCCACATCCCGGCAGCCGAGAAGCGGTTGGCGCTCGTGCTGTCCGCGTACCCGACCAAGCACTCCCGGATCGGCAACGCGGTCGGTCTCGACACCCCGGCCAGCGCGGTCGCGCTGCTCCAGCGGCTCCGGTCGGAGGGCTACGACTTCGGCGACGAGGACATCCCCGGCCTCCCCCGAACCGGTACCCCGGCCACCGGCACCGCCCACACGGCCGCACCCACCGAAGCCGGTTCGGGCGACGAAGCCGGCTCGGACGACGAGGCCGGTTCGGGCGACGAGGCCGGGCCGGAGGAACACGTCGGCGACGCGCTCATCCGGGCGCTCATCGAGGCCGGTGGCCACGACCAGGACTGGCTCACCGAGGAGCAGTTGGCCAAGAACCCGGTCCGCATCCCGGCGGCCGACTACCGCCGCTGGTACGCCACGCTCCCGCAGGAGCTGCGCGACGCCGTGGAGGAGCACTGGGGCCCGCCGCCGGGCGAGATGTTCGTCGACCGCACGCACAACCCGGACGGCGACATCGTCCTGGCCGCCCTGCGCCACGGCAACCTGCTGATCCTCATCCAGCCGCCCCGCGGCTTCGGCGAGAACCCCATCGCCATCTACCACGATCCGGACCTGCCGCCCTCGCACCACTACCTGGCGGCCTACCGCTGGATCGCCGCGCCCCAGGCCGACGGCGGATTCGGCGCGGACGCGGTGATCCACCTCGGCAAGCACGGCAACCTGGAGTGGCTGCCCGGCAAGAACGCGGGCCTGTCCGCTGCGTGCGCACCCGACGCCGCGCTCGGCGACCTGCCGCTCGTCTACCCGTTCCTGGTCAACGACCCGGGCGAGGGCACCCAGGCCAAACGGCGGGTGCACGCCACCCTCGTCGACCACCTGGTGCCGCCGATGGCCCGCGCCGACTCCTACGGGGACATCGCCCGACTCGAACAACTCCTCGACGAGTACGCCCAGATTAGCTCCATGGACCCGGCCAAGCTTCCGGCGATCCGGGCCCAGATCTGGACCCTCATCCAGGCGGCCCGGCTCGACCACGACCTCGGTCTGGAAGAACGGCCCGACGACGACGGCTTCGACGACTTCCTCCTGCACGTCGACGGCTGGCTGTGCGAGGTCAAGGACGCGCAGATCCGCGACGGCCTGCACGTCCTGGGCGCGGCGCCCAGCGGCACCGACCGCGTCAACCTGGTCCTCGCCATCCTCCGCGCCCGGCAGATCTGGGGCGGCACCACCAGCCTCCCCGGCCTCCGCGAAGCCCTCGGCCTGGACGAGTCGGCGGCCACCCGCGCCACCTCCGACCAGGCCGAGGAGCAGGCCCGCGCCCTGGTCGAGGCGATGGAGGCGGCGGACTGGGACCCCGCGGCCGTACCCCGCGCAGCCGCCGGGCACCCGCAGCAGGTCGCCGACATCCTCGACTTCGCGGCCCGCGAGGTCGTCCCCCGCCTGGCGGCCACCACCGCCGAACTCGACCACGCCCTCCACGCCCTCGCCGGCGGCTTCGTCCCGGCCGGGCCGTCCGGCTCCCCGCTCCGCGGACTGGTCAACGTCCTCCCGACCGGCCGGAACTTCTACTCCGTCGACCCCAAGGCCGTCCCCTCACGCCTGGCGTGGGAGACGGGCCAGGCCCTCGCCGACTCCCTCCTGGAGCGCTACCGCGCCGACAACGACAGTTGGCCCACCTCCGTCGGCCTCTCCCTGTGGGGCACCAGCGCGATGCGCACGGCGGGCGACGACATCGCCGAAGCCCTCGCCCTGCTCGGCATCCGCCCGGTGTGGGACGACGCCTCCCGCCGCGTCACCGGCCTGGAGCCGATCCCCGCCGCCGAACTGGGCCGCCCCCGGATCGACGTCACCCTGCGGATATCCGGCTTCTTCCGCGACGCGTTCCCGCACGCAGTCGCCCTGCTGGACGACGCGGTCCGGCTGGCCGCCTCCCTGGAGGAGCCGGACGACGTCAACCACGTACGCGCCCACACCCAGCAGGACCTGCGCGAACACGGCGACGAACGGCGCGCCACCACCCGCATCTTCGGCTCCCGCCCCGGCACCTACGGCGCGGGCCTCCTCCAACTCATCGACTCCCGCGACTGGCGCACCGACGCCGACCTCGCCGAGGTCTACACCGTCTGGGGCGGCTACGCCTACGGCCGGGACCTGGCCGGCCGCCCGGCCCGCGACGAGATGGAGACCGCCTACAAGCGGATCGCCGTCGCCGCCAAGAACACCGACACCCGCGAACACGACATCGCGGACTCCGACGACTACTTCCAATACCACGGCGGCATGGTCGCCACCGTGCGCGCGCTGCGCGGCTCGGCCCCCGAGGCGTACATCGGCGACTCCACCCGCCCCGAGACGGTGCGCACCCGCACCCTCGTCGAGGAGACCTCCCGCGTCTTCCGCGCCCGGGTGGTCAACCCCAAGTGGATCGAGGCCATGCGCCGCCACGGCTACAAGGGCGCCTTCGAACTGGCCGCCACCGTCGACTACCTCTTCGGCTACGACGCCACCACCGGGGTGGTGGCCGACTGGATGTACGACAAACTCACCGAGACCTACGTCCTCGACGAGACCAACCGCGCCTTCCTCCAGGAGTCCAACCCCTGGGCCCTGCACGGCATCGCCGAACGCCTCCTGGAGGCCGAGTCCCGCGGCATGTGGTCCAAGCCCGATCCCACGGCCCTCGACGCCCTCCGCCAGATCTACCTGGAGACGGAAGGCGAACTGGAACAGGACGAATAGCGATCCGGCGGCCGGTCCGGCAGACCCCACAGGACTGCCGGGCCCCTCGGCCCCGCCGGCACACGCCGTTGCGGCGTCAGCGGCGCACTACGCCATGAGCCGCAGGACATCAGCGGCCGACCACTGCCGCTCGGCCCCCGGCGCCCCGGCGAGGTACTCCGCGACCGCCGCCGCGCTCCAGCCGCCGTCCGCCGTCAGCAGTCCGGTGGCCAGGAAGCGCAGATAAGCGGCCGCCGGAGGCAGGTGCGGCACCTCTCCCACACGCCACGGCGCGGTGCACGTCAACACCGGGCGGCCCGCCAACTCCCCGGCGTACACCAGGGTCTGGTACCGCCCGGCGCCGATCCGGTCCCGTCCCCGGGCCAGGACCCGGGACAGATCGAGATCCGTCCCGGGCTCCCGGTACATCTCCTGCGCCGCGATGTCCGAGAACTGCCCCGCCGTCACCAGGTGCGCCACCGCGAGGGTGCGTCCTTCGGCACGCGGATCGTAGAAGGCCCGTCCGCCGCCCCACACGGGCGACGTCGTCGCGAAGTACAGCACCCCGGGCAACTCCACCGGCACCGACTCCGCGGGCATCGCCCGATCCCGGCACCCCGGATACCACCGGCTCGCACCCCGCGGCCGCCCCCCGGCGAGGTAGGCCCGCAACCGCTCCGGATGGACGTTGGAACCGTAGGCGGCGTACCAGAGCTGCCGCGGCGTCTCCGTACGATCCGCGGCCCTCCGTTCCACCTGCCGCACGGGACTCACGCCGTCGCCGCCGGCACCGGACGTCCCGGCAGCGCCGCTATCGGGCGTCCGCGTCCGCCTCCGGCTCGCCGCCGAAGCGCTCGCGGTAGCTCTCCAGATCGTCCTCGGTGATCTTCTGGAAGAGCACCGGCGGCACCGTGAAGCCCGTACCGGCGGGCACCGAGGACAGGGACCGGGCCTCGTCCGCGCTCACCCAGGCCGCCGTGTCGTCCGGCAGTGCGAAGGCGCTCCGCATGGCCTTGGCGGAGCTGGGGATGAACGGCTCGGAGACGACGGAGTAGAGGTGGATCAGGTTCATGGCCGTCCGCAGGGTCAGCGCGGCGGCGTCCTGGTCGGTCTTGATCTCCAGCCAGGGGGCCTTCTCCTCCAGGTAGGCGTTCCCGGCGCTCCACAGCGCCCGCAGCGCGGCCGCCGCCTTGCGGAACCGGAGCGCGTCCATGTGCTCCTCGTACTCCGCCAGGAGCCCCGCGATCTCCCGGCCGAGCTTCTCCTCGGCCTCGCCCGCTTCCGCGCCCGCCGGGACGGCGTCGCCGAAGCGCTTGCGGGAGAAGGACAGCACGCGGTTGACGAAGTTCCCGAGCGTGTCCGCGAGGTCCTTGTTGACCACGGAGGAGAAGAACTCCCAGGAGAAGGAGGCGTCGTCCGACTCCGGGGCGGCCGCCAGCAGGAAGTACCGCCAGTAGTCGGCGGGCAGCAGCTCCAGCGCCGCGTCGGTGAAGATGCCGCGGTTCTGCGAGGTGGAGAACTTGCCCCCGTAGTAGTTGAGCCAGTTGAAGGACTTGACGAAGTCGACCTTCTTCCACGGCTCGCGGGTGCCCAGCTGGGTCGCCGGGAACATCACCGTGTGGAAGGGGACGTTGTCCTTGGCCATGAACTCGGTGTAGCGCACGGACTCGTCGGCCTCGTACCACCAGGACTTCCAGTCCCGGCTGTCCGGCTGCGCGTCCGCCCACTCCTTGGTGGCGCCGATGTACTCGATGGGCGCGTCGAACCAGACGTAGAAGACCTTGCCCTCGGCCGCCAGCTCCGGCCAGGTGTCCGCGGGCACCGGCACGCCCCAGTCCAGGTCACGGGTGATGGAACGGTCCTGGAGACCCTCGGTGAGCCACTTGTGGGCGATCGAGGAGGAGAGCACCGGCCACTCGTCGGTGTGAGCGTCGACGAACTTCCTGACCTCGCCCTCCAGCTTCGACTGGAGCAGGAAGAGGTGCTTGGTCTCCCGCACCTCCAGCTCGGTGCTGCCGCTGATCGCCGAACGCGGTTCGACCAGGTCGGTGGGGTCGAGCACGCGGGTGCAGTTCTCGCACTGGTCGCCGCGGGCCTTGTCGTAGCCGCAGTGCGGACAGGTGCCGATGATGTACCGGTCCGGCAGGAAACGGTTGTCCGCCGCCGAGTACATCTGCCGGATGGCACGCTCCTCGATGAACCCGTTCTGGTGCAGCTGCCGGGCGAAGCGCTGGGTGATCTCGACGTTCTGCGGCGAGGAGCTGCGCCCGAAGTAGTCGAAGGCCAGGTCGAAGCCCTCGTAGATGCCCCGCTGGACCTCATGCTGCTGGGCGCAGAAGTCGGCCACCGGCAGCCCCGCCTCGGCCGCCGCGAGCTCGGCCGGCGTGCCGTGCTCGTCCGTCGCGCAGATGTACAGCACCTCGTGACCGCGCTGCCGCAGATAGCGCGCGTACACGTCGGCCGGGAGCATCGACCCGACCATGTTCCCCAGGTGCTTGATCCCGTTGATGTACGGCAGCGCGCTGGTGATGAGGTGTCGAGCCATCCCGGGATGCTCCAATTGATCTTGCGGCCCCCACGGGTGCCACTACGGGTCCAGACAGACGGCCGCATGGGCCACCACCACCCACGGCACCGGCACGTACGCCATGTACGCCGCGTCCATGAGCCGTCCACTCTCGGTGACGACACCCCACTACGGGCCGCCACCATCCTAACGACTGGCCACCGCCCCTCGGAATCAGGATTCTCCCGGCCAGGGGCCAGGGGCCAGGGGCCAGGGGCCAGGGGCCAGGGGCCCGGAGCCCGGAGCCCGGAGCCCGGGGCGGGAGGGCGTCGGCCTGGGCCGGCGTGATTCCGAGGAAGGGGCAGCAGCCGTGCGGCGCCGGGAGCTGACCGGTGGGGGAGAAGGAACGCGAAGGTTACGTGCCCGTGGGCGCCGGCCACCCACCGGAGCCCGAGGACGCGGCGGCAGCGGACGAGGATTCCCTCACTCGCCCGAGGCCGGGCGGGCGTGACTCCGCCCGCGCAAGAGCGGCATCGCCCCGTACCTCTACGCACCCCACGAGTCGGCTCTCGTCTCCTGCGCCCGTCTGCTCGCGACGGATGCTGTGGCAGCCCGGCGAGCGCGCGGCAAGGGAGGCCTACTCGGCATCGCAGGTCGTGGCCTAGGATCCAGTCGGTTCGGTAGACCCCATGCCAGTACTTTCGCTCTGCTTGCCCGCCGCGATGGGGGCGTAGCGTCGCCGTTGCAGCTCGTCGCGTTCACCGTCCGGGATCGTCATCGACTCGGCAAGCACGGCGGCAAGGGCGCCCACTTGAGTGTTGTCGACGTCAGAGTGGAAGAGCCACCGGATGTTCTCGTCGCGCGTGATGAGGTCGATCGCCAAGCGCGCGTTTCTGTCCTGTGTGGTCGTTGCTCGGACGTATCGCACTTGGTCGATCGGGAGGTCTTGACGGATCTCGGCTTGCTCAAGGAATGCGTTCGTCTTGGCCGTGGTGATGCGGCGGTCCGTGACAGCGACCAGTGTCTTTGCCGCAGCCTTGTCCCTCGCTGCCGCCAACTTCTCCTTCGCTCCGCCGACGATCGCAGAAAGCGGACCGACGGTATCGACCTGGTCGGGGAAGCCGAGGACACGGAGGGTCTCGCCGTCCTCGAGGAGCCATCGCAGGATGCGAAGGTACGGCTTGAGATCCAGCGATCCGGGTGCGCAGACGATGTCCGGGGTCTTGAGCGGAGGGGTCGGCGGACGGAGAGCGTCGGCAAGAGGCTCGATCGCCTTCAGAAGACGGGCGGAGGCTTCGCGGGCTGCCTTCACATCCTTCCGCTTCCCCGGCATCGGCCATGCGTCGGGCCCGGGGAGTTCGGCGGTGATCCGCAGCTCCCGCGTCAGCGCGTCGACGAGGCGCGTCGACTCGGCGAGTGCCGAGTCGAACTCCGCGCGGGTATGGCGCGCGATGACCTCGGCGTACTGCGCTTCGGCGGCGTCTTCGCGTCCAGCGGCTCTCGCCCTTGCGGCGCGGAGCGCGTGATACCCGGTCCATGCCTTGAGGGAGGACAGGAGGGCATAGGCGTCGAAGGCGATCGCCTCGGCGTTCGTCTGCAGATACTCACGGTGGCCGCGTGCGTCGGCCCGATCGATCTGCCTGATGTGGTCGCGGACGTTTTCCTGGTAGAGCTCAAGCTGCTTCTGCAGCAGCGCTCCACTGCCCGCGACGTCCTCCCACAAGGACGTCGGGACTGATTCGATCTCTCGCGCCTGGTCGACCGCGCGATCGATGGCGGCGACGAGACCCGTCAGTTCGGCCCACTGATCCTTGCGGATGGTGGTGAGGACCTGACTTGTCACCGCGAGGTTGGTCCTGACGAGGCCTGAGACCTCACTCAGCATCATCTGAAGGCCGACCATGGCCAGCGCCGGCCCGATCGAGGCCGCGGTCTGCGCCTTGCTCACCGCATTCACGGAATAGAAGCGGGCCTGACGCAGGATGCGGTCAGGAACCATCACCGCTCCGAGGTTCCCGCCGTCCTTGACGGCGAGCGTCGCGCCGCTGTTCAGCAGGGCCTGTGTCGTGGCATCGATCCTGTAGAGCCCCTGCACACTGGCGAACGCGTTTCCGAGATTGCCGACCACGGTCGCCGCGTCCCCGATCGAGGCGAGGATCGCTGAGATCTGCTTGCGGTCAGCCGCCGGCACGATCCCGAAGTCGATCAGATCGGGCTTCAGCGCCGGCGGGACCTCACCGGCGACGACAGCCACCCCTGGGAGCACCTCCACCAGGGCCGTCGACGCCGTCGCCGAGTCGATGTCCGAGTCGGACGTCGAATCGTCCACAACAGGCGAGTTGCTCCGGCCGTTGTCCTCAGGCTCGGTGATCTCCGTCGAGTTCGAAGGGTCGTGCATGCGATCTCCTCCCCCGCGGGCGCGTGCAACGGCCGGACCTCGTCGGCGTCGACTGCCGAAGTCTACGGTTCAACGCCTGCGGTTCAGCTCGAATCCGCCGAACTGACCCCGCACTTGCTGGTGCCGGCTGAGCTCTCCGGGGCTCCGCTCCGGATGTGTGGATCAGCGCAGTCCGGCGAAGAGATCGTTCTCGGGTACGGCCGCGTCGGTGGCGTCCTGGACACGTACGAAGGTCTCCATGCCCATCAACTCACCGAATCTCTCCTTGCCCATCCTGAGGAAGAAGATGTTCTCGCCCTGACTGGCGTGCGCGGCCAGCGCGTCGAACTTCTGACTGCTGAACGCGGTGGTGTCCACCCACGTGGTGATCTCATCGTCGGGGAGGCCGATCTCGGCCATCGCGGCGGCCTCGGCAGGATCCGGCTCCGGCATGTCCGGATCGAACTCGCGCATGATCTCCTCGAACCGCCGCATCCCCGAGCGGGGCATCGTGGTCCAGTACACCTTCGGTGTCAGAGCGGTCATCTCCAGCGCCGCCATCGTGATGCGGTGAGCCTGGATGTGATCGGGATGGCCGTAGAAGCCGTTCTCGTCGTAGGTGACGACCACATCAGGTCGGTAGTGCCGCATGAGTTCCGCGAGTCGTGCCGCGCCTTCCTCCACGGGGGTCTGCCAGAAGGATCCCGGAGCGTCATTGGTCGGCCAGCCCATCATCCCGGAGTCGGCATACTCCAGCATCTCCAGATCACCGATCTTCAGGACGCCGCAGCTCTCCTGGAGTTCTTGACGGCGCATCAGTGCGACGGCCGCCGGATCGTGCCCGGGGTCGCCCGGCTTGACCCCCTCCGGTCCGTCACCGCAACCGCCGTCGGTACACGTCACGAGAACCGTGCGGATGCCTTCCGCCGCGTATCGCGCGAGGACCCCTCCGGTTCCGGTGGCCTCGTCGTCGGGGTGGGCGTGCACCGCCATGAGCGTCAACGGCCGGCCAGTCATCAAGCAGTCCTCCTGCAGAAATACGTCTTGGTCCGAATGCGCGGCGGGCCTGCCGCGATCCCGCGGCCCGGATCCTGTCGGCGCAGACGACCCTGTGGTCTCCGAGTTCCCCGCCCGTGCGGTGCCGGTCCCTCGGATGATGCAACAGCGCCGGCCGACCCCGCTGTTCCCGGCG
Organism: Streptomyces sp. WMMB303; assembly: GCF_029351045.1. Lineage (NCBI taxonomy): Bacteria > Bacillati > Actinomycetota > Actinomycetes > Kitasatosporales > Streptomycetaceae > Streptomyces > Streptomyces sp. WMMB303. The sequence continues at coordinate 6,670,625 of NZ_JARKIN010000001.1, read as the reverse complement.
CAGCCGCACGTCTCGGCGCCAGATCGGATCCGACGTCCATCCGGCACCAGGGGTGAGATTCCGACGCGAGACGTGAGACCCTGCGTGCCCAGCTACCCACCGGTTCGTCGCAGGCAGACAGGAAAGATCCCGAAACTACTGGTGAGTGAGCAACTGCACAGCTATGTCACCTTGCAACACCTTGCCGGAGGACCTGGTCGACGAGGTGATGCCAGTGATCTCGGGCCCAGTGAGGTTTTCTCAGTGAAGGTCATTTCCAGTGCCCGTTGAGGACGAGTGCGGTGCGGGCTATGTCGCCGATTCTGCTGGGGCTGAGGGTGACGTGCTTGAGGGTTCGCCATCGTTCCTTCAGTTCCGCCGCGGTCCGGTGCTGGATCGCGGTCCACACATCGGGGTTGTTCGTGTTCTTCTTCTTGAGCCGGTTTTCCATGTGGGAGTGCTCTCCTTCATCGGGTTACGTTGCGGCGCCTGCGCGCGTCATCCCTATGACGGAGCAGCTTCCAGAGAGGTAGCGACATGGCCGGCACCCATCCCACGGACCCGATCGCCGATGCCTTCGAGTCCCACCGTGACCGGCTCCGCGCCGTCGCCTACCGCATGCTCGGATCACATGCCGACGCGGAAGACGTGGTCCAAGAGGCGTGGCTGCGTCTGTCCCGCCAGGACACCGACACCATCGACAACCTCGGCGGCTGGCTGACCACCGTGGTCGGCCGCATCAGCCTCGATGTCCTGCGTTCGGGCCGGACGCGCCGAGAAGTCTCCTTCGACGACCAGCTACCCGAATTTACCGTGACGCTCGACGACACTCCCGCTCCGGAAGACCTCGCGGCAATCGGGGACTCCATCGGCCTCGCGCTTCTCACGGTTCTCGACTCGCTGCGCCCGGACGAGCGACTGGCGTTCGTGCTGCACGACGTATTCGCCGTGCCCTTCGCGGAGATCGGCACCATTCTCGGCAAGTCCGCCGACGCGGCCAAAATGCTCGCCAGCCGAGCCCGCAGGAAGGTACAGGCCACCCAGCAGCCGGCAAGCGTCGGACGACAACAACGCGAGGTGGTCCAAGCCTTCCTGGCCGCAGCCCACGACGGCCGGTTTGATCAACTGCTGCAGGTTCTCCACCCCGACGTGAAGTTCACAGTCCACACCCCGAACGGCACGTTCGTCACGCTCGGGGCCACCGAAGTCGCCACCCGCGCGCGAGTGGCCGGCAGCGCGGCACGAGGACATGCGGCGACCGTCAATGGTCACCCCGGCGTCATCTCCTGGAGCGAAGACGGCACCCCGCTCTCCCTCCTCGCCTTCACCGTCGCCGATGGCCACATCACCGCGGTCACCGCCGTGGTGGACCCGGCCAAACTCGCGCTCATGGACCTGCCGGACCCGGTGTGACTCCATAGCCTCTGAGAAAACCTCAGTGATCCACCCTATGAGCCCATGGAGGCGCCTCTGCTCCCGCACCATTTCGGCGACCGTGTCCGTTGACCGACCCGGTGTACTGGGGCACCCCGCGTCGCGTGGCCGGTGACGACGGTGGGCTCGCCGAGCGGCTCGGCGACACCCTGTCCGATCTCGGCTGACGCATGTGGCCCACCTCCTGTCACACCCTTCTCTGCGTAAGCCCGGACGGGCTGCCTGGGGCCGGGCCGGTAGTCGTGATCTCCGACAACCCCAGCCTGGTCGACGTCCACTTGCACAAGGCGGTCGCCAAGGCCCACGGCGGTCAGGCTCGCGGGGTGATGAGGCGGGATCGGTAAGCACGGACGGCGCCGCAGGACCCGAGACCGAGTCCGGTTCCTGTACCACTTCCTCTACCGCCAGATCCCGCCGTGGTCATGGATGTGCCTGCCGCTCTCCGCATGCCACCGGGGGGCCGTGTCCCGAGTTCGGCTCCCACAACCGCTCAGGGGCCCGACCCGCGATGCGGATCAGGCCCCTGACCTGGTGTTTCCTCTGTCGGGGTGGCGGGATTTGAACCCACGACCTCTTCGTCCCGAACGAGGGTCGGGCAGGATCGACACCTGCGAATCTTGTAAAATTGCAGGTCAGGTGGTTGTTCTGAAGCGGCGCGGAGAGGTTCCGGTTGGCCTCTGAGGGAAGATCATCTCCCAGGAATCTCCCAGCGAGGGGTGCAGTGCTCCCGAAGCCGTGGTTCCGAGCTGCGTAGCGCAAGTAAATTCGCTCGGTTCCCTCTCTCGGCTGTGTTGTCCAGTCATGTGACGCACGAGAGCCCAGGGTTCCCGGCGGGAAGCAGCTTCACCTGTCCAGCCGGAACACGTAGTGGGCGGTCGGCGGCGGCGTTCCACAGGACCACGTTGCCTTCGGCGACGCCGAACGAAAGGTAGGGGGTGCTTGGTACAAGCGTGCCGCCCTGCTCGTTCAGGGTGTGAACCGAGACTGTAGGACGGACGCAGACCCAGTCCGCTGAAATACCGAAATACGGTGGGGCCTTGGTGTGATGAGTTGCTGCTCGTTTCAGCTTGTCGGCCGCATGCTGCGGTGACGCGAAGGTCCACTCGGCGGCTGTGAGCAAGCCAAGGGCTAGGAAGAGCGCGGCCAGCGTGCCAGCGGAGACGCTCCGCGGCCGTATGAAGTGAAAGTAGCGCAGGACGCCCCAAACGGCTGCTATGAACAGGATCGCCGCAAGGGTGGGCCACAGCAGTTTCACCGCCGAGATGAGCTGGTACGCCCCGCTGACAGCCGTCTCTTCCGGTGACAGAGACAGCTCGTCCGCATAGCCGTCCTGCAGGATCCTGCCGGTGAGGGGCAGCGCCGCCACGAGCAGTGTGGCGAGTAGGGGAAGCGCCGTCGCGGCCAGTATCTGCCATCGCCAGCGGCGCCCCAGCAGGATCAGACCAGTCACGTAGAAGCCGATTGCTGCCGTCGCCCAGGTGGACCGGGAGTCCACGCCGTCGAAGAGTCCAGGGATGCCTAGCGTGTAGACCGCCACTACGAGGGTTGCGATGATGCAGATAACTAGACACTGGAGCCGAGAGCGAGCCAGGGGCACGGCGAAAGCCGTCCACCAGGCTGGGACGGCACAGACGACAGCGAGGAACCAGCACACGGCGGCCGCAATGGGTATCAAGTGCTGAGCTGTTGACAAGAAGAGGGACATGGCGAGCAGTGGCCCGCCGAAGAGCGCCACAGCCCTGTTGAGGGCGTCCTCTCCATGACGGATAGTCCCGGTACGCCCCCGTCCGTCGAGCGGCCGCACGTCGAGGTCCGCTCGGGGCCCGTCCGTGCGCAGATGCCGGGCCAGGTGTCGGGCGGCGTCCTTGTTCGCATGGATGCGCACGCGGACGTCGAGCAGCCCGGTGTGCGCCGCGCACCAGCGCGTGGCTGTTCGCCAATGCCGACGGAAGCCCGGCGTGACGGTGCCTTCGGGATCGTGATCTGCCGAGTGCACCTGCCACTCGGGCTCAAGGACCCGATCGATCTCCTCACGCCGGAACAACCGACCGTAAATCACAGTCTGTGCCGACCGGCTCAACTCTGTGATCTGCCAAGCTGCTTCGCGGTCGGCACGCCAGGTGGAGCCCTTGATCGGCACTTCCACCCACCAGAAATCGCTGAAATTGACATCTGAGTCGAACGCCCGGAGGACCGTGCGTCGCTCTTTCGGGCTGAGCTCGTGGCACGTCCAGCCCAGCTCCCGTATCCGCCGCATTGCTTTGTCCCATTGCGGCCTGCCGCCTTGCAGCTCGATCAGGGTGGTTACCGTGCAATCCGGTCCACGGGGAATCATCGGGCAGCCTCGATATGATCGGCGAAGGGTGCTTTTTCAGCCAGCATGGCGGTGTCCGTCCTCAATCTGTCTCAATCGTCGGAGTGCAGAGAAATGACGATATGGCTCAGCACTGACAGGCAAGTGGCGTCTTCGGCGGATACGTCCCAATGTGGGTGCGGCAGGCTGGCTTCCGCTGAGGCCGCCGGCGTGGTGGATCCATTCGATGACTCGGTCTGACGAAGACTTTTCACGTCCTGGCTTGTGACTCAGGCCGGCAGACCCGCTGCGTTCGCCGCCCTGTCGCCCAGTTCGACTGGATCACCGCCTGGCTCAGCAACATCCCGTGGTGCACTCCTACGGGTCTGCTGCACGGGTTGGTGACTGTCGGTTTTCATGCCGCGAGGGGTTGCGGCGGGCTTCATGGTGATCTCGTACTCGATGGGGGTCAAACGGCCCAGCCGTAGTTGTCTGCGGCGTCGGTGGTAGGTCCGCTCGATCCAGGTGACGATCGCGGTGCGGAGGTCTTGCCGGGTGGCCCAGGGGCGCCGGTCGAGGAGGTTGTTCTGCAGGAGCGCGAAGAAGGATTCCATGGCGGCGTTGTCGCCGGCGGCGCCGACTCTTCCCATGGATCCGGCCAGGCCGTGGCGGTGCAGAGCGTGGACGTACTTTCTTGACCGGAATTGCGATCCGCGGTCGGAATGGACTGTGCAGCCGGCCACGTCCCCTCTTCTGGCGACCGCGCTGTCCAGCGCGTTCACCGCGAGGCGGGCCTTCATCCGGTGGTCGATGGAGTATCCGACGATACGGCCGCAGAAGGCATCCTTGACCGCGCAGAGGTAGAGCTTGCCCTGGCCGGTCGGGTGTTCAGTGATGTCGGTCAGCCACAGCTGGTTCGGTCCGGTAGCGGTGAAGTCCCGCTGGACGAGGTCGTCGTGCACGGGCGGCCCGGGTCTCTTGGCGTTCTTCGGCCGCTTCTTCCCGAACACCGGCCACCAGCCATGGTCGCCGCAGATGCGCCATGCGGTCCGCTCGCACATGCGCTCCCCGACGGCCTCGGCCTCACCGGTGAGGAACCGGTAGCCGAACTCCGGGTCATCGCGGTGAGCGTCGAACAGGGCGTTCGCGCGGTAGGCCACGGCGACCTCGGTATCCGTGACCGGCTGACGCAGCCAGCGGTAGTAGTGCTGGCGGGAGAGCGTGAGCACCCGGCACGCAACCGCGACAGGGATGCTGTCGGCGGCGAGCTCTCTCACGAGCGGGTAGAGCCTCTTGCCGGCAGGTGAGCCTGCGACAGATAGGCCGCCGCGCGGCGCAGGACCTCGTTCTCCTGCTCCAGGAGACGCACCCGCTTCTTCAGCTCACGGTTCTCCGCGGACTCCGACCTGGTGACGCCGGGCTCCTCGCCGTCCTCGACCTTCGCCTGGCGCATCCACTTCGACAGCGTCATCTCATGGACGCCGAAGTCCTTCGCGATCTGCGCGAGAGTGACGCCCTTCTCGCGGTTGCGGGCCACGCGGACGACGTCGTCACGGAACTCTTGAGGGTAGGGAACTGGCACGGCTACATCCTTCCAGGCCGCCCCACGGGCAAGCCAGATCAGATGTCACCAGACCATGCATCAGACCCGATCGACTTCAATGTTCCAGGCGGGGTGGAGATCCGGCATGTGGAGAAGTACAGCGGAAACCACGTTGGGGCCCGACCCTCGCTGTACTCGAGTGGGAACTTCCTCATGAGTACCGGAAAGATCGAGTTCAAGACGATCCGACGGCGGGCGTGGACCCGCTGAGGAGCACGAGCCTGAACGCAGCGGCCCGCTTGGCCATCCGCTGCTTCCAGGGCGTTGGATCCTCCTGGGCGATTTCTCGCCACAGCGCCGCAGATGCGGAACCGAATGCCGCCAGTGCCTCCGGATCGGTGTTCCGCCACGACGGGAAGCGGCCTGCGAACACGATCGCGTCCTCCGCCGGGTGGCCAGCCTCCATGAGCCTCAGCGCCAAGGCGCCTGGATCGATCCACGCCGCCCCGCGCGTAGGCCACGCCCAGTCGATGAGGCGGGCACGCCCGTCGGCGATCAGGACATTGTGCGGTGCGAAGTCGGTGTGCAGCAGGGTGTTGCCGGTGAAGTGCTGGAGCGTTCCGGGCGGAGCGCAGTCCGCCCAGCGGTCCACCGCGTCCTTGATCTCGATGTCGGCCGGAGCGGTGATCTGTTGCAGTTCGGTGAGCGCGGCTTCTATGAGCTCCAAGTCGGCCGAGCCGGGGCTGTAGTCGGCGTGGCGACCGCTGAGGACCTCGTATCCGAGAAGGCTCCATCCACCGACTTCCAGGTGCCAGTACAGGCGGGGACAGGACGTGGGCAGGTGGGGGGCGATCTCCGCCTCGCGGCGCTGTGCTGCGACCTGCGCGTGATCACTCGCGATGCCCTTCACGAAAACGCTGCCGCTCTCGGTCTCCAGGACGGAGGCGACGCCGGAGTTCATGCCGCCGGTCATGGTCACCGCCTGATGCACGGGGCCGGTCTTGTCAGTGACAGCCTGGCGGACGTCGGCTGGGAGCTGATCGAAGGGAATGCGAGACATGGACACGCGCGGTTCCTCATGGGGCTCGGAGACAAGGGAGTGCCGCCCCGGCCAGGGTACGACCGGGGCGGCACTCATGGGGCGCGTACGCGAGCGGTGCGGCGCCCGCCTGCGGTGTATCTAGTACGGCTGGTCGTCGCCGGCCGAGCAGCTGCACTCGGCGCCCTCGGCGGCCTCGTCCAGGTCGGTGATGATCTGGACCTCGTCGTCGCGGATGGCCCCGGCCGGCAGTGGCACGGGCAGGGTGCCGGTTGCACCATCGGTGGGGCGCCGTCCGATGGTGAGCAGCATCGGTTCGCGCGGCGGGGTGAGGGTTGTGGTGGGTGGAGTCATGATCCGTAGCCTCCGTGTTGGCAATAGAGCTCTCGTCGGTCCCCCGCATCCTGGTAGAGCTTGGCCAGCGGCCGGCAGGTACGGCAGGTGCCGACCTTCGTGCAGCCGGAGCATCCACCGGTGCGGAGCTGTAGGGACTCGGCGATAGCGCCGAGCCGGGTGAGGGCGGCGACGCCCTCGGTCACGAGGTTCACGCTCGGGGCGCGGCCGACCTTGCAGACGGACGCGATGCCGTGCGGGTTGACGTGGAAGAACGTCCGGCCGGCATTGCAGCCGGTGAAGACGCTCCGGGCCTTGATGTGGCCCTTGGCCTGCGTCGCCAGCGGGTTCGCTTCACCGTCGATCGTCGGCGACATATTCGTAAAGACCTGGTGCGGGAAGCTGTAGCGTTCACACAGAGCCACCATCGCGTCGACCTCATGGGCGTTGTCGTCCGACACGATCACGTTCAGCCGGACCGGCAGCCGGTCCTGGTGGGCCGCGTCCAGACCCTGGATGAACCGGCCGAACGCGCCGCGGTTGCGAGTGACCTTGTCGTACGTGTCCGCGGTCGCGCCGTAGACGCTGAGCGTGAGCCGGTAAGGGCGATGGCGTGCGAACAGCCCGCGGATCGGCGGCTTGCGCAGGGACGAACCGTTCGAGGAGACCTGCACCATCATCCCGAGCTGGTGGGCGTACTCGTAGGCCGCGCCGAACTCGCGGTCGATCAGTGCCTCGCCGCCCGTGATCTGCAGCCAGAGCACGCCCGCATCGCGCATCGTCCGCAGGAGCTGCTGTTTGCCCGCCCAGTCCAGGCCCTCGAAGCGCTTCTCGCCGAGGTAGCAGAACTCGCAGTCGTAGTCGCAGCCGAGGTTGATTTCCCAGGACGCCTTCGCGTACCCGTACGGCGATCGCTCGCGCACGAGGACGAAATCGCCGACCGGTCCGTCAGGCAGCTCGGTGCCCCACGCCTGCCGCGCGGCATCAACAAGCCAAGCCGGCAGAGGGCCTCCGACGTGGCTCGCGGCGCGCAGCTCCTCGTAGCGAATCCCAGGAATGCGCACTCCGACCGCTCGGCCTGGCTGAAGAAGGAGGTGCTGGGCGAGGAACGGGCTGGCCACGAGACGCGTGCTTGACGCGGCAGGCGCCGCCCGATCCGGTGTGCCGGTTACGGTCATCGGACCTCCAGAGGGCGGTCGTCGTGGTTTGGGACGGGAGGGCTGATCGACTGTGCAGCGTCGTCCGCGGTCTTGAAGCAGGACCAGATGATCTTCTCGAGCGGCGTACGGTCGCTCACTCCCCACTCGTCGGACAGCGCGGCCACCAACGTCAGGCCCCTCCCGGAGATGTCTGTGATGGCCGGCTCGCGTACGACGGGCTGCTGGCGACGGATGTCGTGCACTTCCAGGCGTACGCAGTTGTCGTCGATGTCGAGCCGGACGAGGAAGCCGTGCCCGCGGGCGGTGCCGTGGAGAACGGCGTTCGTGGCGAGTTCGGAGACGCACAGGCGGATGTCCTCGGTGCGGCTCGTCAGGCCCCAGCCGTCCAGCGCTCTGGTGGCGAACTCCCGTGCTTTGCGTACGGACTGGCGGCGGGCCTCGAAGAACTGCTGAAGCGACTCGGGCATGGGGTGCCTCATGACTCCGTGCTCAGGAGGAGGAGTGGCGTGGGGAAGCGGCGGTGGGCGGTCTGCTGACGAGGTACGTGGCCAGGCCCGATGCGCGGGCGGCGGGCCAGCAGCAGGCGGGCGCCGGCGGCCTCGATAAGGCGGGTGTGTTCGGCGGCGAGGTGCTTCGGCCCCAGATGAGACAGGGCGGGAGCGATGACGCCGTAGACGTCAGGAAGGGCCAACGCGTCCAGCAAGCCGGTGAACGCGGTGGAGCTCGGTTCGGTCGTCGCGAGCCTGTCCTTGAAGACGCCGGAGAGCTGCAGCTCATGGATCCGGCAGTACTCCGTCAGTGACGCCTGTAACGCCGTTTGACGGGCTGCGGAGACTCCGGCCAGCCGCAGGAAGCCGTAGACGACGGGCCCGTTGACCGGGCGGTGCTCGGTAAGGAGTTCCATGCTGGTGACCGTCCAAGGGACTCGGCGAAAAGAGACCCCTTGAGCGTCGCCGTACCTCAATGCGCAGGGAATCACCGGCTGTTCCACTTGCGCTCTACTTCCGCCCCACCGGCCGCACGCTTCTGCTTCCATGGCTGGTGGAAGGGAGCGACGCGTGGCGACCGTGCACCACTGGACCGGCCTGGAGGCCAGAGCCCTACGGCTCGCCCTCCGCCTGAGCGTGCGTGCTTTCGCCGAGCGCCTCGGTCTCGCCGTCGCGACCATCTCGAAGTGGGAAAAGCTCCGGTCCGTGACCGAGCCCCGCCCCGACACGCAGGCCATTCTCGACACCGCGCTCGGTCGCGCCGATGCCTCCGTGCACCTGCGCTTCGAAACGCTCCTGTCGGAGATGGCCGGCCCCGGGCAGGTGGCAGCTGGACGCCGGGTGACGGCTGCCGGGCCCAGAGCCTGGGAGTACGAGTCGTGGACCGACGACCTGGACCGTGCCGTCGTCGCCTTGTCCCGGCAGAACTTCACCTTCGCCGACAGCCTGCTGGGCCGATGGCTCAACCGTTTCACGGCCGCCGAACTCGATGACAAGGGCCTGTACCTCTACGCCCGATCCACCGCGTTACTCGGAGACCTCAAGCGCGATCAGGGCGCGGTGCTCGGACCACTGTCCGCACGCCACTCCTACGCGGGCGCGCGCTCGATCTTCACCCAGCTCGACATTCCCCGCCGTGTCGCCCAGCTCGATCTGTCCCTCGCGGTCGTCGCGGAGATGTCCGGTGACCTGGAGACGTCGGCCCGTACGTACGAGACGCTCGCCGTCGACGACCGGCTCTCTCGCCGTGACCGGGCCAGAGCCCGCCTGTGGGTGGGCACCGCACTCAGCAAGGACGGCAACCACGACTACGCGACCCGCGTGATGCAGGCCGCGACCCGTGAATTCGAAGACCTCACCGAACCCGACGACTGGTCGGTGGCCCATCAGAAGCTCGCCCTGGCCCGCCGGGGCGTCGGGGACCTCACCCAAGCCCTGCACTTCATCGACATCGCCCGAAGCAGTGGGAGCAGCGACTCACCGATGCAACGCGTACGACTGGACACCGCTCACGGCCACATCCTGCTGTCCGACGCGGCGACCCGCGATGATGGGTTACGCGTTCTCGGCCAGGCCGCTCGGACGGCCGCGCAGTACGGCCTCGTGCACCAACTGCGCAGTATCGAGAGCGTCAAGGCCAGCAGTGAGGGGCCGCCCGGGGCCCCGCCGACGGTGATCAGGGAGACGAACGCATGAGTGACTGCCAGCAGGTCATCACCGAAGACCAGTGGCACCAGGCCAAGGCGATCTGGGACTACCACCAGATGCACCACCAGGCCCACCCCGCGGACGTGGCGATCGGCCTGGGCAGCCACGACCTGGGGGTGGCCACGCGCGCCGCCGAGCTGTACCACGCGGGTCTCTTCCCCACGCTGGTCTTCACCGGCGGCAACAGCCCGACCACCGCCAAGGTCTTCCCACGCGGCGAAGCGGTCCACTTCCGCGAGCACGCCATCGACCTCGACGTCCCCGCTTCAGCGATCCTGCTGGAGCCCCACGCCGCGAACACCGGGCAGAACATCACCCTCGCCCGCGAGGTCCTGGCCGACGCCGGCATCACCCCGGAGAAGGTGCTGCTGGTCTCCAAGCCCTACATGGAACGGCGGTCGTACGCCACCGCCCGCAAGCTGTGGCCCGAGGTCGAGATGGTGTGCGCCTCGGAAACCCTGGAGTTCGACGACTACCTCAAGTCCATCGGCGACGAGAAGCTCGTGGTGGACATGCTCGTCGGCGACCTCCAGCGGGTGATCGAGTATCCGAAGCTCGGGTTCGCCATCGAGCAGGAGGTCCCGGAGGACGTGCATGCTGCGTACGAATCCCTCATCCACGCCGACTTCACCAGCCGCCTCATCGCTTCCTGAACTCTCCTCCCCGAGCAGCCTGTGCGCCATCCACCAGCCCAACTTCATGCCCCGGCTGACCACGCTGGCCAAGCTGTTCGCGTCGGACCACTGGATCGTCCTGGACGACGTGCAGTTCGCCCGCCGCGACTACCAGCACCGCGCCCGCATCGCCACACTCGACGGCCTTGGCCCGAACCGGTGGCTGACCATCCCCACTCATCGCCCCTCCGGGCGCGTCACCCTTATCAGAGACACCCTGATCGCCGACCCTGCCGCGGCCCGACGCAGAGCCTTACCGATCCTGCGCCAGCAGTACGGGATCTGGGCTTGATTCGGTTTGACGGACATCGAGATCAGGGGCGTCGCCCCGGAAGGATGTCCATCATGGAGAGCATGGGGAAGAAGAAGCCGCGTCCTCGCCGCTCGTTCACGCCGGAGTTCAAGGCCGCGCACGTACTCGCTGGGCGAGCGCGCGGGCGTGGTCGTGGGGAGGCGCTGAGCGATGACCTGCCATATGCGGTGTCCTTATCGACCGGTGGTGGGGCCCGCCGCGGTGTTCCTGGTCAGCTACGAGCCCTGGATTCGCGAACGCGCAGACCCGAGGGCGCGTAGGCGCCGCTCTTCCTGCGGCACTGGAGACTGTTCCTGGGAGAAGCCGACCAAGATCTTCTCCCAGATTTCTCCCAAACAATCTCCAGGAACCCGTCAGGGGCCTGATCCACTTACTGGATCAGGCCCCTGACCTGGTACTTCACTGTCGGGGTGGCGGGATTTGAACCCACGACCTCTTCGTCCCGAACTACGGGCGGGGTGGGTGGTGAGGTCGGTTGGGGCCTGTGGCAGGGCTGCTGCGGCTGGCGCAGACTGCTGGTGGCCGCGGTGGTTGCTGTACCGCGCTGCTGTACAGCAACCCAACTCGCTCTTCTGCCAGCTGGCCCGTGCTCCCCGTTGTGCCCCGCCCGCGCCCTCGATGCGTTCTTCGAGGCGTGGCCGCTGTAGTCAGGGCTCCAACAGCACCTTCGCGCGCTCTGCGAGCAGGGGCAGCAATCTGTCTCGCCACGTGTCGAGACAGACCATCCCACTGGACATACCACCATGGGCGAACTGCTCGCGGTACACCGATGACTCAGCATTGGTGACAAGGTCAACCCCCACGAGCTCACTGAACGCCACCCGCAACAGGCTGACCGCCTCGGCAACCGATGCCGGGACGTCCGTCTTCGACAGGTGGTCGCGAAGAGCCCGCCAGACGTGAGGGTCGCCACGAAACCCCCACCTTTCGGGCTCTGGGTCGAAGAGTTCAACCATCTTCGGGGCCACTGCGTTATCACGCTTCATGACGTCAGCTTTGCAAACGGCATCGGGCGGGGAAAGTCAGCCCCGATGATGGGACAGGAGCCTGAGCACCGTCACGTGGCCTCCTCAGCCACCCACCGGCATCAGCCACGCTTTCGGGCTCTGATCTTTGACCCGCAGGCGCCTCCGCGCAGCCCCAGCCGGCCACTTCACGATGGCGCGACCGGCCCGCAGACCGCGACGAGACTGGGCGCCGCGCCACGGGCCTGTCGGCTGTTGGTCTCGGGAGCTTGGCTGTGTTTGTGCTGGCGGATTGCTGTTTCGGGTTGCGCGCTGAGCGGTCCGAGGTCGACGCGGAGCGAGGCGGAGACAGGAGCGGGCGGCGGCCACGGGCCGCCAGCGCGCGCGGCCCGCGTCAGCGGGCCGCCTTGAAGTCGTAGAGAAAGTTGTTACGCGCGACTGGTTCGTGGCCTTGTCTTGTCTCGGTTGATGCTTGACGTTGTGGCTTCACCTGATGCTTGACACCGCTTGTCTCGGCTTTGCTGTGCGCGTCGTATCCGCGTGCAGGGAGGGCCGGGGCCGTGCTGGTGGAGCTGAGCGTGGTCGAGCAGCGGTATCACGCGGTGATGGAGGTCGCCGCGGGGGTTCCGGTCACCCAAGTCGCCGCCCGGTATGGGGTGTCGAGGCAGTCAGTGCACTCGTGGGTGCGCAAGTACGAGCAGTCGGGTCTGCCGGGGCTGGCGGACCGGTCGCACCGGCCGGACTCGTGCCCGCACCGGATAGCGGCGGAGGTGGAGGCGGTGGTGTGTGAACTGCGGCGCCGGCATCGCGGCTGGGGCCCGCGTCGGCTGGTGCACGAGGTGGAACGCAGGGGCATCACGCCGGTGCCGTCCCGGGCGACGGTCTATCGAGTCCTGGTCCGCAACGGACTTGTTGAGCCCGGGGTGCGTAAGCGTCGCCGGTCGGATTACCGCAGGTGGGAGCGGTCGGCGTCGATGGAACTGTGGCAGATGGACATCGTCGGCGACATCCTGCTGGCGGACGGCAGCGAGTGCAAGATGGTCACCGGGATCGATGACCACTCCCGGTTCATGGTGATCGCGAAAGTGGTGCAGCGGGCCACGGCCCGAGCGGTGTGTCTGGCCTTCGGCGAGGCACTGGTGCGGTTCGGAGTGCCCGGCGAGGTGCTGACGGACAACGGCAAGCAGTTCACCTCCCGCTTCAGTCCCGGCAAGCCCGGAGAGACGATGTTCGACCGGATCTGCCGGGAGAACGGCATCGCTCACCGGCTGACGAAGCCGCAGTCCCCGACGACCACGGGGAAGATCGAACGCTTCCACCAGACTCTGCGGCGCGAACTCCTCGACCGGCGTGATCCGTTCGTCGACCTGGCGGCTGCGCAGGCGGCGGTGGATGCCTGGCTGGAGGACTACAACCGGATGCGGCCGCACCAGGGACTGGAGATGGCCGTCCCGGCCAGCCGGTTCGTTTCCCGGCCGCGGTCCGAGCAGGATGCGCTGCCGGTGGTGCTGCCCGCCCGCCTCGACCCCGTCCCCCAACCTGATGTCCCAGTGTCTCCTCCCGAGCCGGTCGCGGCGGTTTGGCCGATGGCGGAGGGAGAGGTCGGTGCGATCGAGCTGGAGCGGGTGGTGCCTGCGTCGGGGAACCTGAGCCTGCGTGGTCAGCAGGTCTGGTTCGGTCCGGCACTGGCCGGCATCACGGTGACCTTGCGGATCGACGTGAACCGGCTGCACGTGTTGATCGGCGGCGGTCGGCACAAGACGCTGCCCTCGAAGCTGTCCGGCCGCGACCTCAAAGCCCTGCTGGCAGGCGGGGGCGCCCGGCCCGCCGGGCCCTGGGCGGAGGATCCCAGACCGGCGCAGGACACGAAGGGGGTGGTGGAGGTGGACCGGACCGTGAACGCGGTCGGCTACGTCGGCCTGGGCGGTGACAAGGTCCTGATCGGCTGGCCGTTCGCCGGACAGCGGGTCACCCTCCGGCTCGACGGGAAAGTCCTTCAGGTCCTGGACGAGCAGCGTGTCTTGCAGGCCACCCTGCCCAGCCCTCTGCCGCCCTCTGCATGCGGGCGCCTGCAAGGTGCTCGTCCGGCCGGGCCGTCACCGCTGCTGCCTCCGCCAGCCGAGCAGATCACCGAACGGACGGTCAGCAGTGTCGGCGGCTTCATGATCGCCGGACAGCGCGTCCAGCTCGGCCGCGGCTATGCGCACCAGGTCGTCACCGCCCACCTGGACGAGACATCGATCCGGGTATTCCACAGCGGCGAGCTGATCACCACCGTCCCGCGTGTCACCAGGAAGGAGGTGGTGGTCCGCAAGTCCGGCGAACACAACCGCCGGAAGATCGTCTAGGGAAAGCGTCAAGCATCACCTGACGCCAACCCGTCAATCATCACCTGAGACTCGACAACTGGTTCGTGGCCTGGGTGCGAATTCGTAGGCGCAGGTCGGGAGTTGCCTGCCCTGGCGGTGGAGTAGGGGCAGGTAGGAGACCGGTCGTGCAGTCCAAGCGATGCGGGTGCTGTGCTGGGTGAGCGTGAGGCTGAAGGAGCGCCCGTGGTGCAGTGCTTGGGCTGAGTGTGTCTGTCCGTCTGTCACCCAGTAGCGGGCTTGGCGGTAGGGCTCGTCGTCCAGGGCGGGTGCGATGGTGAGCAGGCTGGTGCGTACCCAGTGGATGGCTTGCCGCGGGGTGGTGGCGTCGAAGGAGCCGAGTAGGGCGGGGGCGGTTCCGGTTGCCGGGCTCTGGGTCCAGCATTCGCACCAGTAGCCGTGCCGGGTGAGGGTTGCGGGGCTCATCGTGCGCTCCTGGTGGCGCGGGCGGACAGGGCGTACCGGGTGGTGTCGTCGAAGACGGTGAAGGTGTAAGTCTCGCCCCGCGTCAGGAGTGAGAGTGCGTGCTCGTGCTCGGCTTGGTCGCCGAGCCAGTGGAGTACGGGCTTGGCTGCGGGGGTGTCGAGCTGGTCTGCGATGTGGCCTGCCCGGTGGAGCAGCCAGCGCAGGGCCAGCCGTGGAGTGGGTGCCGAGCATGTCCCGAGCGCGAAGGACCGGCCCGTTGCCGGCGCGTAGGCGGCTGCTTCGCAGTGGTAGGCGCGCTTCGATGTCGCGCTGCCGGAGCGATGCCGGCGGAAGCTTGCTGGCTGAGGGGGCGCTGTGCAGCTCTGATGTTTGAGTGCCTGGTGCGGAAATGGGTGCGTCGAAACGATCAAGCTTCGGAGGTTGCGTGACATCGGCCCTCCCTGGGGTGACCTGCACGTTTGCACGGCAAAGCTGGGGTACGGCTGACGCGAAGGAGCCGCAGCCGTACAATTAGTATCAGCACCGTACCCCGTGTGCGGATAGCGCAAATGCGGGATTGTACTTTTCGTGCGGGTTATCGCCGCATACGGTTCACGCTGAGGTGTGGTGCCGAGACGAGTGATCAGTGAAGGGAGAACGCATGTTCGGGCTGATGGTGCGCTTCACGTGCAAGGACGAGGACGCCGCGGCGCAATTCGATGCCTTGGTCTCGCGCACTGGGGAATTGATCAAGGAGAACGAGCCGGGCACGCTGATCTACGCGGTTCACCGCGTAGACGGTCGGCCACTGGAACGGATCTTCTACGAGCTCTACCGCGACCGGGGCGCTTTCGAGGCTCACGAGTCGCAGGACTACGTCCAGACGTTCCTCGCTCAGCGGGACCTGTACGTAGCCGATGTCCAGGTGGACCGCTTGGACCTCACGTCCGGCAAGGGCGTCGACGTTGAGCACTGAGTACGCGAAGGCGCTCGGCCGGAAGATCGCCTTCAATCGCAAACGTCGCGGCCTGTCCCAGAAGGAGTTCGCCCGGCTCCTGGAGCGTTCAGAAGCGTGGGTCTCCCAGGTGGAACGCGGAGTGCGCCGGATCGACCGCATGACGGTACTGGAGAAGGTCGCCGACGCCCTCGACCTTCCGGTGGGGGAACTGGCCGCCGAGGCTCCGATCGTCGCCTCGGTCGCAGACGGCGAGCCCCCAGGTGCCAACCGGCTTCGCCTGGTGCTGAGCGCCGCACACTCCCTGACCGCCATCCTCGGCCGGCACGAACCCCCGGATGTCCCCGCGCTGAGCGCCCAGGTCGACCGGGCGTGGTCCCTTGCGCACGGCGGGAACTACGCGGACTTGGCGGAACTCCTGGAAGAGCTGGTCCCCTCTCTGGAGGGGGCCGTGCGGTCCGGCCCCGAAGAGCAGCGTCCGCAGCTCTTCCGGCTGATGGCCGCCATGTACCACACGTGCAGCGGCGCCCTGGCCAACATGGGCGAAGCGGAAGCGGCATGGATCGCGGTTGACCGCGCCGTGGTCGCTGCCGAGCGCGCTGATGATCCGCTCCTGATGGCGGCCGGGGAGTTCCGGTTGTCCATCGTCTTCCTCGGGGCCCGCCACTTCGAACAGGCGGCGCAAGCCTCCGGGACCGCCGCCGACGCACTCCGCCCCCTCACGGACTCCGGGGAGGCCGCGGCGGTGGCCCTTCGTGGCGCTCTGACGCTTCAGCGAGCTGTCGCCGCCGCACGCCTGAATGACGCTGACGCCGCGTACGACTTCCTGAGCGAAGCCCGGTCCATGGCGCAGCAGGTCGGAGAGGGGCGCAACGACTACAACACCGAGTTCGGGCCGACGAACGTCGGCCTGCATGAGGTCTCGGTGGCGGTGGACCTGGGCGACGCCGGCGTCGCGTTGCGAGCCGCACGGGACATTGACGCCTCCGCGCTCTCCTCGGAGCGTCAGACGCGCTTCAACCTCGACATCGCCAGAGCGCAAGCCCAGCGGCGACAGGTCGGACCCGCGGTCGAAGCGCTGCTCAAGGCGCGCGAACTGTCACCGGAGATGGTGCGCGCCATGCCTCTGGTCAAGCAGCTCGTTTCGGACCTGCTGACCATGAGCCAGCCACCATCCGACCAGTTCAGAGGGCTGGCGAACGAGCTGGGCGTACAAGAAGTGCGGACTAGTACGTGAAGTACTAGACAGTACTTGGAGTACGGGTTACTGTGGTGAGCGTCAACATGCCCCTCTGCAACCAGCAGGGCAGGGGGTGTTGGCATGCGAAAGCGCACCGACGCGGGAAGGCAGACCCGCACCGATGCGCTTCAGAGGCCACAGAAGAGATGTGGCCTGAGCGGGAGGCAGCCCACTCAGGCCGGGTGCGTCGTTGGCATCAACGCTTCTCGAAGCGTATCGCGCCCAGTCGGTAAGCGGTCAACCTCCCGTTGCGTGACTAGTTGTTGTCCTATGCCCTGAAATGGGGCAATCGCAAAGGGAGTACTGCGTCGTGCGAACGATCCGTATTGACACGTCCACCGCGACAGTCCTGCTGACCGAGATCCCCGAGCCGAAGGTGCGGGACCGCCAGACGGGCGAGATCGCCAAGGACGCCACCAGTGGTGAGTCGCTGATGAAGGTCGGCGTCGTCTACATCGATGAGGGCGAGTCCTCGCTCATCCACGTCACCGTTCCCGAGAGCGGCATCTCCGAAGGGCTGGCGCTGGGGGCGCCGGTCTCCCTGCCGGGCCTGGTGGCTCGGCCGTGGGACTCGGTGTTCAACGGGCAGCAGCGCCACGGCATCGCCTACCGGGCTGCCGCCGTCGCACCTGGTGCTGTTCCGGCGGGTGTGGGGGCCTGACCGTGTCCGAGCTGATGACGCTGATGGAGGTAGGCGGCCCCGCGGCCGGTCTGGGTGCTGGTGCTGCCTACCTCCGGGCCCGGCACCCTGCCGCGTACTGGTCGGCCGTGGGCATGCCTGCTTCGGCTGCCCGCTTGGTGGGTTCGTACGGGTCGGTCATGGATTCGTGCGGGCTGACGGTGCAGCCGTCCCGTCTGCGGGCGTTGGCTGTGCGGGCTGCGACTCGCCGTGAGGTGCGGCCGGTGCCTCCTCGTCGGGGCCTGCTGCGGCCGACCTCGACCGGCCTGCGCATCCGGTTGCGGCTCGCTCCGGGGCAGGAGCCCGCCGACATAGCTGCTTCTGCTGAGCGGCTGCGGCATGCCTGGGGTGTGCATGGCGTGTACGTGCAGCCGGTCAAGCCCGGTGTGGTCGAACTGCGCCTGGTCAGCTTCGACGTCCTGCAACGAGTACGGATGCCGCGCAAGGCAGGCGGCGGCTTCCTGCGGGTGCCGGTGGCTCTGCGGGAGGATGCAACCGCCTTTGTCCGTGACTACCGCGCCATCCCGCACGAACTGGTCCTTGGCGCCACGCTGTCGGGCAAGTCGATGTACCTGCGGCACCTGATCACCGGGCTCGCCGCTCAGCCGGTCGCGCTGGCCGGCATCGACTGCAAGCGAGGGGTTGAGCTGGCGCCGTTCGCTCCTCGGCTCTCGGCGCTGGCGACCGACCCGGCTGAGGCTGCCGAACTGCTGCCCGTCCTGGTCCGGGAGATGGAGGACCGATACGACCTCATCCGTGCCCGGCAGGGCATCGCCCCGTCCACGCCTGATGAGGAGATCACCTCGGATGTGTGGGGCCTGCCCGAGGCAGAACGGCCGGTGCCGATCGTGCTGTTCGTCGATGAAGTGGCCGAACTGTTCCTCGTCGCTTCGCGGAAGGATGAGGAGCGGCGGGATGAGATGGTCACCCAGTTGATCCGGCTTGCCCAGCTCGGTAGGGCTGCGGGGATCTATCTGGAGGTGTGCGGGCAGCGGTTCGGTGCCGAGCTGGGCAAGGGCGCCACCATGCTCCGTGCCCAGCTCTCTGGCCGCGTCTGCCACCGCGTCAACGATGAACCCTCGGCCAAGATGGCGCTTGGGGACATCGCCCCCGAAGCGGTCGGCGCCGCCTGCACCATCGCCCCCGAACGCCCCGGCCTCGCGGTCGTGGGTGACACCTCCGGCGGCTGGTCCCGAATCCGCACCCCATACCTGTCCCTGGCCGATGCTGCCGTCGCGTGTGAGCGGACCGTGCACCTGGTGCCGGACCTGCCCGCACTCAAGCCCTTCCGGCCCGCTACCGCCTGACGTTCCGCTCTCTCCGATTCGGCCGGCGCGTCCGTCTCGCGCCAAGTCCTTACCCCTCCCATGCCGAAATCCGAAAGGAGGTGCCATCCATGCGCGTCCACCTCGCCCGCGTCGATGCCGTGCTCGTCCAGGCCGTCATCGCTGCTGCGCTGTCCTTCGCCCACCTGCACGACCTGGCCTCGGCAGCCGGACAAGACGGCTGGAAAGCCTGGGCATACCCGGTCTCGGTCGACCTGCTGCTCGTGGCTGCTTGGCGTCGGCTTCGCTCGGGTCGTGACCGGGCGGCGGGCTGGTGCTGGTTCCTCGTCGCCCTCACCGCCTCCCTCGGCGCCAACATCGCCACCGCCGGGCTCCTCGACCTGGGCGACGTTCCCGACTGGCTGCGCATCCTCGTCGCCGGATGGCCTGCCCTGGCCTTCCTCGGCGGAACCCTCCTCGCCCACACCACGCACGACCCCCCAACCGAGCCGGCCGCCGAGCAGCCGACCGGCCCCGAGATCGCAGAGCCCGCGCCCGCACCTTCCGTACCGGCCGCGCCGGAGCTCCCGGCGCCGTCCACCGCGGCTGTTCCGGCCGCTCTGGTCGAGCACGCGCGCAAGATCGCGACCGCTCATCAGGAGCGCACCGGCACACCCATCGACACCCCGACTCTCCGCGCTCGCCTCGGCGTCCCTGCACCGCTCGCCGAGCAGATCGCCGCCCAGCTCACCTGACCGCACCGGAGGAACCTCCATGCCCGGATACCTGCCCGACAGCTTCGACTACCTCGATGCGGCCCACGAGATGGCCCACACCGGCCGCCCCGCCCTGGCCCGGCTGCTGGCGGAAGAAGCCGCCACCCGCACCGAGGACCCCGAGGAAGCCGCCCGCATCCTGCGCCGCTTCCCCAGCCCCGCATCCCTGCGACTGAAGGACTGCTGATGCCGCTCAACCGCCGCTTCCGCTCCGTGACCCGCATCGGCCCCGTACAGGTCGGCACCGCCCACGACGGCCGTGGCCGCGAGAAGCACACCGCCGCCTGCACCGCCCCGCGCTGCGGCTTCTCCGCCGACTACGACTCACGCGCCGCCGCAGAGCTGGCCGCCCGCACCCACCGCTGCCCCGTCCGCTGAAAGGAGAGCCACCCGTGTCCGTGAACCTCCCCCTGGTCGTCGTCCTGGGCCTGCTGGTGTGGGGCGCTGTGAAGTTCCTCGGCGTCCGCGTCTGGCTCGTCGTCGTGATCGCCCTGTTCGGCTTCTACCTCGCCGACACCTTCCTCGCCCCCGCCATCGACAACGGCACCCGCACCGGAGTCGAAACCGTCAACGGCACCCACGACTGACAGGAGGAAAGCCGATGTTCCTGCGCCCCCAACTCCCCGACACCCACACCCCGAACCTGCCCACGACCGCCCAGCACGCGCACGTTCCGGTCTGCGGCTGCCAGCACTCCGCATCCCTCGCTGCACCGCCGCAGCGCGCGTTTCCCTCGGTCGGTTCGGGGGCCGTCGCGGCCGTGGTGGTCGGCGGTGTGGTCGTCGTTGCGCTCCTGGCCGCCGTCGTCGTCACGGCCGTGTCCGTCGCCGTGGCTGCGCTGGTTCTGCGCTCGCTCCTCGGCTCCCGCAACGGCATCCACCACCGCTGAGTGGCTACCGGGGCGGTCTCGATACCGCCAAGCATCCACCGCCCCGGCAGCCCGGCCCCTTCCCCCACCCCGTAGGTCAGAGAAGGAGAAGCACCATCATCGCGCGCACCACCCCAGCCCCACTCACCGACCTGGCAAACCTCGCCGCAACCGGCACCCTGCCCGGTATCCTCCGCCAGCTCTCCGGCCTGGGCGGCTGCACCCACCCCATCCGCCTGGCCGGCCACCGCACCGAACACAACCTGGACACCACCACCGGCGAAATCGGCCCGGCCCTGCGCCGCCTCGACTCGGGCGACCTTCCGGCCGGTGATCTCCTGGTCCGCTGCGGCAACCGCCGCACCACCCGCTGTGCGGCCTGCGCCGAGACCTACCGCCGCGACACCTTCCACCTCATCACCGCCGGACTACGCGGCGGCAAAGGCACCCCCGAAGAGGTCACGACACACCCGCGCGTCTTCGCCACGTTCACCGCCCCGAGCTTCGGCCCAGTTCACAACCGGCCCGGCACCCGTCCCTGCCGCTGCGGACGCCACCACGCTGCCGACGACCCCAAGCTGGGTACGCCGCTGGACCCGGAGCGGTACGACTACGAATCCGCAGTGCTCTGGAACGCCCACGCAGGCATCCTCTGGCGCCGCTTCTCCATCCACCTCCGCCGGGAGATCGCACGCCGCGCGGGCCTGACCCAACGAGAGCTCCCCGAGAGGGCCCGGGTGTCCTTCGCGAAGGTCGCCGAGTACCAGAAGCGCGGCGCCGTCCATTTCCACGCCGTCATCCGACTCGACGGCCCGGCCGGCGGCGAGACCCGGCCCCCGCACTGGGCGTCCGCCGAGCTGTTGACCGACGCCATCCTCGCGGCTGCCTCCCGTGCGGTCGTCCCCGGCCCCGTCCTCGACGGCCGCACCCACACCTTCGCTTTCGGTCGCCAGCTCGACATCCGCACCATCCACGGACCCGACCTCGATGGCGGCCACGCCCTCACCGACCGCGCCGTTGCGGCCTACATCGCCAAGTACGCCACCAAAGGCGCCGAGACAGCCACCGGCACCCTCGACCGCCGCCTGCGCTTCATCGCCGAACTGGCCACCCTCAACCTCCCACAGCATGCCGAACGACTCATCCGCACCGCCTGGGCCCTGGGCGCCCGCAAAGACCTCGCACACCTCCGCCTCCGCGCCTGGGCCCACATGCTCGGCTTCCGCGGCCACTTCTCCACCAAAACCCGCCGCTACTCCACCACCCTCGGCGCCCTCCGCACCGCCCGCGCCCAATGGCAACGCCTCCAAGCCGCCATCGCACGCGGCGACAACCCACAACCTGTGGACGGCGCAGGCGAGACGACAACCCTCGTCCTCGCCCACTGGGCCTACGCGGGAACCGGTCTCACCGCCACGGAGCAGTGGCTGGCCGCGTCCCTCGCCGACACCCCAACAATCCCCACTGCGGAAGGAGACGCCGCCCGATGACGGCGACCACGACCACCATCACGCCCAAGTGGCACACCACGGCCGAAGTTGCCGCCATGCTCGGCTTCGGCCTTTCCAAGACCAAGATGCTCGTCCTCACCGGGGAAATCCGCTCCGTCAAGGTCGGCCGTAACCGCCGCGTCCTCCCGGCCTGGGTGGACGAGTACGTGAACCGCTGTGCCGAGGAAGCCGAAGCCGGCGCCGACCGCTGGGGGTGGACCGCGTGAGCGGCAAGCGGGGCAATGGCGAAGGTTCGATCTACCCGTACCGCAACGGCGGCTTCGCCGCGTACGTCTGGGTCACCACCCCGGACGGCAAACGCAAGCGCAAGTACGTCTACGGCAAGACCCGCCCGGAAGTCCACGAGAAGTGGGTGAAGCTCCACGCCGAGGCGATTAAGGGGCCGGTGGCGACCAAGATTCCGACGCTGGAGCAGTACCTCACGTACTGGCAGCGGGAGGTGGTGGAGCCCAATCTCCGGCCGCTCACCGCTGCGACGTACGAGACGATCACCCGTCTCCACATCGTTCCGTACCTCGGTGGCAAGCGGCTCGATCGGCTGACCGTGCGGGATCTCCGCACTTGGTTGAACCGGCTGGCCGCTACCTGCCAGTGCTGCGCCCAGGGGAAGGATGCTGCGCGCCCGGAGAAGCGCCGCCGCTGCTGCGCGAAGGAGAAGGGGCGGTGCTGCGGCAAGGCGCTCTCGGCTCGGTCGGTGAACGATGCCCGCACGGTCCTCCGCAGCGCCCTCGGGAATGCCGTCCTGGAGGAGCTGATCGCCAAGAACGTGGCCCAATTGATCAAGGTCAAGCGGCCTCGGCGCAAGCGTCCGGACCCCTGGTCGGTGGAGGAAGCGTGTCACTTCCTGGAGCGGGCGGAAGCCGAGGGCGACTACCTGTACGCCGCGTACGTTCTGGTGCTCGTCCTGGGCCTGCGCAAGGGGGAGGTGCTGGGCCTCACCTGGTCGGATGTGAACTTCGACAGTGGTGAGCTGCGCATCGCCCACCAGCTTCAGCGGGTGCGCCGTCAGCTTCTCCACTCGGACGTCGCGAAGACCGAGGCGTCAGAGGCGGTGCTGCCTCTCCCCGACGTCTGTATCGCGGCTCTCAAGGCGCGAAAGGAAGCTCAGCAGTCGGCCGAGCGGGCTGCCGGCGAACTGTGGAACGACTCGGATTTCGTCTTCACCACTCGCTACGGCACACCGATCGAGCCCCGGAACTTCACGCGGGAATTCGAGCGGCGTTGCGGCCGGGCCGATGTGCGGGTGATCCGGGTCCATGACACCCGGCACACCTGTGCCTCGCTCCTGGCGGCGTTGGACGTCCATCCGCGCATCGCGATGCAGATCCTTCGGCACTCCGAGATCGCGGTCACGATGGAGGTCTACACGCACGTGCCCTCGGCCGAGACGCGCCGGGCGCTGCGGAAGCTCGGTACGGCCCTCGGCGGCCAGAGCTCCCAGGAGCCGCAGCCGGGGGAGGGTGACGAGGGTTCGGCCGGAGAAGATCAGCAGGAGTCTTAGCGGTTGCTGTACTCCGCTGCTGTACGCACGACAGAGGCCCATTCGCGATCAAGCGAATGGGCCTCTGACCTGTGTCGGGGTGGCGGGATTTGAACCCACGACCTCTTCGTCCCGAACGAAGCGCGCTGCCAAGCTGCGCTACACCCCGAAGCAACGACGACTACTTTAGCCCAGGGGAGCGCTGAGGCGAAATCGGGTTTCGCGGGGAGGTGGTCCCGTGCCGGGAGACGGCCCGGGGAGGGGCGCGGGGTCGGTCAGTTCTCGCGGGGAGTGAGGGTGAGGAGGGTCGCTTCCGGGGGGCAGGCGAAGCGGACCGGGGTGTAGCGGCTGGCTCCGCATCCCGCGCTGACGTGCAGGTACGACTCGTGACCGCCAGCGCGGTGGGTGGAGAGGCCCTTGACCCGGTCGGTGTCGATGTCGCAGTTGGTGACGAGTGCCCCGTAGAAGGGGACGCAGAGCTGGCCGCCGTGAGTGTGGCCGGCCAGGATCAGCGGGTAGCGGTCGGCGGTGAAGGCGTCGAGGACGCGCAGGTACGGAGCGTGGACGACGGCGAGGGAGAGGTCGGCGTCCGCCTCGGGGCCTCCGGCGACCTCGCCGTAGCGGTCCCGTTTGATGTGCGGGTCGTCCAGTCCGGTCAGCGCGATCTCCTGGCCGCCGTCCAGCTTGATGCGGCCCCTGGTGTTGGAGAGGCCGACCCAGCCGACCGAGTCGAAGGCGTCGCGCAGCTCCTCCCACGGGTTGTGGACGACGCCGACGGCGGGCGGATTTCCGTTCAGCCCGTGCTTGCCGGACGCCTTCTCCATGAGGTACTTGGCGGGGTTGCGCAGCTTGGGGCCGTAGTAGTCGTTCGAGCCGAAGACGTAGGCGCCCGGGTATTCCATCAACGGGCCGAGTGCGTCGAGGACTTCGGGTACGGCTTCGGTGTCGGAGAGGTTGTCCCCAGTGTTGATCACGAAGTCGGGCCGCAGCCCGGCGAGCTCCTGTAGCCATCGCTGCTTCTTCCGCTGGCCGCTGACCATGTGGATGTCGGAGACCTGCAGGACACGCAGCGGATGCATACCGGGGGGCAGCACGGGCACCGAGACCCGTCGCAGGCGGAACGAGCGGGCTTCCACACCGGCCGCGTACCCGACGCACGCCGCGCCGAGTGCCGTGATGCCGAGGGCTGTCTTGAGGGGGATCCGGTATCGCGCGCGCATGGCCCCATGGTCGCAGACCCGCAGGCGGGGTCGCGGCGCCGTGAGGCGCCCCTCCCGGCAGGACGGCCGGGGTTTCTGCTCTCGGGTCTCTCGCGGTCCTCGCCGTCGTCCCCGCCGCGGGCCCGGGAGGGCTGCGGCTGCCCGGATATCCCCGGCGCTCCGCGGCCGTGTGCTGGCACACTGGCCCCATGACCACGCTCAAGTCCCGGCTGCAGGACGACCTGACCGCAGCGATCAAGGAGCGCGACGAGCTCCGTTCCGCCACTCTCCGGATGACCCTGGCCGCGATCACGAAGGAGGAGGTCGCCGGTACGAGTGCGCGCGAGCTCTCCGACGACGAGGTGCAGAAGGTGATCACCCGAGAGGCGAAGAAGCGGCGGGAGGCGGCCGAGGCGTTCGCGGACGGGGGCCGTACCGAGCAGGCGGAGCGGGAGCGGGCCGAGGGCGAGGTGCTCGCCGACTACCTGCCCCAGCAGCTCACGGACGAGGAGCTGGACGTGCTGGTCGCCGAGGCCGTCGAGGAGGCCCGGGCCGGCGGTGCGGAGGGCCCGAGGGCGATGGGGGCCGTCATGAAGATCGTGAACCCGAAGGTCGCGGGCCGTGCCGAGGGTGGCCGGGTCGCGGGGGCGGTCAAGAAGCGGCTCGCGGGCTAGCCGGACCTGGATGGGCCCGCGGGTGCCGGGGCGCCTGTCGGCGGGCCCGGGCCGCTGTGCTCGTCGGGCGGCTGCCCACTACGGTGCCCGCCCCTCGCGGCGCCTGCCCGATCCGGCGCCCGGACGCCGGATGGCGGGCCCGCGCCGCGCGGCGGCCTCCTGCGCGGCCCTGAGTACGAGACCGGGCCCGCTATGTCACCACGACGTAGGGGGCACCCTCCCGCGGAGGGTGCCCCCTACGTCGTGGCACGTGGTGGCCTGTCGGTGGGGCCGGTGCGGAGTGTCCGCGTGAGCCGCCGACCCGCCCCGAGCCGACCCGCCCCGAGCCGACCCGCCCGGAGCCGGTCCGAACCCGAGGCGGCCGCGGCCCCTGCCGGAGCCCCGCGGCTACGGGAAGCCGCCCGCTCCCGCGTCCCAGCCGCCACCTCCGTCGGCGGCTCCACCGCCGTCGGCGCCGCCGCCTCCGTTGCCGTTGCCGCCGGGGAGGCCGCCGCCTCCGACGTCGCCCGTGTCGCCGCCGGGCCCGCCGATGCCTCCTCCGTTGCCGCCGTCGCCGCCGTTGGCGTCACCGCCGCCGATCAGGTTGGGCGGGACGGTGATGTCCGGCCACGGGTTCCGGGGCTTGTTGTCGCCGCCGTTGTCGTCCGGCTGCGGCGGGGACGGCGGTTTGGGGGTGCGGTGCTTCTTGCCGCCGTCCCGGATCGGTACGTGGTGGAAGTCCGGTGCGGACTCCCCGGCCAGCGCACCGGCCATCGCGTCCCGCCAGATGGGGCCCGGGACCTCGCCGCCGAAGACCTTGGCGTGCGGGACGCCGCCGATGGTGATGTCGACCATCCGCGTGCGGTGGGCCGGGTCGCCGACCCAGACGGCGCCGGACATGTTCGGGGTGTAGCCGACGAACCAGGCGGCGTACCGCTGGTCGGTGGTACCGGTCTTGCCCGCGCTGTCGCGGCCGCTCAGTCCGGCCTTCTTGCCGGTGCCGTCCTCGACCACGCCGCGCAGCAGCGTGTTGACGGTGTCGGCGGTCTTCGTCTTCATCGCGCGCTTGCACGAGGTCTTGGGTACGTCCAGCTTCTTGCCCTGCGCGTCGGTGATCGACTCGATGGCGACGGGGGTGCAGTGCACACCGCGGTTGGCGAAGGTGGCGTAGCCCTCGGCCATGGTCAGCGGCGACATCTCCTGGGTGCCGAGCGAGATCGACGGCACCTGGTCGATCTTCTTGCCGTCGGCCCGTTCGATGCCCATCTTCTTCGCCATCTTCGTCACCGGGCAGATCCCGGTCTCCTCTATCAGGGAGACGAAGTAGGTGTTGACCGACTTCGCGGTCGCTTCCTTCATCCGGTAGGGGCCGACCTCGGTGCTGTTCTCGTTCTCGACCGGTGCCTTGCCGCGCCACTTGCCGTTGCAGGTGTCGACCGGGGAGGGGTACTGCATGCGGTAGGGCGAGGGGTAGGACTTGTAGGGGCTGATGCCCCCGTCCAGCGCGGCGGCGGCGATCACGGGCTTGAAGGTGGATCCCGGCTGGTAGCCGGCACCGCCGCCCATGGAGCTGTCGACCGAGAGGTTTATCTGGGTCTCGTTCTCCTTGGGCTTGAAGCCGTAGGGGCGGGACTGGCCCATGCCCAGGATCTTGCCGGTGCCGGGCTGCACTATCGTCGCCGCGGTCGCGACCTTGTCCGACTGGTTCACATGGGACTTGATCGACTTCTGGACCGACTTCTGCGCCTTCGGGTCGAGCGTGGTCCTGATCGTGAGCCCGCCGCGGTTCCAGCGCTTGGCGCGCTCCTTGCGGGTCTTGCCGAACGATTCGTCGGTGAGGAAGACCTGGCGTACGTAGTCGCAGAAGAAGCCCGCGCCCATGGTGGCGGTGATGCACCCGTTCTTGGGGCTGCTGACGTCCAGCCCGAGGGGCTTCTCCTTGGCGGACTCGGCCTCCTCGCGGGTGATGTCGTGGTAGACGGCCATCCTGTCGAGCACGGTGTTGCGCCGCTTGAGCGCCTCGTCCTCGTTGACGATCGGGTCGTACCGGGAGGGCGACTGGACGATGCCCGCCAGCAGCGCCGACTGTTCGAGATTCAGCTCCTTGGCGGAGCGCGAGAAGTATCGTTGCGCCGCCGCTTCGACGCCATACGCCTGCTGGCCGAAGAACGTGATGTTGAGGTAGTTCTCCAGGATCTTCTTCTTGCCCAGCTCCTCCTCGACCTGGATCGCGTACTTCAGCTCCTTGATCTTGCGGCCGATCGTCTGCTTGGTGGCCTGGGCGACCTTCTGCGCGTCGTCCCCGGCCTCCTCGACGAAGACGTTCTTGACGTACTGCTGGGTGAGCGTGGAGGCACCCTGGGAGACCTGTCCGGACTGCGCGTTGCGGTTCAGCGCCCGCAGGACGCCCTTGAGGTCGACGGCGCCGTGCTGGTAGAAGCGCGCGTCCTCGATGTCGACGATCGCCTTGCGCATGTATGGCGAGATGTCCTTCAGGTCGACGACCGTGCGGTCGCGGGAGTAGACCTTGGCGATCTCGCCGCCCTCGTTGTCGAGGATCGTGGTGCGCTGGCTGAGCGGCGGACGCTTGAGGTTCACCGGAAGCTCGTCGAAGCCCTCCACGGTGCCTTTCGTCGCCAGTCCGATCGTTCCGACGGCGGGCAGCGCGAGCCCGGCCATCACCATCCCCGCCAGCACACTCACCCCGACGAACTTGGCGATCTGCTGGGGCTTGCTGACTCCGCTGCCCGCGCGCTTCTTGGCCATGGGGAGAAGCGTACGACGCGTCGGCGGCGCGGCACCGGTGGGGAAGCGTGGCAAACGCCGGACAGGGCCGTGCAGGGCGCCTACGCTGGGTTCGTTGTCACTCTGACACCTTGCGTCACCTCACGTCCCTCTGCTTTCCCTCGCTCCTCTCCCTGTCCCTTCCGCCTCCCCTTCCTGCTCTTTCTTCCCCTTCCCCTTCGCCTCCCCCTCCCCCTCCCCCGCTTCCCTTCTGTGCCCTCGCGGCACGGTGCGTCGGTGGCGCCCGACCTGCTCTTCGCTCAGGTGTCCGCCGCAGTGCTCCCAGATCACTCCGTTGGGTGATGTCCTGCGCACGCATAGTCCGTTCGGGCCATCCAAGATTGGGCCCGAAGGGGGTGTTGCGTGCTGTGTGCTCTTCCGTAACGTCCTCAACTGGCAACGGTGAATATGCCGTTCGCCGCCGTGGGGGAGCCTCGATTCGGGAGAGGACGGCACCGGCAATGAGCTGGGTAACAGACTGGAGCGCGCAGGCTGCCTGCCGCTCTACGGATCCGGACGAACTGTTCGTGCAGGGCGCCGCGCAGAACCGCGCGAAGGCCGTGTGCACAGGGTGTCCGGTTCGTACGGAATGTCTCGCCGACGCTTTGGACAACCGCGTGGAATTCGGCGTCTGGGGAGGAATGACCGAGCGCGAGCGCAGAGCTCTGCTGCGCCGCCGCCCCACGGTCACCTCCTGGCGGCGCCTGCTGGAGACGGCGCGCTCCGAGTACGAGCGCAGCACCGGTGTGATGCTGCCGGTCGACATGGAGCTCGAGGCGGAGGAGCACGAACGGTACGCAGCGGTGGGCTGACCACCAGGAGGAACGGTCCTGCGCCGAGCACCCGGTCGATCCGCCCGGCTCGGCTCCGGACGGTCAGGCCCGGCTCGGGACGGTCAGGCTCCGGTCCGTGGTCTGCCGCAGACGGATCGTCCGCCTCGGGACCGCCCGTCCCGGTCGGCTCGTGCCGGCCGACGGGAACGTTCCGCCGGCCCCCTCGCGTCAGTCCGCTGCGGCGCCGGACGCTTCGGCCCCGCCCGCTTCAGTGCGTTCGCGCTGGTGGGCGAGACGGAGACCGATGGTGCGCAGACCGTCCAGATCGTGCACGTCTCCGGGCAGGGCGGTGACCTCGGCCACCGGCACGTCCGGATGCACCGCGGTGAAGCGGTCGCGCGTGCGCTGCTCGCGCTCCAGCAGCCGCATCCGGTCGGCGTGCAGCCGCAGCAGCCCCGCTGCCAGCACGGCGAGCTCGTCGTCCCCGGTGTCCCCGGTGTCCCCGGTCTTCCGGGCGTCCTCGGTCTTCCCGGTGCGGTCCTCGTCCCGGCCGCCGTCCCGACGCATCACCTCGTGGCCCGTGTTCTCGCGGCTCGCATCCTCGCGATCCGCGTCCTCGTGCGGGTGTGCGTCACCGTCCGACGGCTGACCGGCGGCTGACCGCGCGTCGGGTACCGCGCGCTCCACAGTTCCGGTACGCGCTCCGGTCCGCTGCGCCCCGGCTCGCGCCGCCCCGTTCCGCTCGGTCGCCTCGAGCGCGGTGACGGATCCGGCTGTGCCTGGGCTCGGGGAGGCGGGGGAGCCGTCCTCGGGATCCGCCGGACCGGCCGATGGAGCGCCGCGATGCAGACTCTTCCCCCGTTCGCGATCCACAATGCCGCCGTCATCGAGATTTTCCGCGGCCGCGAGGGCCCGCTCGGCGCTCAGCCAGGACGCGCGGCTGTCGTGCACCCGGTTGAGCACCAGCCCGGCCAGCGGCATCCGGTCCGCGGAGAGCCGCTCCACGAAGTACGACGCCTCGCGCAGCGCGTCCCGCTCCGGCGCCGCCACGACGAGGAATGCGGTGCCGGGGGCCTGGAGCAGCCGGTAGGTGGCGTCCGCGCGGGTGCGGAAGCCGCCGAACATGGTGTCCATGGCGGCGACGAAGGTCTGCACGTCCCGCAGCAGGCCGGCGCCCAGGAGCTTGTCGAGGGCGCCGGTGAAGAGCGAGAGCCCGGCCATGCCGAGGTTCACGACCTTCATCCCGGCCCGGCCGCCGACCCGCGCGGGCGCCATCATCAGCTTGATGAACTTCCCGTCCAGGAACGATCCGAGGCGCTTGGGCGCGTCCAGGAAGTCCAGGGCCGACCGGGACGGCGGGGTGTCCACGACGATCAGGTCCCACTCGTCGCCGGCGCGGAGCTGGCCGAGCTTCTCCATCGCCATGTACTCCTGCGTCCCGGCGAAGCCGGTGGAGAGCGACTGGTAGAAGGGGTTCTCCAGGATGGCCGTGGCGCGGTCGGGGTCGGCGTGCGTCTCGACGATCTCGTCGAACGTGCGCTTCATGTCGAGCATCATGGCGTGCAGTTCGCCGCCCGCCGTCCGGTCGACGCCGGGCACCTCGCGCGGGATGTCGTCCAGCTCGGACAGGCCCATGGACTGGGCGAGCCGCCGGGCGGGGTCGATGGTCAGGACGACGGTCCGGCGGCCACGCTCGGCGGCGCGTACGCCCAGGGCGGCGGCCGTGGTGGTCTTGCCGACTCCTCCGGAGCCGCAGCAGACGACGATCCGGGTCGTCGGGTCGTCCAGCAGCGGATCGAGATCCAGCGCGTCGGCTTCCAGCGGCATGGCCATGGATGCCTCTCCTTCCCCGGAGGTCGCGGGTGGTGGCACGGGGGGCTGCGGCGGCTGGGGGTGCCCGGGGCTCACGGGTGCGTGCCGTCCGTCCCGGTGGTCCGCCACTGGCGATGCAGGGAGCGGGCGAGGCCGTACAGGCCCGCCAGCTCGACACCCTGGCCGAGCAGGCCGAGCTCCCGCACCGGCAGCCCCTGCGCGGACAGCTCGGCGCGCAGCCCGCGTTCCAGCGCGACGCGTTCGGCGTGCTCCCTGCCCTGCTCCAGCAGCGGTGCCACGAGCTGCTCGGCGACCCCTGTGCGGTGCTCGTCCCCGAGTCCCGCGCGGGCGAAGGCGCGGGCCAGCTCGTCCGTGCGCCCCTGCGCCGCCCCCACCTGTTCGTCGCCCGGCAGCGCCGGACGCACCATGTTGACCAGCACGGAGGTGGCGGGCAGCCCGGCGGCACGGAGTTCGGCGATGCCGTCGACCGTTTCCTGGACGGGCATCTCCTCCAGCAACGTGACCAGGTGCACAGCCGTCTCCGGAGACTTCAGCAGCCGCATGACGCCCTGCGCCTGGTTGTGCACGGGGCCGACCTTGGCGAGTCCGGCCACCTCCTCGTTGACGCCGAGGAAGCGCGCGATGCGGCCGGTGGGCGGCGCGTCCATCACCACGGCGTCGTAGCCGGGCCGCTGCTGTCGGTCCGTGCGGCGTACCGCCTCGCACGCCTTGCCGGTCAGCAGTACATCGCGCAGCCCGGGCGCGATGGTGGTCGCGAAGTCGACGGCGCCCAGCCGTTTGAGCGCGCGCCCGGCACTGCCGAGCTTGTAGAACATCTGGAGGTAGTCGAGCAGCGCCCGCTCGGCGTCGATCGCCAGCGCGTACACCTCGCCGCCGCCGTGCGAGACAGCGATCTTGCGCTCCTCGTACGGCAGCGGTTCCGTCTCGAAGAGTTGCGCGATGCCCTGGCGCCCTTCCACCTCCACGAGCAGCGTGCGCCGCCCGTCCTGCGCCAGCGCCAGCGCGAGCGCGGCGGCGACCGTCGTCTTGCCGGTCCCGCCCTTGCCGGTCACTACGTGGAGCCTGCTCACGGCTGGGAGCCTAATTCGTTGCCTGCGGCTCCGGCGAGACCGGTCGCCGACGACCCCGGGGGAGCGGGTGCCGGTGCCGGTCGTGGCCCGACCCGGGGGCCGCGCGGCAGCATGCCCCGGAACGGGGTGCGCGCGGCGGTTTCTCCGGTCCCGGCGTTCGTTAGGGTCTCCCCATGACGAAGTGGGAATACTCGACCGTGCCGCTCCTCGTGCACGCGACCAAGCAGATCCTCGACACCTGGGGCGAAGACGGCTGGGAACTGGTCCAGGTCGTGCCCGGGCCGAACAACCCCGAGCAGCTCGTGGCCTATCTGAAGCGGGAGAAGCAGGCGTGAGCGCGGCCGAGGACAGGCTCGCGCAGCTCGGGCTCGCGCTGCCCGAGACCGCCACCCCCGCCGGCGCCTACGTCCCGGCGGTGCAGAGCGGCCGGTACATCTACACCGCCGGGCAGGTCCCGCTGGTGTCGGGCACCCTGCCGATGACCGGGAAGGTCGGCGCCGAGGTCACTCCCGAGGAGGCGAAGGACCTGGCGCGCACGGCGGCGCTGAACGCGCTGGCCGCCGTCAAGTCCGTGGCCGGGGACCTCGACCGGATAGCCCGCGTCGTCAAGGTCACCGGGTTCGTCGCCTCGGCGCCGGACTTCACCGGGCAGCCCGGCGTCATCAACGGCGCCAGCGAGCTGCTGGGCGAGGTGCTGGGCGACAAGGGCGTCCACGCGCGCAGCGCCGTCGGAGTGGCGGTCCTGCCGCTGGACGCGCCGGTCGAGGTCGAGATGCAGGTCGAGCTGGCGGACTGAACCGGCCACGCGGACAGCTCGGCGAGCCGGACCGGCGTCGGCACGCCGGACCGCGTCGGCGGGCCGGACCGCAACGGGGGCCGGACCGCAACGGGGGCCGGACCGGGTCGGCGTGCCGTGCTGCCGCAGGAGAGCCGTCGGGCGGCCGACTCGGGCCTCCGGAGCGGGCGGACAGTCGGCCGGCGCACCGGCCGGCAGCCGCCGTGCCCGGTGCGCAGTCGCAGGTGGACCCGCTGCCTCTCGAACATCGGGGCGGCGGGCCGTAGCATCCGGCCATGTCCTCCTCGTCGTCGTCCACTCCGCCCGCCCGGAACGGCCAGTGGTATCCACCCGAGTGGCCGGAGCGCATCCGCGCCCTGGCCGCGGGCGAGCTGACCCCGGTGACCCCGCGCCGAGCCGCGACCGTGATGCTCCTGCGGGACACCCCGGACGGGCCCGCCGTCCATATGCTGCGGCGCCGCGCCTCGATGGCGTTCGCGGGCGGCGCGTACGCGTATCCGGGCGGTTCCGTCGACCCGCGGGACGCGCGCGGCGCGGATGCGGCGGGGCCGTCGGCCGCCTCGTGGGCCGAGCGGCTGGGGACGGACGAGGCCACGGCGCGGGCGATCGTGTGCGCGGCTGTCCGGGAGACCTTCGAGGAGTCGGGTGTCCTGCTGGCCGGGCCCGACCCGCACAGCGTCGTCGCCGACACCACCGGCGAGGACTGGGAGGCGGACCGTGCGGCGCTCGTCGCCCACGAACTGGCCTTCGCCGACTTCCTGGAGCGCAGAGGGCTCGTCCTGCGGGACGACCTGCTGGGTGCCTGGGCCCGCTGGATCACACCGGAGTTCGAGGCCCGCCGCTACGACACCTATTTCTTCGTCGCCGCGCTCCCCGAGGGCCAGCGCACCCGCAACGCCTCGACCGAGGCCGACCGGACGGTCTGGGTCCGTCCCCAGGAGGCGGCCGCGGGCTACGACCGCGGGGAACTGCTGATGATGCCGCCCACCATCGCCACCCTGCGCCAACTGGCCCCGCACCCGACGGCGGCCGAGGCTCTGGCCGCGGCCGGAGGGTGCGATCTGGCGCCCGTGCTCGCCCGCGCCGGTCTGGAGGACGGTCAGATCGTACTGAACTGGCCAGGACACGACGAGTTCACCAAGAGGATCGATCCTTCATGACCGACGCAGCAGCACTCCCCGGCCGGCCGCGCGGTGGCGCCCCGGGCGGTCAGATGAGCAGCCGTGCGCACTGCGTCCTGGCCCCCAACCCGTCGCCCATGACGCTGGACGGCACCAACACCTGGATCGTCGCCGAACCCGACTCGCCGCTCGCCGTCGTCATCGACCCCGGTCCGCTGGACGACGCGCACCTGCGCCGGGTCGTGGAGACGGCCGAGCAGCTGGGCAAGCGGGTCGCCCTGACGCTGCTCACCCACGGTCACCCGGACCACGCCGAGGGGGCGGCACGGTTCGCCGAGCTGACCGGCTCGCCGGTCCGGGCGCTCGACCCGGCGCTGCGCCTGGGCGACGAGGGGCTCGGTGAGGGGGACGTCGTGGCCACGGGCGGACTGGAACTGCGTGTGGTGCCCACACCGGGGCACACCGCCGATTCGCTCTCCTTCCACCTCCCGGCCGACGCGGCGGTGCTCACCGGCGACACGGTGCTGGGGCGGGGCACCACGGTCGTCGCACATCCGGACGGGAGGCTCGGCGACTATCTGGACTCGCTGCGCGCGCTGCGTTCCCTGACGGTGGACGACGGCGTCAGCCGTGTCCTGCCGGGGCACGGTCCGGTGCTCGACGACGCGCAGGGCGCGATCGACTTCTATCTCGCGCACCGGGCCAAACGGCTCGCCCAGGTGGAGACAGCCGTCGAGCAGGGGCATCGGACGGCCGCCGAGGTGGTGGCTCACGTCTACGCGGACGTGGACAGGACGCTGTGGCCGGCTGCGGAGCTGTCGGTACGGGCCCAGCTCGACTATTTGTTCGAACACGGGTTGGTGTGAGGTGCCCGGCCGCCGCCGACCGGACACCGGACCGCGAGGAAGGCGCTCCGCGCGGCCGGGCCGGCGGAGCCGCCCCCGGTCCGTCGGCCCCGGTCCGTCGGTCCTGGTCCGTCGATCGTGGTTCACCCGTCCGTCGGCCCTGCAGGCCCCACGTTCCGTAGGTCAGCGCGAGCGCTTCGCCAGCCGCTCGATGTCCAGCAGGATCACCGCACGGGCCTCCAGCCGGAGCCAGCCGCGCCCGGCGAAGTCGGCCAGCGCCTTGTTGACGGTCTCCCGGGAGGCGCCCACCAACTGGGCCAGCTCCTCCTGGGTCAGGTCGTGGACGACGTGGATGCCCTCTTCGGACTGCACGCCGAAGCGGCGGGAGAGGTCCAGGAGC
The DNA here is from genome assembly GCF_029351045.1 of Streptomyces sp. WMMB303. NCBI lineage: Bacteria > Bacillati > Actinomycetota > Actinomycetes > Kitasatosporales > Streptomycetaceae > Streptomyces > Streptomyces sp. WMMB303. The sequence continues at coordinate 6,635,678 of NZ_JARKIN010000001.1, read as the reverse complement.
TGCTTGGCCACCCGGCCGGGCACGTCGGAGAAGACCAGGTCGGACATGGAGTCGTTGGTGCGGCGCAGCCGTCGGGCGATGGCGCGCAGCAGCGCCGAGGCCACCTCGGGCCGGGCGTTCAGCCAGGGCTGGAGGTCGCCGTGGCCCAGACCCAGCAGCCTGACCTCGGTCAGCGCCGAGGCGGTGGCCGTCCGTGGGCCCGGGTCGAACAGGGAGAGTTCCCCGATCAGCTCTCCGGGGCCCAGCACCGCCAGCATGTTCTCCCGGCCGTCGGGGGAGGTGCGGTGCAGCTTCACCTTGCCTTCGGTCACCACGTAGAGGCGGTCACCCGGGTCACCCTCGTGGAAGAGGGCCTCGCCACGAGCGAGCGTCGTCTCCGTCATGGAGGCGCGCAGCTCAGCGGCCTGCTCCTCATCGAGCGCCGCGAAGAGCGGGGCGCGCCGCAGAACGTCGTCCACGAGTTCTCTCCTTGTCGACCTGCCCATGGGATCCGTGGAACCCATGATGCCGGACGGTGAAACCATGCGATCAGTCACAGCAATCAGCCATAAGTTTGACGCACGCATGCTGTCGCCCCCAACGCGGGGCGCGCTAGGGTCCCGGATCCGCCGCCTGTGCCACGAATGTCGGTGAGCCCCTTTACGCTGGCCGAGTGTCCAATACCCCGGGAAGCGCACGGACAGAGAGGGGGCTGGGCGGGTGACGGCGACGGAGGATTCCGCTGTGAGCGAACAGGAGGCGGCCGCGGCACCGGCACGGAAGGCTGCTGCCGGGAAGACTGCCGGGCGAACCGGGACCGCCAAGGCTGTCAAGGCGGCCGGTAGGGCCCCGGCGAAGAAGGCGACCCCCGCGAAGAAGGCCGCGACCGGCAAGGCCCCCGCGAAGAAGACGTCTCCCGCGAAGAAGGCGGCCTCTGCCAAGAAGGCCATCCCCGCGAAGAAGGCGGCCCCTGCCAAGAAGGCCGCCCCCGCGAAGGCCGCGGCGAAGGCGTCCGGGAGCAAGCCGGAGTCGCAGGCGGCCCGGGCGAAGCGGGCCGCGCGGATCAACAGCGCACTGGCCGAGGTCTACTACTACGCGCACCCCGAGCTGGATTTCGAGAATCCGTTCGAACTTCTGGTGGCCACCGTCCTCTCGGCGCAGACCACGGATCTGCGCGTCAACCAGACGACTCCCGTCCTCTTCGCCGCGTATCCCACTCCGGAGGACATGGCGGCGGCCGATCCGGAGGCGCTGGAGGAGCTGATCCGCCCCACCGGCTTCTTCCGTTCCAAGGCCAAGTCCCTGCTCGGCCTCTCCGCGGCGCTGCGGGACGATCACGGCGGCGAGGTCCCCGGCTCGGTGGACGAGCTGGTGAAACTGCCCGGTGTGGGCCGCAAGACGGCGTTCGTCGTGCTCGGCAACGCCTTCGGCGTACCGGGGCTGACGGTCGACACGCACTTCGGCCGACTGGTGCGCCGCTGGAAGCTCACCGAGCAGACGGACGCGGTCAAGGTCGAGCAGGAGATCGACGACCTGCTGCCGGAGAGCGAGTGGACGATGTTCTCGCACCGCACGATCTTCCACGGCCGCCGTGTGTGTCACTCCCGCAAGCCCGCCTGCGGCGCCTGCCCCATCGCCGAGCTGTGCCCTTCCTACGGGGAGGGCGAGACGGACCCGGAGAAGGCGAAGAAGCTGCTCAAGTACGAGATGGGTGGTCAGCCGGGGCAGCGGCTCAAGCCGCCGGCCGACTACCCGGGACGTCCTGCGCCACCGCTGCCCTCCCGGGCCCCGGCCACCGGTTCGGCTTCCGGCCCCGCCGCGGATTCCGCCACCGGGCCGGCCCGGTGACGGGTTCCGGTCGGTCCTCGGACCATGCGGCGGAGTGCCCGGTGGCGGGCGGCCCCGCGCCCTCGGCACCGATCGAGGTCAGCGGCGAGGGTCTGCCGGAGTGGCTCGTCCCGGTGTGCGACGCGGCGGAGGGGGTCGAGGCGAGCCAGCTCAGCCGCTTTCTGCCGCCGCGCGACGGCGGCGGTCGGCCGTCCGCCGTGCTCGTGCTGTTCGGCGACGGTCCGCGCGGCCCCGAGCTGCTGCTGATCGAGCGTGCCTCCAGTCTGCGCTCGCACGCCGGGCAGCCTTCCTTCCCGGGCGGGGCGCTGGATCCGGAGGACGGCGATCCGGAAGGGGACGGCAGGTTGCGCGCCGCGCTCCGCGAAGCCGAGGAGGAGACGGGACTCGACCCCTCGGGCGTGCAGGTGTTCGGGATACTGCCCAGCCTCTACATTCCCGTGAGCGGTTTCGTCGTCACCCCGGTGCTCGGCTGGTGGCGCCGCCGCACGCCGGTGGCGCCGGTGGACCCGGCGGAGACGGCCCGGGTCTTCACCGTCCCGGTCTCGGATCTCACCGACCCCGGCAACCGCGTCATGGCCGTGCATCCGGCCGGACACGTAGGCCCCGCCTTCCTGGTGGGCTCCGCACTGGTGTGGGGGTTCACGGCCGGTCTGATCGACCGCATCCTGCACCACGCCGGATGGGAGCGCCCCTGGGACCGCGACCGCCGGGTCCCGCTCGACTGGAAGGCGTGACGCCCGCGATCGACGACCCGCGTGCCCCTCGCACCCGCGTGCGCATGAGACGGTGTCTCTTCCGCTCTCCGGGTGCCGCCTCCGCACGGCGACCGCCCGGCCCCGGCCCTTGCGCAGGGGCGGTGCTCGGACCGGTCCGGCCCGCGTGTCGAGTGCTGCCGGAGCGGGGGGAATGGACTGCCGGGATGGACCCGAGGCGAGGCTGATTCGGTGAACGTGCTGGACGTACTGCTGATCGTGGCTGCGGTGTGGTTCGCGCTCGTCGGCTACCGCCAGGGCTTCGTCGTCGGCATCCTGTCCGTCCTGGGGTTCCTCGGGGGCGGTCTGATCGCGCTGCTCGTCCTGCCTCTGCTCTGGGACCAGTTCACCTCGGGCGACAGGCCGGGGACGGGGTGGGCGATAGCCGCGGTGATCATCGTGATCATCTGTGCCTCCGTCGGCCAGGCCCTGACCACCCATCTGGGCAACAGGCTGCGGCAGTACATCACCTGGACCCCGGCCCGGGCCCTGGACGCGACGGGCGGTGCGTTCGTGAACGTCGTCGCGATGCTGATCGTCGCCTGGCTGATCGGCTCCGCGCTGGCCGGTACCTCCCTGCCCACCCTCGGCAAGGAGGTGCGCAACTCCAGGGTGCTGCTCGGCGTCTCGCATGTGATGCCGCAGCAGGCCAACGCCTGGTTCGACGATTTTTCCTCCGTTCTGGCCAAGAACGGCTACCCGCAGGTCTTCTCGCCCTTCTCCAGGGAGCCGATCCAGGACGTTCCGCCGCCGAGTCCCGAGCTGGCGGGCAGCCCCGTCGCGGAGCGGGCCAAGCGCAGCATCGTCAAGGTCGTCGGCACGGCGCAGAGCTGCGGGAAAGAGGTGGAGGGCACCGGGTTCGTCTTCTCGAAGGGCAGGGTGATGACGAACGCGCACGTCGTGGGCGGCGTACAGCAGCCGACCGTGCAGATCGGCGGTGAGGGGCGGCGCTACAGCGCCCGTGTCGTGCGCTACGACTGGAAGCGCGACATCGCGGTGCTGGACGTGCCCGAGCTGAACGCGCCCGCGCTGCGCTTCGCGAAGCGGGATCCGCACAGCGGCGACGACGCGATCGTGGCGGGCTTCCCGGAGAACGGCGGCTATGACGTCCGCTCCGCCCGGGTGCGCGGGCGGTTGGAGGCGGAAGGCCCCGACATCTACCACCGGGGCACCGTCAGGCGGGACATCTACTCGCTCTACACCGCGATCCGGCCGGGCAACTCGGGCGGCCCGCTGCTCACCCCCGACGGCCGCGTCTACGGAGTGATCTTCGCCAAGTCCCTGGACGACGACCGCACCGGCTACGCCCTCAGCGTCGACGAGATCCGCGAGGACATCACCCGCGGGCGCACGGACCAGCGGAAGGCGGACACCCAGGGCTGCGCGATCTGACGGCCCGGCCCCGTCCTGCCGCACCACGCCGGGGCGCAATGAGTACGCCGACGACGGCGACCGGCAGACGGCAGACGGCAGCGACGGGGATGCCGGACGGATCAGGAGCGGTGATGCCGCAGTCTCGCGCTGACCCAGCGTGCGCGGCGACGCAGGATGCGGGGGATGCCCAGCTCTGCGTCGGTGGGATGCAGCCGGGTCGCGGCGCGCGGGAAAGCCCGGCCACGCGGGTGCCTCAGATGGCTGCGGTTACGTGCCACGTCACGGAAGTCGTGCGTCAACCCCATACCGGGTCCCTGCCCCCGCCCCAAGGTCAGTAATCGCCCCGGGGTCCGGCAATCGGCCTATGCGCCGGGCACATGTGTGCGGCCGCCCGGCCGCCGGGAACGGTGGCACCGCCCGGTTCCGGGCCGGCGGCTCAGCGGTCCGGTTCCGGATCGCTCAACCAGTGCACCAGTTCACCGGTGAAGCTCGCCGGGTCCTCCTCGTGCGGGTAGTGCCCCAGCCCGTCGAACAGGCGCCAGCGGTACGGGGCCTCGACGTACTCGCCCGACCCCGCCGCGCTCCGAGTCCGCATCACCGGATCGAGTGAACCGTGCAGATGCAGTGTCGGCACCCGCACCGGACGCTTCATCCGACGGTAGAACTGCATCCCGTCCGGACGCGCCAGCGACCGCACCAGCCACCGGTACGGCTCCACCGAGCAGTGCGCCGTGGACGGTACGCACATCGCCCGCCGGTAGTTCTCCACCGCCAACACGCCCGCGTCCGCGGTCGGGCCGGGCGGTTTGGGGCCGGCCCAGTCCCGGATCAGCCGCTCCACCAGAGCGCCGTCGTCCGCCACGAGCCGACGTTCGGGCAGCCACGGGCGCTGGAACCCCCAGATGTAGGAGCTGGCCGCCGTCTGCCGGACGTCCCGCAACATGGCGGCCCGCCAGCGGCGAGGGTGCGGCATCGAGGCGACGACGAGGCGGCGGATCAGCTTGGGCCGCATCACCGCCGCCGTCCACGCCAGGTAGCCGCCCAGGTCGTGTCCGACCAGTGCCGCGTCGGGCTCGCCCAGTGAGCGGATCACACCGGTCACGTCGAGCGCGAGGTTGGCCGGGTCGTAGCCGCGCGGCGTACGGTCGCTGCCGCCCACTCCGCGCAGGTCCATCGCCACAGCCCGGTAGCCCGCGTCGGCCAGCGCGGGGAGCTGGTGCCGCCACGTCCACCAGTACTGCGGGAAGCCGTGCACCAGCAGTACCAGCGGGCCCTCACCCATCTCGGCGATGTGGAACAGCGCTCCGTTGGCTGCCACGTCCCGGTGCGTCCAGGGGCCCTCGGGGCGGATCACCGCCGCCGGGCTGTCTGCGAGCGTCATACGGACGAGCGTGTCACACCCTGGAGCTGCGGGTGCTCCTCGCCGCCGTCCCCGGCCGCGCGCGGGTGCGGCTTGGCGTGCGAGAGGACCGCGGCGGTCTGCTTCGCGGAAGCCACCGACTTCTGCGGGCTCTTGCTCTTGGAGACCTTCTTGAACTTGGCCAGCGCCAGCAGCAGCAGGAGCAGCGCGAGGGCGATGAAGGCGCCGCCCACGATCAGGAACGACCAGGCGAGACCGAGCCCCAGGTTGTGGATGCCGTAGGCGGCGGCGAAGCTCAGCACGGGAAGCGCGAAGAGCAGGAAGACTCCCGCGATCAGGGCGGCGCCGCTGCCCAGCACGCCGCGCTTGACGTCCTGTCGCAGCTCGGCCTTGGCCAGCGCGATCTCGTCGTGCACCAGTGCGGACATCTCCGCGGTCGCCGCTGCGACCAACTGGCCGAGGCTGCGGCCGTCGTCGGCTGCGCTCATCGCTGTCTCCCTTGCGGTAGTGAGGGCCCGTCGCGGTGCGGGCCCGGAGTTCCCTGGCGTGCGTGCGGGTTTCCCTCGCGGTGGCCGGTCAGGCTCCGATCATGCCGGACCATCGTCCGTCACGTCGTGGCGTGTGGCCACCTCGGCGAGCCTGCGGTGCTCCGCCGCCTTCGCCTCGTAGAGCGCCGCCATCCGCAGATGGAACGCGGGGTTGTGCTCCTCGTACACGTCGGGGACCCCGTCGCCGTCCTCGTCGCGGTTCTCGGCGTCCACCAGCGAACGGTGCCTGCGGGCCCGGATCTTGAGCATGATTCCGGCGAACACCGCGGCCAGCAGGGAGCCGATCAGCACGGCGGCCTTGGCCTCGTCGGCGAGCACGGGATCGTCGGTGAAGGCCAGTTCGCTGATCAGCAGCGAGACGGTGAAGCCGATGCCGGACAGCGCCGCGATGGCCAGTACGTCGGCCCAGCCCAGCTCGCGGTTGAGCTCGGCCTTGGTGAAGCGCACGGCGGCCCACGCGCCGCCGAACACGCCCAGCGTCTTGCCCGCCAGCAGACCGAACACCACGCCCAGCGTCTCCGGCTTGCTGAACACGTCGCCCAGCGCGCCGCCCGAGACCGTCACCCCGGCGGCGAAGAGGGCGAAGACGGGCACGGCGAGTCCGGACGAGAGCGGCCTGATCCGGTGTTCGATGTGGGCGGCCGGTGAGGTCTCCTCGCCGGGCCGCAGGGAGCAGCGCAGCATCAGGCCCATCGCGACGCCGGCGACCGTGGCGTGCACTCCGCTGGCGTGCATCAGCCCCCAGACCACGAGGGCGAGCGGGACGTACACGTACCAGCCGCGCACCCCCCGGTGGTGCAGGAACCAGAAGACGGCCAGCCCGGTGACGGCGCCCGCCAGTGCCCCGAAGCTGATGCCGGCCGAGTAGAAGATCGCGATGATGACGATGGCGCCCAGGTCGTCGACGACGGCCAGGGTCAGCAGGAAGGCGCGCAGCGCGGAGGGCAGCCCGGTGCCGAGCACCGCCAGCACCCCCAGTGCGAAGGCGATGTCGGTCGCCATCGGGATCGCCCAGCCGCGGAGGTCCCCGCCTCCGGCGGCGAAGGCCAGATAGACCAGCGCCGGGACGGCCATTCCGCACACGGCCGAGACGATCGGCAGGGCGGCGGCCCGCGGATCGCGCAGTTCGCCCGCGACCAGCTCCCGCTTGAGCTCGATCCCGGCGACGAAGAAGAACAGGGTGAGCAGGCCGTCCTTGGCCCAGTCGGCGACCGAGAGGTTCAGATGGAGTGCCTCGGGGCCGAAGTGGAAGTCCTTGACATCCTGGTAGAAACCGACGGCTCCGGTGTTGGCGAGCAGCAGGGCGACGACTGCGGCCGCCAGCAGCAGGGTGCCGCCGACCGTCTCGGTGCGGAGCGCGTCCGCCAGGAACGTACGTTCGCGCAGCGGGAGCCTGCCGAGGAAGACCGAGCGGTGGCCGCCGTTCCGCCCGGCGGACGTTTCGGCGGGGTTGGCGGACTGTTGCCCGTCGTGGTCGGCGGCGGGCTGCCCGGCGGGCCCGGAGGGGGGAGCGGGCTGCCCGGCGGAGCGCTCGGACCGCGCGGTGACCTGCGCGTCCTGCCGGGGGGACGGCCGCGGCTGCTCGGGATCGGTGTCCTGGTCGGGGCGGTGCGGCGGAGTCATGGCGCGGGCCTCCGGGAGGTGGTGCGGACACACCTGTGGTGTGTGCCGACCAGACTTCCCGGCTCGCCCACGGACCTGCCGCCTCGCGGAGGCGACACAGCCAGCCTAACCAAACGGGTGAGGGGCACCCGGTCGGTTGTCCGGATGCCCCTCCCGGCGCCGGAGCCCGCACGCCCCCGTGCGGGTACTGCCCGGCCCGCGTCGGCGGTGTCAGTCCTCGCTGGCCGCGTTCGGCAGCTTGGACTGGATGAGCTCCATCACAGACGCGTCGGTGAGGGTCTGGGTGTCACCCAGCGTCCGGTTCTCCGCCACGTCGCGCAGCAGCCGGCGCATGATCTTTCCGGAGCGGGTCTTGGGCAGCTCCGCGACCGGCAGGATGCGCTTGGGTTTGGCGATCGGGCCGAGCTGCTTGGCGACGTGCGCGCGCAGTTCCTCGACCAGTTCCCCGTCCTCGGCCGTGCCGCCGCGCAGGATGACGAACGCGCAGATGGCCTGCGTCGTCTGCGGGTCGGTCGCGCCCACGACCGCGGCTTCGGCCACCTTGGGGTGGGAGACCAGGGCGGACTCGACCTCCGTGGTGGAGATGTTGTGCCCGGAGACGAGCATCACATCGTCCACCCGGCCCAGCAGCCACACATCGCCGTCGTCGTCCTTCTTGGCGCCGTCGCCCGCGAAGTACTTGTTCTCGAAGCGCGACCAGTAGGTGTCGAGGAAGCGCTGGTCGTCGCCCCAGATGGTGCGCAGCATCGAGGGCCACGGCTCGGTCAGCACGAGGTAGCCGCCGGCGCCGTCGGCCACCTCGTTGGCCTCGTCGTCCACGACGGTCGCCGAGATACCGGGCAGCGGCACCTGCGCCGAACCCGGCTTCGCCTCGGTGACGCCCGGCAGCGGGCTGATCATCATGCCGCCGGTCTCCGTCTGCCACCAGGTGTCCACCACCGGTGTGCGGTCCCCTCCGATGTGGTGCCGATACCACACCCACGCCTCGGGGTTGATGGGCTCGCCCACCGAACCGAGGATGCGCAGCGACGACAGGTCGAACTTCGCGGGGATGTCGTCGCCCCACTTCATGCTCGCGCGGATCGCGGTCGGCGCGGTGTAGAGCACGGTGACGCCGTACTTCTGCACGATCTCCCACCAGCGGCCCTTGTGCGGCGAGTCGGGAGTGCCCTCGTACAGCACCTCCGTCGCGCCGTTGGCGAGCGGGCCGTAGACGATGTACGAATGGCCCGTCACCCAGCCGACGTCGGCCGTGCACCAGAACACGTCGGTCTCCGGCTTGAGGTCGAAGACCGCGTGGGAGGTGTAGGCGACCTGGGTGAGGTAGCCGCCGGTGGTGTGCAGGATGCCCTTCGGCTTACCCGTGGTGCCCGAGGTGTACAGGATGAACAGCGGGTGCTCGGCGTCGAAGTCCTGCGGCGTGTGCTGCTCGGACTGGCGGCCGACCACCTCGTGCCACCACAGGTCGCGCTCCTCGTGCCACGCGATGTCCTCCTGGCCGGTCCGCTTGACGACCAGTACGTTGCGGACCTTCTCGGTGCCCGGCCGGGTGAGCGCCTCGTCCACCGCCGGCTTGAGCGCGGACGCCGCGCCCTTGCGGTAGCCGCCGTCGGCGGTGATGACGACACGGGCGTCCGCGTCCTCGATCCGGGTGGCCAGCGCGTCCGCGGAGAAGCCACCGAAGACGACCGAGTGCGGCGCTCCGATCCGGGCGCACGCCAGCATCGCGACGACCGTCTCCGGGATCATCGGCATGTACACCGCGACGCGGTCGCCCGCCTGCACACCGAGCTCGGTCAGCGCGTTGGCGGCCTGCGAGACCTCCCGCTGGAGGTCGGCGTAGGTGAGGGCGCGGGTGTCGCCGGGCTCGCCCTCGAAGTTGATGGCGACCCGGTCGCCGTGGCCCGCCTCCACATGGCGGTCCACGCAGTTGTAGGCGACGTTGAGCTTGCCGTCCTGGAACCACTTCGCGAAGGGCGGATTCGACCAGTCCAGCGTCTCGGTCGGCTCGGTGCCCCAGGTCAGCCGCCGTGCCTGTGCGGCCCAGAAGCCCAGCCGGTCGGCCTCGGCCTGCTCGTACGCCGCAGCGGTCACGTTGGCGTTCGCGGCCAGCTCGGCGGGCGGGGCGAACCGGCGCTCCTCCTTGAGCAGGTTGGAGAGGGAAGGACTCTCGTTCATGTCGGCTCCCGTCGGCAAGTGGTGTAGACCAATACCTGATAACTGGCATGCTTAGTGATCGCGGGAGCCCGGTCAACCCCCGAGTGATCCTGGCACCTCGGACCCCGCTGGGTACAGCGGCATTCCGGGAGTCGTTGCGTGTCGGCCCGCACCACACCGGAGTGTGCCGCCTTCTCGCACGCCGCGGGGCGCCTCCCGCGGCGAAATCGCCCGGGGGCGCCCCCTGTTGCGCGCTGTCCCGTCAGCAGCCCACCGGCAGGGAACCGGCAGTTCTCAGGCGGCTCCGGCGGCCTGGGGAGCCCGACGCGGACGCCGCAGCCTCTCGCCGGAAGTCCGCGGCCCCCCGGCCGGAAGCCCGCGGCCTCTTCTCCGGAACCCCGCGGCACGGCAGGCGGCCCCGGTCGCGGCGGCGGACATCACCGGGGGCTCACAGGACGACGGGGTCGGGCCGGACGGCGGCGAACACCGGCTCGGGCACGAGGGCGCCCCCGGCCGGCGCGTCCAGCACATACGCCTGTGCTTCGCCGACGTGGAAGTACATGCCGTGCAGTTCCAGAGTGCCCTCGCCGAGCCGCCGGGCCACGCACGCGTGCGCCGCCAGGTGCTCCAACTGCTGGACGACGTTCGTCAGGCAGAGCGCCTCCAGAGGGTCGGCCGTCTCCCGGTCCGCGAGGCGCGGGGCGACCCGAGCCGCCGTGCGGAACCGCTCCAGGGACGGACGACCGTGTTGCAGCCAGCGGCCGAGCGGCGTCCCGGCGGTCTCCGAGGCGGCTGCCGGGGTGGTGTGCAGCGCCTGCATGGCACCGCAGCCGGAGTGCCCGCACACCGTCACCGAGGCGACCCGCAGTACGTCCACGGCGTACTCGATCGCCGCCGCCACCGACTGGTCGCCGCGCTCCTCGCCCGGCGGCGGAACCAGGTTCCCCACATTCCGGACGGTGAACAGATCTCCCGGACCGCTCGAGGTGATCATGCTGGTGACCACGCGCGAGTCGGCGCAGGTGAGGAAGAGCTGCGAGGGCCGCTGCCCCTCGCGCGCCAGTCTCGCCAACTCGTCCCGCACCAGCGGCGCCGTGCTGCGCTGGAAGTTCCGCACCCCGCCCAGCAACTGCCCGCGGTGGGAGAGGGGCGCGTCGTCATCCCGGTGCCCCGCCCGAGCGGGGCCGCCCGTCCCCGGCGCGCTCCGGGCGCCGCTCGCATCGGACGAGCCCGCGGCTTCGCCCGCCCCCGCCGCCGGGGGCGCGTCCTGCGCGTCGCGCGCCGTGCCGCCGCCGGAGTCCGCGCCGGTGCCGGGAGCCGGGTCGAGAGGGGGCACGCCGCGGCCCGGACCGTCGCAGGAGTCTGCCGGCCCCACCGGGGCCGGACGTGTGCACTGGTGGTTGCGCCACGGCGTCCACGGCGTGCACACATGCGTGGTCGCGGGTTCGCCGATGCCCTCCCCGCCGCGCCCGCTGACCTCGACCTCGCCTCCTGCGGCGGTATGTGTGGCCCGCCAGTCCTCCAGCGCCTCGTACGCCGCATGGTCCATGAACGATCCCTCCAGTTCCACGACTGCCTTCGCCCCCTCGGGCACCTGGGCCAGCGCCCGGCTCAGCCGCGGCACCGCGAGAAACGTCAACTGCCCCCGCACCACGATCCGGTAGCCGCCCCGGGACCGTGCCGCCGCGGCCCCGGGTCCGCCGGCCGCGTCGTGTGCCACGTCGATCCGGGCCCGGGCCAACCGGTGCAGTGCCAGCACCACCGCCACCGCGATGCCCACACCGACCCCCTCCAGCACGCCCAGCAGCACCACCGAGACCGAGGTGGCACCGAAGACCACCGCCTCGCGATGCCGTGCCACCTTTCGGATGTGGCCGAGGTTGATCATCCGCAGGCCCACGACCATCACCAGCGCCCCCAGCACCGCCAGCGGGATCAGCTCCAGCACTCCCACCAGCAGCCCGGCCGCAAGCAGCACCCACACACCCTGCAGCAGGGCCGAGTTCCGGCTGACGGCGCCGGCGGCGATGTTCGCCGTGCTGCGGACCGCGACTCCGGTGACCGGTAGCCCGCCCAGCGCGCCCGACACCGCGTTCGCCACCCCGTGCGCACGCAGCTCCCGGTCCAGGTCGCTGCGCGGCACCCGGTTCCCGGCCTCGCGGGCGGCCGTGAGTTTGTCGGCCGCGACCGCCGCCAGCAGCGCCTGCACGCCGGCCACCAGAGTGAGCGTCAGAATCGCTGTGCTCAGCCCGAGCACCGGGCCCTCCGGCAGCCCGGGGAGCGCGTGCGAACGCCAGGAGGGCAGGTCGACGCGGGGGAGTCCGGCGTCGGCCAGCACTGCGGCGAGGGTGGCCAGACAGACCGCGGCCAGCGCGGCGGGTACGCGTGCCGCGGCCGCGCCGAACGCGCCCCCGTACTGCTTCAGCCGTGGCCAGGCCAGCAGTACGACCACGGTCAGGCTGCTGACGGAGAGCGCGGCGGGCTGCACCGCGGTGATCCGGCCGGGCAGTTCCAGCGCGTTGGTGAGCGGCGAGCTGTCGGGGTCGCCACCGAGCATCACGTGGAGCTGGGCCAGTGCGATGGTGCACCCGATCCCGGCCAGCATGCCGTGCACGACCGCGGGGCTCACCGCCAGCGCGGAGCGGGCCACGCGCAGGAACCCGAGGCCGACCTGGGCGGCTCCCGCCAGCACGGTGATCGCGCAGGTGGTCTGCCAGCCGTACTGCTGGATCAGCTCCGCGGTGATCACCGTCAGTCCGGCTGCGGGTCCTGTGATCTGCAGCGGGGCGCCCCCGAGTCGTCCGCAGACCACTCCGCCCACCGCCGCGGCCACCAGTCCGGACTGGAGGGGTGCTCCGGCGGCCAGGGCGATGCCGAGGGAGAGCGGAAGCGCGATCAGGAAGACCGTGACGGACGCGGAGAGATCGGCCGACCAGCGCTGACGCGGGGTCGGGGGGTCCGGGGCGGCTGTGGGACCGCTGAGCACCGGGGGGCGGTGGGACATCGCGACTCCTCCCGAGGTCGGCACTGTGCGCGACGCTCTCGTCACTCCCCGTCGGGAGTAAAAGAACAGTAATGCCAAGTAAAGGCTTGGCGAAGTGCGGAGTGGGGCCTGGTGGCCGGGGTTCCACCCATCGAGTGAACAGTGCTGAAAAAGCCGCTTGTCCTATTTGTCTGATTAACGTCTCATGTCACTTTTATGAGCGTGGCAACGCCGGTCCCGCCCGGTGACCGACGAGACAAGGCGACAGGACGAGGTGAGCCGATGGCAGCCACGCGAAGAAGACCCGCTCTCACGACCGCGGTCCCGGCAGTGCTGGCACTGTCCCTGGCTGCGGCGGGCTGTTCCGGGGGCGGGAGCGCGCAGCGGGTCGAGGAGTCGCCCGGCGGGGCTCCCGGGGCCCGCCCCCAGGCCAAGCCCCAGCTCCTGGGGGATGGTTCGACCTCGCTGACGGGCCGCCAGCCGTTCCAGCCCACGCCGCACAAGCTGAAGCCCGGGAAGAAGCCACCGCAGTTCGTCGTCTTCTCCTGGGACGGAGCCGGAGAGGACGACAAGGGACTCTTCTCCCACTTCCGGAAGCTCGGCAAGAAGTACGGGGCGGCGCAGACCTACTTCCTCAGCGGCATCTACACGCTGCCGGAAGATGAGGCGAAACGTTACTCCCCGCCGGGTCACGCGCCGGGCGCCTCCGATATCGGCTATCTCAACGACAAGCACGTGCGCGCCACGCTGCGGCAGGTCCGCAAGGCGTGGCTGGACGGCAGCGAGATCGGCACCCACTTCAACGGCCACTTCTGCGGCCCCCAGGGCGTGGGCGCGTGGTCGGTCGAGCAGTGGAAGAGCGAGATCGAGCAGGCCCGCTGGTTCGTCCAGAACTGGAAGACGACCACCGGGTGGAAGAAGGGCCGCGCACTCCCGTTCGACTACAAGCGGGAACTCGTCGGAGGGCGCACGCCCTGCCTCGAGGGGCAGGACAACTTGCTGAAGGCAGCCGCGCAGATGGGCTTCCGCTACGACTCCAGCGGCAACGGCACCCAGGTGTGGCCGGACAAACGGCACGGGCTCTGGGACCTGCCCCTGCAACAGGTCCCCGTACCCGGTCGGGCGTTCGAGACGCTCTCGATGGACTACAACTTCCTCGCGAACCAGTCCGGCAGCGTCGACGGCGCGGTGGAGAAGCGGCCGCACTGGAAGCGCCAGATGCGCGACGGCCTGCTGCAGGGATTCCGGCGCGCCTATGCGGGCAACCGCGCGCCGATGATCATCGGCAACCATTTCGAGGACTGGAACGGCGGCATCTACATGGACGCCGTCGAGGACGTCATGAAGACGGTCTGCCGCAAGGACGGCGTCCGGTGCGTCTCGTTCCGCCAGCTCGCCGACTGGCTCGACGCACAGGACCCGGACATGCTCGCCAAGCTGCGCACCCTGCAGGTCGGCGAGAAGCCCGCAGGCGGCTGGCGCAGGTTCCTCGCCGAGGACACCACCGCGGCCGAGGCGAGCTGAGCGCGGCTCCCGTTCCGGGCCCCGGTCGCCCGGAACGGGAGCTCACGGCGGGGCCATGTGTGCTCGACGCGTTCGAAGCGGTCAGGCCGGCTGCGGCGTCGCCGCCTTCCGCGGGCCCTCACCCAGTGCGAACGACGGGTCCACCTGGGCCGCGAGGTCCGCACCGGTCTTCTCGTTGCCCCAGCTCTCCGCGTTGCGCAGATGGAAGTGCACCATCTGCCGCGTGTACCGCCCCCAGTCCCGCAGTTCGTACGTGGCGTCGGCGGTCTCGTACAGCGCGGCCAGGGAGCGGGCGTTGTCGTCCTCCAGCTCGGCGAAGGGGTGCGGGCGGCCCTTCTCCATGGCCCGCACCCAGTCCGAGTGGCCGAAGGTCACCAGCAGATCATCGCCCACCTCCTGGTGCAGGAAGTCGATGTCGTCCGCGCTCTGCACCTTGTTGCCCACCACGCGCAGGGCGACCCCGAAGTCGCGTGCGTACTCCCTGTACTGCCGGTAGACCGACACGCCCTTGCGGGTGGGTTCGGCCACCAGGAACGTCATGTCGAAGCGGGTGAACATGCCGGAGGCGAAGGAGTCGCTGCCCGCCGTCATGTCGACGACCAGGTACTCCTCGCGGGCGTCGACGAGATGGTTCAGCAGCAGCTCCACCGCTCCCGTCTTGGAGTGGTAGCAGGCCACGCCCAGGTCGGACTCGGTGAACGGGCCGGTGGCCAGCAGCCGGACATCCCCGCCGTCCAGCGCGACAGCGCGTGCGCAGGCGTCGTACACCGGGTTGTCCTCCTGCAGCCGGAGCAGCCGGGAGCCCTCGCCGGGCGGTGTCGTCTTGATCATCTTCTCGGCGGAGGCGATCCGCGGGTTGCTGCCCCGCAGGTACTCCTTGAGGAGCGGCAGGTGGGCCCCCAACGCGGGCAGCGCCGCGGACTCGGAGTCGTCCAGCCCCAGTGCGGCGCCCAGATGCTGGTTGATGTCGGCGTCGACGGCGACGACGGGAGTGCCCCGGGCGGCGAGATGGCGCACGAACAGCGACGACAGCGTGGTCTTCCCGCTGCCACCCTTGCCTACGAAAGCGATCTTCATGTTCAACAGCGTAAGCGGTCGGGGGTACCGCACCGGCGGATGTGAGTGAAGAAGACCACTCGATCGTGGGGTTGGGCCGCCCGGCCGGATGCGTAGGGTCGTACGCATGAGTAGCACCGCTCGCCCCGACGACGGCGGCACGTCGAACTCCTCGGCCCACGGGCCCGCCGCGGCCGATCCGCTGGCCTCCCTCGCCGCGCTGCCGGGTGTGCCGGAGGCCGTCGAGTCCGTGCGCGGCTCCGTCGACCGGGTCTACGGGCACCGTGTCATGCGCCGCCGCAGCAGCGAGGTCAGCGCGGAGGCCGCGCTGCGCGGGGCTCGTGCCACCGCCGCTTCGGAAGGCGTCGACTGGGCCCTCGAAGAGGTACGTCGGCGCAGCGACTTCGGCGTGGAACCCGACGCCCGCACGGTCGGTGCGGGCCTGCGGGTGACGGCCGAGGCCGGCCGGCTGCTCGACATCTGGCAGCAGTCCCCGCTGCGTGTTCTCGCCCGGTTGCACCTGGTCGCCGCCGGTGGCGTGGCGCCCGAGGGCACCGTGGGCCGGCCGCGTCGTCCGGGAGAGCCGGTCGACGGCCCCCGGCTCGGCCTGGAGCTGCCCGGCGCCGACGAGGTCGCGGCTCGGCTGGACGGGCTGGCGCAGCTCATCACCGGCGGCACCACGGCCCCCGCGCTGGTCACCTGCGCTGTCGTGCACGGCGAACTCCAGGTGCTGCGCCCGTTCGGTTCCTACAACGGGCAGGTCGCACGTGCCGCCGAGCGCGTCGTACTGGTGGGCAGCGGCCTCGACCCCAAGGCCGTCTGCCCGGCCGAGGTGGGCCATGCGGAGCTGGGCGGGGAGGCGTACCTGACGGCCCTGCGGGGCTACGCCTCAGGAACACCCGAAGGGGTGACCCAGTGGATCGCGCACTGCGGACGCGCGGTCGAACTCGGCGTCCGGGAGAGCACCGCGGTGTGCGAGGCGATGCAGCGGGGAGCTGCCTGAGCGACTGCGGATCAGGGGTCCGGCCCTCGGGTCGGCGCCGTGCTCGGTGACCTGGCGGACCGGCCGGATGCCGGGTGGGGCCGCAGGGACGTCGCGGCGACCGGGCCGGGAATGCGAGCGGCCCCGCCTTTGAAGACGGGGCCGTCGCTGGCATGTCCACCGGGTTACCAGTGCGTGCGTGATGATGTCCGAACGTCAGGGCGGAGTCTTTGCCCGTCCCTGAGGGGACCTGCCCGATCGCGGGCTCTGCGTCGCGTGGGTGCCCGGTATTCATGCGTGCGGTCCGTGGGGCCATGTGCGTGAAACGGGATCCTCTCGGATGCCGTCGGTCTCGCGGGCCGTGATTCCTTTGTACTCCCCGCCGGGGGCGAGTGGAAGTCCCGCCGTCAGATCTTTACTTTGCCCGTTCTGTGGCGTTCTGACGGGGAAGACGTGTCCACTCGCGCGTGGTGACGGGTGCCGGCGGCTCTGGGTGTGACGGGTCTCCAGCGGGGTCCGGGGGTCAGGAGCGGCGGAAGAGCGGGGCCGCCCGGTTCCGGTTGTTGAGCCACACGAAGCCCGCTGTCGCCGCGGCGGCGCCCACCGCGACGGCTGTCAGCGCCAGCGCGGGCCGCGAAGGCATGGACAGCGCGGGGATCCGCTGCCTGAGCCGTACGGGCCGGGAGAACGTCAGCACCGGCCAGTCCCGCGCGAGCGCCTCCTTGCGCAGGGCCCGGTCCGGATTGACGGCGTGCGGGTTGCCGACCGCCTCCAGCATCGGCAGGTCCGTGACCGAGTCGCTGTAGGCGTAGCACCGCGCCAGGTCGTACCCCTCGGACTCCGCCAGTTCCCGGATGGCTTCCGCCTTGGTCGGGCCGTAGGCGTAGTACTCGATCTCTCCGGTGAAGCGCCCTTCCTCGACGACCATGCGCGTGGCGACCACCCGGTCGGCGCCGATCATCCGCCCGATCGGCTCGACCACCTCGGCGCCGGAGGACGAGACGATGACCACGTCGCGTCCCGTCAGGTGGTGCTTCTCGATGAGGGAGGCGGCCTCGTCATAGATGATCGGGTCGATCAGGCCGTGAATCGTCTCCGCGACGATCTCTCTGACCTGCTCGACGTCCCAACCCCGGGCGAGTCCGGAGAGGTACTCGCGCATCCGTTCCATCTGGTCGTGATCGGCGCCTCCGAGGAGATATACGAACTGCGCGTAAGCAGTCCGGAGCACTGCGCGGCGATTGATCAGGCCACCCTGGTAGAAGGACTTGCCGAAGGTGAGCGTGCTCGACTTCGCAATGACCGTCTTGTCCAGATCGAAGAAGGCGGCTGTCCGGGGCATCGCGAGATTTTTCACGGCACCGAGCATAGGCGCCCACCATTCGGCGTAAGCTGGGGCGCGTGGGTTTGCCTGAGAAGGCTCTCGGGTACACCATGGAAGTCACGGATCGTTCGCGACCGTGCTAACCCGGCCCGACTCCTCCCCCCCCGAGTCGGCCGTGGGGACGACCCCCGCTCTCCCCCCCGGCGGGGGTCGTCGCATGTCCAGGGGCATTTCCCGGCCTCGACCCGCAGTGGTCGGGGCCTTTTCGATCTCCCGGGAGCGGACTCCTTGATTCCTCCTCGCGGTGACACAGAGTAATCGAAAGACTGCTCTCCGATGGTCACTGGTTTGGGTGAGTGAGTTATTCACAGTCTCCGGGTTGTCCACAGTTTTGGACCATGATCCACAAGTTTTTCCGGTTCGCTGCACCGTGAATCCCGTCGGTGTCCGCAGGCGTTTGCGGACGCGAGTGCCCAACTGACGGGGAGGGCCCGAAGCGTGGCTGAAAACATTCTGATTGTCACCGAGGATGAGGAACTCCTCGATGACCTACTGCGACTGTGCGCAGCCGCCGGGACGGAGCCCCAGGTCGCTCACGGCGGCCCGCCGAGCGGCGCGGGGTGGGCCTCCTGGAGCGGCGCCGCCTCCTGGGAGCGGGCGCCCCTGGTGCTCGTCGGCGACGACTGCGTCGGCGCCTCCGGCTTCGGTGGCGCCGCCGACGACGGCACGC
Organism: Streptomyces sp. WMMB303; assembly: GCF_029351045.1. Taxonomy (NCBI): domain Bacteria; kingdom Bacillati; phylum Actinomycetota; class Actinomycetes; order Kitasatosporales; family Streptomycetaceae; genus Streptomyces; species Streptomyces sp. WMMB303. Next base: position 6,617,438 of record NZ_JARKIN010000001.1, on the reverse strand, counting down.
CCCGCGTGGACGGACCGGTCCCGCGGCGGCCCGGAGTGCTGCTGATCGGGCGGGACTGGGACGACCCGGGTGTCTGGGAGCGCGGGGTACGCGTCGGTGCGGAGAGCGTGGCCCTGCTGCCCGACGCGGAGAGCTGGCTGACCGGCCGCATCGCCGACGCCCTGGAAGGGGTCGGCAGTACGGCGCTGACCGTGGGAGTCATCGGCGGCAGGGGCGGAGCCGGGGCCTCCACGCTGGCCTGCGCCCTGGCGGTCACCGCGGCCGCCGCCGGAGAGCGGACGACGCTCGTCGACGCCGACCCGCTCGGCGGCGGCCTGGACATCCTGCTCGGCGCGGAACGGACCCAAGGGCTGCGCTGGCCCGATTTCGCGGAATCCCGCGGCCGGGTCGGCGGCACCGCCCTCGCCGACTCCCTGCCCCGCTCGCACGACCTGAGCGTGCTCAGCTGGGACCGGGGCGAACGGGCGCTGGTGCCCGCCGACGCCATGAAGGCGGTGCTCTCCGCCGCGCGTCGCCGCGGCGGAGTGGTCGTCGTCGACCTCCCCCGGCAGGTGGACGCGACGGTGGCGGAAGCGCTGGTGCAGCTCGATCTCGGACTGGCGGTCGTCCCCGCGGAACTGCGCGCCGTCGCCGCGGCCCACCGGGTGGCCGCCCGTACCCGACCGGTGGTCCGCGACCTGCGGGCGGTGGTGCGGCCGCCGGGCGGCCCGCAGCGCCGCACCCGGCACGACGCCGCACTCAACGACACCGAGGTCGCCCGGCTGCTGGGGCTGCCACTGGCCGGTGAGCTCCCCTGGGAGCGCGGACTGCTCGCGGCCGTCGACCGCGGCAGGCCGCCCGGCACCGCGAAGGACGGCGCCCTGGCCCGCTTCTGCGGCCGGTTCTGGGAGCAGGCGCTCGGCGGAGCAGGAGCGGCCGCATGACCTCGCAGGACAACGGTGCGCGCGAGGCCGCGCCGATGACGGGCGCCGCGCCCCGCACAGGCGCGACCGGCGCAGGCACCAGGCTGCTGGACTCGGTGCGGCGCAGCCTCGCCGAAGCGGGCGCCGAGCCGACACCCGCCGGGGTGGCCGCCGCGCTGCGGGCCCAAGGACGGCTGATGGGCGACAGCGCGGTACTGGGGGTCGTGGAGGCCCTCCGCTCCGAACTCGTCGGAGTCGGCCCGCTCGAACCGTTGCTGGCCGACCCCGAGGCCACCGACGTGCTGGTCACCGCACCCGACCAGGTGTGGGTGGACCGGGGCCGGGGTCTGGAGCCGACCGGGGTGCGCTTCCCCGACGCCGCCGCCGTGCGCAGGCTCGCGCAGCGGCTGGCGACCTCCGCCGGGCGTCGGCTCGACGACGCCCGGCCCTGGGTCGATGCCCGGCTCCCGGACGGCACCAGGCTGCATGCGGTACTGCCCCCGGTCGCCGTGGGCTGTACCTGCCTGTCGCTGCGGGTGCTGCGCCCCCGCGCCTTCGGCCTGCCGGAGCTGGTGACCGCCGGGACGGTGCCGCCGGGCGGGGAACGGCTGCTGCGAGCCGTACTGGATGCCCGCCTCTCCTTCGTCGTCAGCGGCGGTACCGGATGCGGCAAGACGACACTGCTGTCCACACTGCTGGGGCTGGTCGGCCCCGACGAACGCATCGTCCTCGCCGAGGACTCGGCCGAACTGCGCCCCGACCACCCCCATGTGGTGCGACTGGAGGCACGCCCGGCCAACCAGGAAGGCGTGGGCCGGGTGGAACTGCGCGATCTGGTGCGGCAGGCGCTGCGCATGCGGCCCGACCGCCTGGTCGTGGGAGAGGTCCGGGGCCCCGAGGTCACCGACCTGCTGGCCGCCCTGAACACCGGTCACGAGGGCGGGTGCGGCACCGTGCACGCCAACGCCGCCGCGGACGTTCCGGCCCGGCTGGAAGCCCTGGCCGGCACCGCGGGCCTCGACAGGGCCGCGCTGCACAGCCAGTTGGCGGCGGCGCTGGATCTGATCGTGCATGTGGTCCGGGGCCGCGACGGCAGGCGGCGGATCGCGCAGATCCACGTGCTGGAGCGGGACGCGGCCGGTCTGGTGGCGACGGTACCGGCCGCCGTGTGGAGCGGTCCGGGGGCGGGCCGCCCTCGCGGTCCCGCAACCGGGTTCGTCCGGGCGCGCGGCTGGCCGCGGCTGGAGGAGCTGTGCCTGCGGCGGCACGCCGACGAAACGGACGGCGACGGCCTGGGCCTGGTCGGCGAGAGCGCGGACCTCCGCGGATGCGTCGCTGCCCCAGGAGGCCGTGGCCGAGGTCCGCACCCGGCCGCGGCCGGTGGCGTGGCGGTTCCGGCCGCACCGACCTGGCCCTGGCCCGCTGAGAGGAGCCCGCGATGAGCGGTACCGCAGCCCTGGTGGCCCTGGTGGCGGGGAGCGAGCCCGCGGCGTCCCACGCGGCGTACGCCGCAGCGGTGTGCGCCGGCGCGGCGGCCTGGTCGCTGACCGGGCGTCACGAAGGCAACCGGCGGGCCAGACTGCTGCTCGCGGGCGGAGCGAAGGCGTCGACGCGGCGCTCCGCCGTCGCCCTGCAGGACCGCTGGCGGGAAGCCACCGCCGCGGCCCGTGCTCGCTTCGCGGTGCGGGCCGGGCACGAGTGGTGGTGCCTCCTCGTAGGAGCGCTGGCAGCGCTGCTGGGCCGGTCCTGGGTTCCGGCGGTGGCCGGGCTCGCCGCCGTTCCCCTGGTCCGGCGGTGGCTGCGGCGGCGTGCCGCGGGACGGCTGGCACAGGAGCGCGAGACCGCTGTGGTCCGCCTGTGCGGGGCCGTGGCGGGCGAGCTGCGGGCCGGGAGGCAGCCGGACGGCGCGCTGCTGGCCGTCGACCGTGCGGCGCTGCGATGCCTGGGTGACGCGGGAGCGGCAATGCTCGCCGCGGCCCGGTTCGGTGGCGACGTACCGGCGGCGCTGCGCGAGGCGGCGCTGCTGCCCGGAGCGGAGGGGCTGGCCGGGGCGGCTGCCTGCTGGCAGGTGGCGGTCGAAGGCGGAGCAGGGCTGGCCGAGGGGCTGGAACGGGTGGCCGGCGCGGTACGCGCCCAGGGCGAGCAACGTGCGGAACTGCGGGCACAGCTGGCCGGGCCCCGCTCCACCGCCCTGGTGCTGGCGCTGCTGCCGGTCTTCGGACTGGCCCTGGGCACCGCGATGGACGCCGATCCGCTCTGGATCCTCCTGCACACGCCGACGGGATTCGGCTGCCTCGTCGTCGGAGCCCTGCTGGAGTGGGCCGGACTGCTGTGGGTCGCCCGCATCGTGCGCGCCGCCGAAGGCGCGGCGGAACCACCCGCCGGCGCCCCGGCTCCCGCACCCGAGGCGGAGCGGTACGCCCAGCCCGGCAGGAGCTGGTCGAAGTGAACGCCGGATGGGCCGACGTTGTCCCCAGGGTGTGGACATGGGCTCCGGCTGCCGCGGTGACGCTGGCGGCAGCGTGGTGCATGGCGCAAGCGCTGGGGGCGCTCAGGACGGAAGGCGTGGTGCGGCGCCGCGCACACCTCCTGTGCGGAGTACCCGTGGAGAGGAGAGCAGGCCGGGCCGGTCCCTGGCCGACGGATCGGCGGACGGGGACCGGAAAGCGGTTCACCGACAGGCTGCGTACCAGGCAGGTACGTGAGGGCGCCGCCTCGACAGGCGCCGGTGTGCTGGGACTTCTGCTGGTCGGCGGCCCTGCCGGATGGCTGCTGGGTGGCGCGGCCGGATGGGGAACGTGGCGCCTGCTGCGGCGGCGGGCCGTCGCACAGGATCCTCGGAACAGCACGGAGCGGGCCGAAGAGGAACAGCTCCCCCTGGTCGCCGAGCTGATTGCGGCCTGCCTGGCGGCCGGAGCCGGCCCTGCCCGCGCCGCCGAGGCCGTCGGGAGCTCGGTCGGCGGCCCGTTGGGGACGCGGCTGGCACGGGCCGCTGTGGAACTGCGCCTGGGTGCCGAACCCGCACTGGTGTGGGGGCGGTTCGCCGAGCGGCCCTGGGGTGTGGATTTCGCCCGGTGCATAGAGCGTGCCGGGGCGGCCGGAGTGCCCGCTGTCGAGTCCGTCGCCCGGCTGGCCGTCGAGCTGCGAGACAGCCGGGCCCGGGTCGCGGGCAGCAGGGCGAGACGGGCGGCGGTACTGGTCACCGGGCCCCTGGGGCTGTGCTTTCTGCCCGCGTTCCTGGTGGTCGGAGTCGTACCCGTGCTGCTGGGGCTCGCCCGGGCGCTGTGGTGAGCGGCGGCAGACGGGCCCGTCGCGGGCTGCCAGCAGCCCGCTCGGTGCGGACATCTGGAGAGGAGATCGGGTGAGGAAGGACGAGCGGATGACAGGAGTGGCGAGGCTGCGCCGACTGTGGGAGCGCGCGAAGCTCCGGCGCCCCTGCGGGGACGAGGGGATGAGTACGGCCGAGTACGCCATGGGCACGCTCGCAGCGGTCGCGCTGGCCGCAGTGCTCTACAAGGTCGTCACCAGTGGTGCGGTGAGTGCCCAGTTGCAAGGTCTCGTCGAACGGGCGCTCCGTGCGCCGTTCTGACCGGGCGCCGTGCTGGGGCCGGAGGCTCGGCCGCGGACAGCCCGGCCGTGGACAGCGGGCCCGAGGTCTCGGCGCGGATGGTCGAGGGCGGCAGCGGGGGACCGATCGGTGCGCCGGATATGTGACAGCGGAGGCCGCCGTGGTGATCCCGGCGCTGGTGCTCCTGGTGGCCGGATTGCTGTGGGGGCTGATGGCCGCGGTGGCCCGGATCCAGTGTGTGGACGCCGCGCGCGCCGGAGCACGGGCGGCTGCCCGCGGCGAACCCGAGGACGCCGTCCGGCAGGCCGCGCGGGAGGCCGCCCCGCCCGGCGCCCGGGTGGAGACGGTACGAGAGGGCGAACTGGTGCGGGTCGCGGTGCGGGCGCGAACGGTCGGCCCGGGCCCGTTGACCGTGGGGCTGCGCTCGGAGGCGGTCGCGCTGGACGAGAGGAGGGCGGGTGGCCGCGGGGTTCCGTGAGGACCGGGGATCGGCCTCGGTGTGGGCGGCACTGAGCGTCGTGGTGCTGTGCGGCGTGTTCGCCGGCGTGCTGGGCTTCGGCCAGGCGGTCTGGGTACGCCACCGGGTGGGCGCCGCCGCCGACCTGGCGGCGCTCGCGGCGGCCGACCGTGCGCTCGACGGCCCGGCCCGGGCCTGCGCGACGGCTCGCCGGGTGGCCCGGGCGCAGCACACGAGGGTGGCCCGCTGCACGGTCCGGGGCGAGGTCGCGGATCTGGAGACACGACTGCGTTGGGGGCCCTACACGGCGCGTGCGCGTGCCCGTGCGGGTCCGGTCGGCCTCCCGACCGCGGATCTGTCCGCCGACGCGCCGCGTGCCGCCGGTGTCACCCGCTCGGTGGCCGGTGCCCCGGGCTCGGTGGCTGGTGGCGGTGGCCGACTACCCGCCCGCCCCTGCCGTCGGTCGGCTCACCGGTGATGCCGTCGTCCGTCCCCCGTCCATGCACGGGCCGCGCCGTCCGCGGCGGGGCTCCGGCCGCCGGGTGCAGCGCCCGATCCCGTGCAGGTCCTCGCTGACGGGCGGCCGAGGAGATCCGGGGGCTGGGCGCGCGGTCGCCCGGGCGGGGGCCGGGAACGAGAGCGTGGCGGACGCACGGGGGCAGGGATAGGCCCGGGGGGAACCGGAGGAAGGAGGCACCTCGGGGGCGGGCCCGACGGCGGTTCAGACGGCGGAGCGGAGGAGTTCGGTGAGGAGCCGGACGGCGCCGCGCTTGTGGAGCGGGTCGTTGGCGTTCCCGCATTTGGGCGACTGGATGCACGAGGGGCAGCCCGCCTCGCACTCGCAGGCGGCGATGGCGTCGCGGGTGGCGGTCAGCCAGCCGCGCGCGGTGTGGAACGCGCGCTCGGCGAAGCCCGCCCCGCCGGGCTGGCCGTCGTAGACGAAAACGGTGGGAAGGAGAGTGTCCGGGTGCAGGGCGATGGAGACACCGCCGATGTCCCAGCGGTCGCAGGTGGCGAACAGCGGCAGCATGCCGATGGCCGCGTGCTCGGCGGCGTGCAGCGATCCGGCCAGGATCTCCGGGTCGATCCGCGCGGCGTCGAGCTGGTCCTCGGTGACGGTCCACCACACCGCGCGGGTGCGCAGGGTGCGGGGCGGCAGGTCGAGCTTGGTCTCGCCGAGGACCTCGCCGGTCAGCAGGCGGCGGCGCAGATAGGAGACGACCTGGTTGGTGACCTCGACGGAGCCGAAGCACAGCCGGGCGTCACCCCAGGCATGCTCGGCCTCGGTCTTCAGCACGGCGAGAGAGGTGGTGTCCCGCGCCATCGTGGTCCACGGCGGGGACGCCTCCTCGACGAGCGCGGCGGAGTCCTCCAGGTCGAGTCGGCGCACCACATAGGTACGGCCCTGATGCAGGTGGACCGCGCCCTCGTGGACGGTGGTGTGTGCGGCACCGGCGTCGACGGTGCCCAGCAGCCGCCCCGTGCCGTCCTCCACCACCTGCACCGGCTTCCCGCCGCTGCCGCGGATGTCGGTCAGGTCGGCGGCCCGCTCCTTGCGCGTCCAGTGCCAGCCGGAGCTGCGGCGCCGGAGCAGCTTGCGCTGTTCGAGCTTGCCCAGCAGTTCCGGCGTCTCCGGGCCGAAGAGGGCGAAGTCGGCTTCGGTGAGCGGGAGCTCGGCTGCGGCTGCGCACAGGTGGGGCGCCAGGACATAGGGGTTGTGCGGGTCCAGGACGGTGGACTCGACCGGGGTGTGGAAGACGGACTCGGGGTGGTGGACGAGATAGGTGTCCAGCGGCTCGTCCCGGGCGATCATGATGGCCAGCGCGCCCTGACCGGCCCGGCCAGCGCGCCCGGCCTGCTGCCAGAGTGACGCACGGGTGCCGGGATAGCCGGTGATGAGGACGGCGTCCAGTCCGGAGATGTCGATACCGAGTTCCAGCGCGTTCGTGGCGGCGAGCCCCAGCAGCTCCCCGGTGTGCAGCGCCCGCTCCAGGGCGCGCCGTTCCTCGGGCAGGTAGCCGCCCCGGTATGCGGCGATCCGCGCGGACAGCCCGGCGCGCCGTTCCGCGACCGGCCCTCGGTCCCCGGCGCGGGGTGCTCCGAGCCGGGGGCTGCCGGGCGCCGCGGCGGTGTCGCGGGCCGCTTCCGGCGGCGGGCTCTCGGCCGGGCCGGGGCGGCGGGGTGCGGGGAGGGCGGCGAGGCGGTCCTGGGCGATGAGGGAGATCAGCTCGGCGCCGCGGCGGGAGCGTACGAAGGCGACAGTACGTACCTCCTGGGCGGCCAGTTCGGTGAGCAGCTCGGCGGCCTCGGCGGTGGCGGTGCGGCGGACCGGGGCGCCGCGTTCGCCCTCCAGTTCGGTCAACGGCGGCTCCCACAGGGCGAAGACGGTCTCTCCGCGCGGGGAGGTGTCCTCGGTGATCTCGACCGGGCGCACACCGGTGAGCCGGGTTGCTCCCTCGCCGGGCGCCGCCGCGGTGGCGGAGGCCAGCAGGAACACCGGTTCGGAGCCGTAGCGCGCGCACACCCGGCGCAGGCGCCGCAGCACCTGGGCGACGTGGGAGCCGAAGACGCCGCGGTAGGTGTGGCACTCGTCGACGACCACGTAGCGCAGGGCCCGCAGGAACGAGGACCAACGGCTGTGGCCGGGCAGCAGGCCGCGGTGGAGCATGTCCGGGTTGGTGAGCACGTAATTGGCGTACAGCCGCACCCATTCGCGCTCTTCCACCGGAGTGTCCCCGTCGAAGACGGCCGCCCGCACTCCGGTGCCCAGCGGGGAGGACAGGTCGGTGACGGCGCGCCGCTGGTCCGCCGCGAGCGCTTTGGTGGGCGAGAGGTACAGCGCGGTGGCGCCGCGTCCGTTCGGGGCCTCGGAACCGTCCAGCAGGGTGCTGAGCACGGGGACGAGGTAGGAGAGGGATTTTCCGGAGGCGGTGCCTGTGGCGATGATCACGGAATCGCCGTCGAGGGCGTGGGCGGCGGCGCGGGCCTGGTGCTCCCAGGGGCGGTCGATGCCTGTCTGCTGCACGGCATCGATCACTTCCGGCCGGATCCGGTCGGGCCATTCTGCATGGCGACCGTTTCGCGGGGGCAAGTGCTCCGTATGGGTGACACGCCCGGCGCGGTCCGGCCCCCTGGTGAGACGAGCGAGCACGTCGCGAGGGTCGCCGCGGGAGGCCGAGCGGTGCGGCTCGACTCGCGGGCGTACGCTCGCGGACCGGGTGTGCTGTTCGTTGGCCATCGGTACCGAGTGTGTCACTGGCGAGGCGGACAATGACCGCAAGGCGTCGTCCTCGCCTGCTGGTAAGTGATTGAATGCCTCTGCGGCTGCCGATCCGTCCCCTGCCTTTGGGGGTACCTCCCTCCGTCAGGGCAGGGGGAGGGAGAACCGAGGGGGCTGACCGCTCGATAGCAAGGTGCTGGAGGATCCGTGGACCTGTCCCTGTCGACCCGAACCGTAGGCGATCGCACGATCGTCGAGGTCGGTGGCGAGATTGATGTATACACCGCGCCCAAGCTGCGTGAGCAGTTGGTCGAGCTCGTAAACGACGGCAGTTACCACCTCGTCGTGGACATGGAGGGCGTCGATTTTCTCGACTCCACCGGGCTCGGCGTGCTCGTGGGTGGGCTCAAGCGGGTGCGTGCCCATGAGGGCTCGCTGCGCCTGGTCTGCAACCAGGAGCGCATTCTCAAGATCTTCCGGATCACCGGTCTGACGAAGGTGTTCCCGATCCATTCCTCGGTCGACGAGGCCGTAGCGGCCACTGACTGACATGCCGGACCGCCGGTCCGTCCCCAGTGGGGCGGACCGGCGGCTCATCGGCTGACTGGCGCATGGGCGCCGGGGCCCGGCTCTCCGAGTCCTCGGACGGACATCGCAGACTTTCAGGGAAGACCGAGGGGGATGGCATGGCCACCGTTGAGCTGCTCTTCAGCGCACTGCCGGAGCACGTCCGTACGGCGCGGCTGGTGGCTGCGGCCGTGGCGCGGCGGGCCGGCGTCGACGAAGCCGTGCTCGACGAGGTGCGGCTGGCCGTCGGCGAGGCGTGCACCCGCGCCGTCGGACTGCACATGAGTCATGGCCTGAGCAGCCCGGTGCGGGTGTCGCTCATCGAGGACGAGAAGAAGTTCTCGATCGAAGTCGGGGACGAGGCGCCGCACCGGCGCTTCACGCTGCCCGGCGGCACGCTCGGCGCCGGAGCCTCGGCGGCACCGCAGAACGGTGCCGCGGCCGGTGCCAAGGCCGCCGGAAACGGCAGCGGCCCCCCGGGCGGCGCGGCCGGTGGGCTCGTGGAGGCCGAGGGGGCGCTGATGCCCGGAGCCCGCGACGAGATCCCCGAACCGGTCCCCGAGGAGGACGAGGGCGACGGAGAAATGGGGCTCGCGGTGATCAGCGGGCTGGTGGACGACGTCGAGGTGACGACCGACGAGAACGGCGGCGTGATCCGTATGAGCTGGCCCACGACGGAGCCCGTCCTCCCCTGAACGGGCGCTTTCCTGGCCCGGAGCAGGTTTGCTCCTACCCGGGCCGCCTTGTCCCGGCCTGGGAGCCGGGCTTGTTCCTGTGGAGCCGACCCACATCTGTACCGGGCTGCCGGAGCCCGGGCCGGAGTCCTTTTCCGCCCCGGCCGGAGCTGCCCGCCGAGTTCCTACAGGTCGGCGCTCGCCCCCGCCGGGCCCGAGTCTGCTTCCTGTGGGGCCCCTGACCCTGTGCCCTTCCCCTGCGTCTTCCCGGCCCGCAGCAGGCGTTCCGGCCCGCAGCAGACGTTCGCGCCCCGGAGCCGACCCCCGGGCCCGGTGCCTGGCCCGACACGGTCTGTACCCGCGACCCGCGAGGCGACCCGCAGCCGAGCCTCGCTCCCGGCGCCCCGCGGCTGTTCCACGCGGTCCGCCCCCCGGAGCTGTCCGGTTCCCTGGACTCGTCCTCCCCGGAAAACTTTCCGGACCTCCACATCCTCACCCGTCGTAGCCCGCCACATCCCGAGGAGATTTTCGATCTTCGGTTCACTCGTCCGTGCCGGTTTTCGTGATCTTCATTTCTGATCTTCCGAAGATCTGGTTCGATATTTCTGACCAGCCATTAAACCGGTTGCACCGACCCTCTTCGTTCACCCGATAGATCGTTTTCCTGGGGTCAGTTGAATTTGCGGGTTCCCTCGTGCGAGCGAATTATCCGCTTCCTGTGCGGCTGATCTTCGCCGATCCCGGCGAATTCTCGCTGCTGCGCTCTGTTTTGATCTAGTGGCACTCCCTACAATCCGTCCACATCTTTGCAGCAGGACGCCTGAGCGTGCTTGCGCGCGCCCATGTGCCAAACGTCAAGGAGGACGAATGGCGGGGCATCTCAGCCCACTCCACCAACCCCAGTACCTCGCGGACGCCGCAGAGCTGACCAGTGGCAACCGGGGACTCGCGATCGTGATCGCGGTTGTCGCGCTCGCAGCGCTCGGCGTCGCCATGGTGCTGGTACGACAAGTGCTCGCGGCGGGCGAGGGCACCGACAGCATGAAGAAGATCGCCGCTGCCGTGCAGGAAGGCGCGAACGCCTACCTGGCTCGGCAGCTGCGCACCCTCGGGGTATTCGCGGTGGTGGTCTTCTTCCTGCTCATGTTGTTGCCGGCCGACGATATGCAGCAGCGGATCGGCCGGTCGTTGTTCTTCCTGGTCGGTGCCGGATTCTCGGCGGCGACCGGCTATATCGGCATGTGGCTCGCGGTGCGCAGCAATGTGCGCGTGGCCGCCGCGGCCCGTGAGGCGACTCCGGCGCCGGGCGCCGAGGAAGCGTCCGGCGATCTCACCGCCGTTTCCCACCGGGCGATGAAGATCGCATTTCGCACCGGCGGCGTCGTCGGAATGTTCACTGTCGGACTCGGCCTCTTCGGTGCCGCCTGCGTGGTGCTCGTCTACGCGGCCGACGCGCCCAAGGTGCTGGAGGGCTTCGGCCTCGGCGCCGCGCTGATCGCGATGTTCATGCGGGTCGGCGGCGGGATCTTCACCAAGGCCGCCGACGTGGGCGCCGACCTGGTCGGCAAGGTCGAGCAGGGCATCCCGGAGGACGATCCGCGCAACGCGGCCACCATCGCGGACAACGTCGGCGACAACGTCGGCGACTGCGCCGGTATGGCGGCCGACCTGTTCGAGTCGTATGCCGTGACGCTGGTGGCCGCGCTCATCCTCGGCACCGCCGTCTTCGGCAACGACGGGCTGGTCTTCCCGCTCCTCGTGCCCGCCATCGGGGTGATCACCGCCATGATCGGCGTGTTCGCCGTGGCGCCGCGCCGCGCCGACCGCAGCGGGATGACCGCGATCAACCGGGGCTTCTTCATCTCGGCCGTGATCTCGCTCGCGCTGGTGGCGATCGCCGCCTTCACCTACCTGCCCTCCAGCTACGCGGACCTCAAGGGCGTCTCGGGAGACGACGCGCAGGAGATCCTCGGGCACAGCGGCGACCCGCGCGTGCTGGCCGTCGTGGCGGTCGCGATCGGCATCGTGCTCGCCGCCGTCATCCAGCAGCTGACCGGCTACTTCACCGAGACCACCCGCAAGCCGGTGCGGGACATCGGCCGGACCTCCCTCACGGGGCCGGCGACGGTCGTGCTCTCGGGCGTCTCCATCGGTCTGGAGTCGGCCGTCTACACGGCGCTGCTGATCGGACTGAGCGTCTACGGCGCGTTCCTGCTGGGCGGCGGCACGGTGATGCTGGCGCTGTTCGCGGTCGCGCTGGCCGGGACCGGGCTGCTGACCACCGTCGGCGTGATCGTCGCCATGGACACCTTCGGGCCCGTCTCGGACAACGCGCAGGGCATTGCGGAGATGTCCGGCGACGTCGAGGGCGCGGGCGCCCAGGTCCTCACCGACCTGGACGCGGTGGGCAACACCACCAAGGCGATCACCAAGGGCATCGCCATCGCCACGGCGGTGCTCGCCGCCGCCGCGCTCTTCGGTTCGTACCGCACCGAACTGGCCCAAGCGCTCACCGACGCGGACCAGAGCGCGGGCAAGATGCTGGAACTCGTGGACATCGCCCAGCCCAGCACGCTGGTCGGGCTGATGTTCGGGGCCGCGGTGGTGTTCCTGTTCTCGGGGCTCGCCATCAACGCCGTCTCCCGCTCCGCCGGTTCGGTCGTCTTCGAGGTGCGGCGGCAGTTCCGGGAGCGTCCGGGGATCATGGACCACACCGAGCAGCCCGAGTACGGCCGGGTGGTGGACATCTGCACCAAGGACGCGCTGCGGGAGCTCACGACTCCGGGGCTGCTGGCCGTGATGGCGCCGATCCTGGTCGGCTTCACCTTCGGGGTCGGTGCGCTGGCGGCGTTCCTCGCCGGGGCGATCGGCGCCGGCACCCTGATGGCCGTCTTCCTCGCCAACTCGGGCGGTGCCTGGGACAACGCGAAGAAGCTGGTGGAGGACGGCCACCACGGCGGAAAGGGCAGCGAGGCCCACGAGGCCACCATCATCGGCGACACGGTCGGCGACCCGTTCAAGGACACCGCGGGCCCGGCGATCAACCCACTGCTGAAGGTGATGAACCTGGTGGCGCTGCTGATCGCGCCGGCGGTGGTGCAGTTCAGCTACGGCGAGGACAAGAGTGTCGGCGTGCGGGTGGTGGTCTCGCTGGTCGCCGTGGCGGTTGTCGTCGGCGCGGTCTACGTCTCCAAGCGCCGCGGCGTCGCCGTGACGGACGAGAACACCGCCGAACGGCGCGCCGAGCCCTCCGACCCGCCGGTCGATCCGGCGGATCCGGTGGACCCGGTGGCTGCCTCGTAGACCCTGGGCTCCGGACCGGGCCGGACGGAACCGATCCGGAGCAGACGGCCGGCAGGGCGGTTCGCGGCGATACTGCCGCAGGGCCGCAGGGCCGCAGGGCCGCAGGGCCGCAGCGCCACCCGGCCGTACGCGGACGGCGCGTGCGGTGGCCGTAACCGGCGAGCGGGCGGGACGCGTTGGTGTCCCGCCCGCTCGCTGTGTCTTCCGTGGCCGCTTCCGACTCCGCCGTCCTCTCGTGCCGACGCCGCGGGGCGCCTCCGCGGCCCCTCGCGGCCTCTGCGGAGCGGCGGCATCTGCGGCTGTCCGTCCCCGCTGCCGGCCGCCGCCTCCGGCGCCTCCGAGCCGTTGCCCGCCCGTGTCCCGTCTGCCGGGAGCGGGGCGGGCCGGCGGCGGAAGAGTGTGGGATGTCGCGCCGAACTGTTGGTGCAAATGGCTGCAATAGTAGGCATAAGGTTCATCCGGCTCGCCGTCACTCCCGCTCTGGCGTGTATGTTCCGGGCCGAACAGCCATGGAAGGGACCGATCCGGTGAACAAGAAGCTCGCGGCGGCGCTGTCCGGCGGTGCGGCGGTCGTACTCGCGCTGACTGGTTGCAGTGACGACAGTGGCAAGACCGACGACTGGGCCAAGCAGGTCTGCGACGACCTCCAGCCCCAGCTCGACAAGATCGATCAGGCCAACGCCTCGATCGCCGACGCGTCTCAGGCGACCAAGTCCCCCGAAGAGGTCAAGAAGGCCGACTCCGCCGGGTTCCAGAAGGTTTCCGACGCGTACCAGGCCATGGCCTCGGCGGTGAAGAAGGCCGGGGCGCCCCCCGTGGACGACGGAGAGACCCTGCAGAAGGACGCGGTCAAGGAACTGGACCACATCGCGGACCAGTACCACGACCTCAAGGTCGCCACCGACAAGCTCCCCACCGACGACAAGTTCGACGAGGGGCTCGACTCCGTGGCCGCCAAGCTCAAGTCCTTGGGCCAGAGCGGCGACAAGGCCCTCCAGGAGCTGCAGAAGGGCGAGGTCGGCAAGGCGATGGGCAAGCAGGAGAGCTGCAAGAAGACGGGTGTGACCAAGGGCAATTCCTGAGGATGCAGCGACCCGCGCCCCCGGCGGCGGAGCGGCCCGGGAGCGAAGGAGAATGGCGCGGGTGAGCACTGACGCACTTCCCGAGCCCACGACCGAGAGCACCCGCAAGGTGCGGGAGGCACTGGGCGCCGCCGGATTCACCGCCGACGGCCTCCTGGACCTCCTCGGCGCCCCCGCCTACGCGGCCCTCGCCCGCGGCGAGACTGTTCCGGCGCTGCGCGCCACCCGGGACGGGGGGCCGTTGGCGACGCTGACCCGCCTCTTCCTGCTGCAGCAGGCCGTGCCGTACCGGAGCGCGCATGCCGTGCTGCCCGTCGACGCGCTTCTGGCCGACCGCTGGCTGGAGCGGGTGCCGGGCCCGGCGGAGGGGGCCGAGGAGTCCGTACGCGCCACCGTCGACGTGCGCCCCTACAGCGGTCCGGAGGGCCAGGACTGGTGGGTCGTCAGTGACAGCGGGTGCGCCGTCGGCGGCGCGGGTGGTGCGGGCGGCCTCCGTGTGTCGGGCGACTCGCGTGACCCGGGTGACGCACGCGAGTCCGGCGAGTCCGGCGAGCCCGGTGGTCAAGGGGGGTCCGGCGCGGGGCGCCCCGGGGCGGACGTGGTCCTGGGCGTCGGCGGCGCCTCCACCACGCTGGCCGGGATCATGGTGCCCACCCCGGTCGACCGTGCGCTCGATCTCGGCGCCGGCTCCGGGATCCAGGCGCTGCACGCCGACCGGTTCGCCACGCATGTCACCGCCACCGACCTCAATCCGCGGGCGCTGCGCTTCACCCGGTTGACCCTCGCACTGTCCGGCGCCGCCGAGCCGGAGCTGCGCGAGGGCTCGCTGTTCGAGCCGGTGGCGGACGCGGAGCCGTACGATCTGATCGTCTCCAATCCGCCGTTCGTGATCTCTCCCGGAGCCCGGCTGACCTACCGCGACGGCGGCATGGCGGGTGACGACATGTGCCGCCACCTCGTCGAGCAGGCCGCCCGCCAGCTGACCCCGGGCGGCTACTGCCAGTTGCTGGCCAACTGGGAGCACCAGGAGGGTGCGGACTGGCGGGACCGCGTCCGCTCCTGGGTGCCGCCTGGGTGCGACGCCTGGATCGTGCAGCGGGAGGTGCAGGACGTCACCCAGTACGCGGAGCTGTGGCTGCGCGACGCGGGGGACCACCGGGACGGCGCGGCCGCGTACGCGGCGCGCTACGACGCCTGGCTGGACGAGTTCGCGGCACGCGGCACCAAGGCGGTCGGGTTCGGCTGGGTCACGCTGCGGCGCACGGACGCCGAGTCCCCCTCGGTGCGTGCCGAGGAGTGGCCGCATCCGGTCGAACAACCGCTGGGCGAGGTGATCCGGACGCACTTCGAACGACAGGACTTCCTGCGCCGGACCAGCGACGCGGCGCTGTTGGAATACCGCTTCCTCCTCGCGGACGAGGTGGTCCAGGAACAGGTCGGGGCGCCGGGTGCGGAGGATCCGGAGTACGTGGTGCTGCGGCAGAACCGGGGAATGCGGCGGGCGACGACGGTGGACACGGTCGGCGCCGGATTCGCCGGGGTGTGCGACGGGACGCTGACCGCGGGCCGCATCCTGGACGCCATCGGCCAACTGCTGGGCGAGGACCCGGCCGAGCTGCGGGCGCGCACACCGGAATCGATCAGACTCCTGGTCGAACAGGGGTTCCTGGCCCCGGTGCAGGACTGACACCCCGCCAGGACGAGTTGCCGGGCCCCGGAGACGAGCGGTGGCCCGGAGCCGGGTGCCGGGCCGCGGGGGACGACTCGGGTGCCGGGCCGCGCGGGGACGACTCCTGCGCCGCCGAGACGGCCCGCCGGCGTCAGAGCAGATTCCGGGCCACGACCCAGGCGACGGCGGCGCTCAGTACGGCCACCTTGCCGCGGGTGCTCATGCGCGGGGCCCAGCGCCGGCCGCGCAGCCCCTCGGAGAGCCAGCGGCCGGAGAGGTAGAGGGCGACGGGCAGGCCGACGGTGAGCAGTGCGGCGTTGTCGTGCAGGGCGGCGGCGACATCGCCGTGCATCAGGTCGTAGACCATCCGCGTGCCGCCACAGGCGGGGCAGAGCAGTCCGGTGGCCCAGTTGAAGGGGCAGCGGGGCAGCAGGTTGCCCGAGGTGTGCGGGTCGGTGCCCCACAGATAGCAGGCGCCTGCCAGGCCGGCCGCCGCCGTGGCGAGCGGCGGGGCGGCCGGGTGGGAGAGGGCGGCGCGGAGTCGGCCCACGGCAGCAGGGACGTCGATGATCGCCATGTGGCCAGTGCCTCCCCTCGTGTCGCGGCGCCCTCCCCCGGGGCGTTCGGCAGCCTCAGCCACGCAGGACGCGGCCGTCGCTGTCGGTGCGGCTGTCGCTGGTCAGGAAGATGATGCCGTCGACCAGCGACCAGATGCCCAGGCCCCCGCAGGTGAAGAGCTGGGCTATGCCCATGCCCACGTGGCCGGTGTAGAACCGGCCGATGCCCAGGCCGCCGATGAAGAGCTGGAGCACTCCCGCGACGATCTTGGACTTGTCGGAGAGCGGCCGTCCGTACGGGTCGTAACCGTACGGAGCGTTCGGGTCCCCGGTGTACTGGCCGGGCATGGCGCCCATCGGCTGCTGCTGCGGGTAGCCGTATGCCGGCTGGCCGGGCGGCTGGTTGTAAGGGTTCTGTCCCGGCTGCTGGGGATAGCCGTAGCCGGGCTGATTCGGGTCGGACACAAGACCTCCGAGGTCGAGCGGTACCTGGTGATGTGCCCCCGACATGTTGCCAGAGCCGCCGAGCGGCGGGACGGCTGGTTGTCGGGTTACCGTTCGAGTGGCGTTGCCGACTTTTCCCGTTTGACATGGGGGCGGGAGGTACCGTCACACTCCGCAGCGGTAGCGCTGCGGAGTGATTCCTCGAAACCGACCGGAGAGAAGAGCAGAAGTTGTCCCCGACCCACGAGACAGCAAATGGTGGGCGCCGACTTGTGATCGTCGAGTCGCCTGCCAAGGCCAAGACGATCAAGGGCTATCTCGGCCCTGGCTACGTTGTCGAGGCCAGCGTCGGGCACATCCGCGACCTTCCGGGCGGTGCGGCCGAGGTTCCCGCGAAGTACAAGGGCGAGCCCTGGGCCCGCCTCGGCGTCAACGTCGATCACGATTTCGAGCCGCTGTACGTCGTCAACAGCGACAAGAAGGACCAGGTCAAGAAGCTCAAGGAGCTGCTGGCCGAATCCGACGAACTGCTGCTCGCCACTGACGAGGACCGCGAGGGCGAGGCCATCGCCTGGCACCTGCAGCAGGTGCTCAAGCCCAAGGTCCCGGTCAAGCGGATGGTCTTCCACGAGATCACCAAGGACGCGATCCAGAACGCCGTCCGCAACCCGCGCGACCTCAACCAGCGGCTGGTCGACGCGCAGGAGACCCGCCGCATCCTGGACCGGCTGTACGGGTACGAGGTCTCGCCCGTGCTGTGGAAGAAGGTCATGCCGCGGCTGTCGGCGGGCCGGGTCCAGTCCGTGGCCACCCGGCTGGTCGTGGAGCGGGAGCGGGAGCGCATGGCGTTCCGGTCCGCCGAGTACTGGGACCTGACCGGCACGTTCGCGACGGGGCAGGCGGGGGATGCCTCGGCGTCGGCGGGCTCGGGTGCGGGTTCCGGCAAGGGCGCCTCCGGTGACCCGGCGACATTCGGGGCGCGGCTGACCACGGTCGACGGGCGCCGTGTCGCCCAGGGCCGCGACTTCGGTTCGGACGGCCGGCTCAAGGACCGGTCCGCCGTCCTCCATCTGGACGAGGAGGGCGCCCGCTCGCTGGCGGCGGCCCTGGAGAACACCGAGTTCGCCGTCCGGTCCGTCGAGTCCAAGCCCTATCGCCGCTCGCCCTACGCTCCCTTCCGTACGACGACCCTCCAGCAGGAGGCGAGCCGGAAGCTCGGGTTCGGCGCCAAGTCGACCATGCAGGTGGCGCAGAAGCTGTACGAGAACGGCTTCATCACCTACATGCGTACGGACTCCACGACGCTCTCGGACACGGCGGTCTCGGCCGCCCGCTCCCAGGTCACCCAGCTCTACGGAGCCGACTACCTGCCGGACAAGCCGCGCACCTACGCGGGCAAGGTCAAGAACGCGCAGGAGGCGCACGAGGCGATCCGCCCCTCCGGCGACCGGTTCCGCACGCCTGCGGAAACGGGCCTGACCGGCGACCAGTTCAAGCTCTACGAGCTGATCTGGAAGCGGACCGTCGCCTCCCAGATGAAGGACGCGGTCGGGCAGTCGGTGACGGTGAAGGTCGGCGGCCGGTCGGCGGACGGCCGGGACGCCGAGTTCAGCGCCACCGGCAAGGTCATCACCTTCCACGGCTTCCTCAAGGCGTATGTGGAAGGCGCCGACGACCCCAACGCGGAACTGGACGACCGGGAGCGGCGGCTGCCGCAGGTCGCCGAGGGCGACCCGCTGCGCGCCGAGGAGATGTCCGTCGACGGCCACGCGACCAAGCCGCCGGCCCGCTACACCGAGGCGACGCTGGTCAAGGAGCTGGAGGAGCGCGAGATCGGGCGCCCCTCCACCTACGCCTCGATCATCAGCACCATCCTGGACCGGCGTTATGTCTTCAAGAAGGGCACCGCGCTGGTGCCGTCCTTCCTGAGCTTCGCCGTGGTCGGGCTGCTGGAGAAGCACTTCGGCCGGCTCGTGGACTACGACTTCACCGCCAGGATGGAGGACGACCTCGACCGCATCGCCGCGGGCAACGCGGAGTCCGTGCCGTGGCTGCGGCGCTTCTACTTCGGCGAGGGCGAGGAGGAGACCGGCGCGGCCGCCACGGCGGGCAACGGCGACGGCGACCACCTCGGCGGCCTCAAGGAACTCGTCTCCGACCTCGGCGCCATCGACGCCAAGGGCGTGTCCTCGTTCCCCGTCGGCGAGGGCATCATGCTCCGCGTCGGTCGGTACGGCCCCTACGTGGAAGGGCCCAGCCAGCAGGAGGGCGAGCCGGGCCAGCGTGCCGACGTCCCCGACGACCTGCCGCCGGACGAGCTGACCGTCGACTACGCCAAGGAGTTGCTGGCCAAGCCCAGCGGCGACTTCGAACTCGGGACCGACCCGGAGACCGACCGCCCGATCGTGGCACGGGACGGGCGCTACGGGCCGTATGTGACCGAGGTGCTGCCCGAGGGCACGCCGAAGACGGGCAAGAACGCGGTCAAGCCGCGGACGGCTTCGCTCTTCCGGTCGATGTCGCTGGACACCATCACGCTCCAGGACGCGCTGAAGCTGCTGTCGCTGCCGCGGGTCGTCGGGGTGGACCCCGAGTCCGGCAACGAGATCACCGCGCAGAACGGGCGCTACGGCCCCTATCTGAAGAAGGGCACCGACTCCCGCTCGCTGGAGAGCGAGGAGCAGATCTTCGGTATCACGCTGGAGCAGGCGCTGGAGATCTACTCCAAGCCCAAGCAGCGCGGCAGGGCCGCGGCGAAGCCGCCGCTCAAGGAGCTGGGGACCGATCCGGAGACGGAGCGTCCCGTGGTGGTCAAGGACGGCCGGTTCGGTCCGTACGTGACGGACGGCGAGACCAACGCGACCCTGCGGCGGGACGACGACGTCGAGACGATCACCGCTGAGCGGGGCTTCGAGCTGCTGTCCGAGAAGCGGGCCAAGGGCCCCGCCAAGAAGAAGGCGCCCGCGAAGAAGGCGGCGGCGAAGAAGGCACCCGCCAAGAAGACCGCGGCCAAGAAGACGGCGGCGAAGAAGACCGCCGCCAAGACGGCCACCAAGGCGGCGGCCAAGGCGCCCGCGAAGTCCGCGAAGAAGACGGCCACCAAGAGCACCGCGAAGAAGACGGCCACCGAGAAGTCCGCGGAGGAGTGAGCCGGCCCGGCGCCGCTCGCCGCTTCGCGCGGCGACTGGTCTCGGTGCCGCCCTGGGAGGCGGCCGCGGGACGCCGGTGTGGTGTGGCACGTCGCGGGCCCCGGACTCCGGGGTCCGCGATGCGGGCCAGGCTGCGGGGACGCCAGGAAGCGGGGACGTGAGGCCAGGGGAGAGGCCGAAGAGCGCTGCGGCGGTATGACGACGCAGCGGTTGCGGAGCTGTAGCACACAGATGTTCGGGTACGCATCCAGGTGCCGGCCTCCTCCCTATACGCTGGCGGGATGAAGTCTTCGCCCCCAACTGCCCCGGACGACGCCCTCGCAGCGGAATCCCGCGAGGGTGCCGTGACCGCGCTGCTGCGTTTCCCCCCGCTGCGGCGGCTGTGGACCGCGCAGTTCACCAGTGGGATCGGCGACATGCTGGGCCTCCTGGTGCTGCTGCTGCTGGCGATGCAGGCGGCGGCCGTGCGCGGCGTGGCGGGCGACCCGGTATTCGGCGGCGGATACCGCGGAATGGCACTGGTCGTGGCCACGGTCTTCGGGCTCCGGCTGCTGTCCACGCTGCTGTTCGGCGCCGTCCTGCTGGGCCCGGTCTCCGCGCTGGTCAGCGGAGTCAAGGAGAACCGCGGAACGAGAACCGGAACGCAGGCCGAAACGGACCCCGGGGCGAACGCCGGACCGCACGCCGAAGCGGACGCCGGAACGAGCCCCGCGGCGGACGCCGGGAAGAACGGCGGAAGCGGCGGCGGGTCCGGCGCCGGGAAGAAGATCCTGGACCGGCGGTGGACGCTGTTCGGCGCCGACGCGCTGCGCGCCGCCGCACTGATCATCGCCCCGCTGTGGGTCGACTGGACGCCCGCCAGCGCGTTCGCCGTCGTGCTCATCACCGTCTTCGTGACGGGCGTCGCCGAGCGGGTCTCCACCGTGACCAGGGACAGCGCCGCCCCCGCGCTGCTGCCGGCCGCGCCGCCCGAGGGCACGGCGCTGCGGCCGCTGCCGGACCACGGCGAGGCGCTGCGCCGGCTGTGGCTGCGCTCCGGATTCGTGGCGCTGCCCGTCGCGGCGGCCGGGCTCGTCGTCGTCACCCTGGTCAGCAATCTGCTCGCCACGGGGGTCGACTGGTTCGGCTCGCACCAGGCCGCGCTCGCCTCGTACGTGGCGGCCGGCCTGTTCGCCGCGGCGGCCGCCGTCGTGTACTTCCTCGAACTGCCCGACGGGCAGACCCCCCGCCCCCGGTCTCCGCTGGAGGGCCTGCGCCGGCCCCGTACGGCGGACGGCGGCTCCGACAAGGGGCGCACGGGAGCCGTGCCGCTCCTCGTCGTCGCCGGTGGCGCCGTGGGCGGAGCCATCGCGGCGGCAGTCGCCCTCGCCCCGCTGCACGCCGCCGACCTGGGGGGCGGGCCGGTCGCCTTCGGGCTGCTGGTGCTGCTGCTGACCGGCGGCACGGTCGCCGGGATCCGGCTGGCGCCGCACACGGTGCCGTCCCTCTCGCGGCGCCGGCTGCTCGCGCTCGTCACCGGGCTGACCGGCATCGTGCTGCTGGCGGCCGGACTGGTGCCCGACACCGCGACCGTCATCGCGCTGGCGCTGCTGGCCGGACTCGGCGGCGGTGTCGCCGCGAACACCCTGCACACCCTGCTCGACCAGGAGACCGACGAAGCCCGCCGCGTCCGGACGACCGAGCATCTGCAGGCGGTGGTCCGGCTGTCGCTGGCCGTGGGCGTGATCCTGGCGCCCGTACTGGCCGCGTTCATCGGCCCGCACCGGGTGGAGAACGGCTCGTTCGTCTTCGACCACGGCGGCGCCTCGTTCACGCTGATGCTGGTCGGCGCGCTGCTGCTGCCCGTCGGAGCGATCCTGCTGGGCCGCACCGACGACCGGCAGGGCGTGCCGCTGCGGCGCGATCTGGTGGCGGCGTTCGGCGGCGGCCGCCCCCGGCAGACCCCGGCCGGGAGCGGATTCTTCCTGGTCCTGGAAGGCGGCGACGGCGCGGGCAAGACCACGCAGGTGGACGCGCTCGCCGACTGGATCCGGGCCAAGGGCCACGAGGTCGTCGTCACCAAGGAGCCCGGCTCCACCCCGGTCGGCAAGCGGCTGCGCTCGATCCTGCTGGATGTCTCCTCGGCCGGGCTCTCGCACCGCGCGGAGGCCCTGCTGTACGCCGCCGACCGCGCCGAGCACGTGGACACGGTCGTCCGCCCCGCGCTGGAGCGCGGCGCCGTGGTCCTCTCGGACCGCTACGTCGACTCGTCCGTCGCCTACCAGGGGGCGGGCCGCGATCTGTCCCCCGCGGAGATCGCCCGGATCAACCGCTGGGCGACCGACGGACTGGTGCCGCACCTGACCGTGCTGCTCGACGTCGCACCCGAGACCGCCCGGGAACGCTTCACGGAGGCGCCGGACCGGCTGGAGTCCGAGCCGGCCGAGTTCCACCAGCGGGTCCGGTCCGGCTTCCTCACCCTCGCGGCCGCCGACCCGGCCCGCTACCTCGTCGTCGACGCCGGGCAGGAGCCCGAGAACGTCACCACCGCCGTCCGGCACCGGCTCGACCAGGTGCTGCCGCTCTCCGAGGCCGAGAAGAAGGCCCAGGAAGAGGCCCGCAAGCGGGCCGAGGAGGAGGCGCGGCGGCGTGCCGAGGAAGAGGCCCGGCGCAAGGCGGAGGAGGAGCGCAAGGAACGCGAGCGCCAGGAGCAGCTGGAGAAGCTCCGCCGCGAGGAGGAGGAGCGCAAGCGCCGCGAAGCGGAACTGGCGCGCCAGCGCGAGGAGGCCCGCCGGGCGGAGGAGGCCCGGAAGCAGGCCGAGGAGGCCCGCCGGATCGCCGAGGAGGAACGCGAGCGGCGCGAGGCCGAGCAGCGCGCCCATGAGGAGGAGCAGGAGCGGCTGCGCAAGCGGGCCGAGGAGGAGAAGCGGCTCCGGGCCGAGGCCGAGGAGCGGCGCCTGGAGCGGCAGCGCAAGGCCGAGGAAGCCCTGTTGAAGGCCGAGCAGGCGCGGGCCGCCGCGGCCGCCGAAGCCAAGGCCAAGGCCAAGGCCGAGGCGGACGCGGAAGCGGAGGCCGCGGAGCGGGCGCGGCGGGAAGAGGCCGACGCGCAGTCCGCCGAAGCGCCCGGCGACGATTCGGCAGCCGGGGGCTCCGCTTCCGGCACGTCGGGTGCCGAGGACCGCGCGCCGGACGGGGCCGAGGCGGACACCGCGCAGATCCCGCACCTGGGCTCGCGGGACGAGGCCGCCGGTCCGGATGCGGAGGACACCACGCAGTTGCCGCGTCCCGGCAGCGGCGCGTCCGACGACGAGACGACCGTGCTGCCCCGGGTCTCCGAGTCCCAGGACGCGGGGGAGACGGCCGTCCTCCCCCAGGTGGACCCCCGGGAGCGGTACGCGGACGCGGATTCCGCCGCCGGCTCCGGTTCCGCCTCCGGTTCGGACGACGCCGAGGACCGTACCCGGGAACTGCCCCAGGTCGACGAGGGGGAGCGCCCCCGCCCCTCGTGGGCGGAGGACACCCCGATGGACGACGTCCCCACATTGGCGGACGAGCTTCTGGGCCCGCACGACCCGCAGGAGGACGGGGAGCGCGACGACCGCCGACGTCGCTGACGGCGGACGGCGTGACGGCGGGAGGCGTGACGGCTGATGCCGGACGACCGGCCGACGGGCCTGGCCCGTCGACCCGGTCCTCGGCCCGCCGCCCCGCCCCGCCCCGACGCCGGCATCCGGCGGAGCCGACTGTCACCGGTATCCGCGACAATGGTCCCCATGGCGGTGTGGGACGACCTGGTGGGCCAGGACAGGGCAGCGAAGCAGCTCGCCGCTGCCGCGGGGGACGCGGACGCGTATGTGACGGCGGAGGCCGCGGCGCACGGCTCCGCGGACCTCTCCGGCTCCGCGATGACCCACGCCTGGCTCTTCACGGGACCGCCCGGTGCGGGCCGCGAGCAGGCGGCCCGCGCGTTCGCGGCGGCGCTCCAGTGCGTCAGCTTGGACCGGGCGCTGGGCGGCAGCCCGGGATGCGGCTTCTGCGAGGGCTGCCATACGACGATGGTCGGCACCCACGCGGATGTCGAGATCGTCCGCACCGATCTGCTGACCATCGGCGTGAAGGAGACGCGCGCGCTGGTGCGCGGGGCGCAGATGTCCCCGTCGGGCGGGCGCTGGCAGGTGATCGTCCTGGAGGACGCCGACCGCCTGACGGAGGGCGCCGGCAACGTGCTGCTGAAGGCCGTCGAGGAACCGGCACCGCGCACGGTGTGGCTGCTGTGCGCGCCGTCCACCGAGGACGTCCTCCCCACCATCCGGTCCCGCTGCCGGCATCTGGCGCTGCGCACGCCCCCGGTCGACGCGGTGGCGGATCTGCTGGTGCGGCGGGACGGGATCGCGCCGGATGCGGCCGCGTCCGCGGCACGGGCCACCCAGGGACACATCGGCCATGCGCTGCGGCTGGCCACCGACGAGCGGGCCCGCGCCAGACGGCAGGCGGTCCTCAAGCTGCCGTCCCGGGTCGACGATGTGGGCAGTGCGCTGCGCGCTGCCCAGGAGCTGATCGACGCCGCGACGGAGGACGCCAAGCAGGTCGCCGAGGAACTGGACGCCAAGGAGACCGAGGAACTGCGGGCCGCCCTCGGCGCGGCGGAGGGCAAGCGGCTGCCGCGCGGTACGGCGGGGGCGATGAAGGAACTGGAGGACAAGCAGAAGCGCCGCGCGACCCGCACCCAGCGCGACTCGCTCGACCTGGCGCTCTCCGACTTGACGGCCTTCTACCGGGACGTGCTGGCCCGCCAGTTCGGCTCGTCCGTCGCCCTGTCGCACGACGACGCGGCCGGCACGATCGGTCAACTGGCCGCGACATCCCGCCCGGAGCAGACGCTGCGCCGGATCGAGGCGATCCTGGAGTGCCGCCGGACGCTGGACCGCAATGTCGCCCCGCTGCTGGCGGTGGAGGCGATGACGATGGCGCTGCGGGCCGGCTGACGCCCCATCCCGACGTGGCCCCTGACGCCTCCTGGTGGCCTGTCAGGGCTCCCGGTCCACCGCACGACCGCGGCCCACCGGACTGCCGGGAGAGCGGCGTGAGCCGGTCGGGACGCGGCCCGGCGGCACGGAGACGAGCCGGGGGGCGGCGCCGACCGGCGGACTGACGCGCCACAGCGCCCCCGCGGACGACGGCCCGGGGCACGGCTGGGTACGCTCCCAGCACGTGCCGCCGCCGGAGGGATGCCCCATGAGTCAGCCACCCGCCTCCCGTATCCGCTACGGGGGCGCGTCCCGCGGCCGCCGAGGCGGCGGGTCCCGCGGCCGGCTCGGGAGCGCCGCGGTCCTCATGGCCACGGCCCTGCTCCTGTCCGGCTGCTCGGACGACGACGCGTCCGAGCCGGGCACCGACCCCTCGGCGAAGGGCACCCACGCGGGCGCCGACGCACCCCCGCTCGAACCGCTGCCCGCGAAAATCCCCGACGAGCTGCGCCCGTACTACGAGCAGAAGCTGTCGTGGCACGACTGCGGCCCGGCCCAGTTCGAATGCGCCACGCTGCGGGTGCCGCTGGACTACGACAAGCCGGGCGACGACCCCGGCGACGAGGCGACGACCACGGGCCTGGCGGTGACCCGCACCAAGCAGCAGTCCGGCAAGAAGCCGCCGGAGGGCGGTTCGCTCCAGGTCAATCCGGGCGGCCCGGGCGGTTCGGCGATCGAGTACGTGCAGCAGTCGGTGGCCCTGGCCTATCCGCAGCAGGTGCGGGAGCGCTACAGGCTGGTCGGCATGGACCCGCGGGGCGTCGGCCGCAGTGAGCCCGTCGAGTGTCTCGGCGACAAGCAGATGGACTCCTACACCCGGGTCGACCAGACGCCGGACGACGCCTCGGAGACCGACGCGCTCACCGCCGCGTACGAGAAGTTCGCCAAGGGGTGCGAGAAGCGCACCGGCAAGCTCCTCGGCCACGTCTCGACGGTAGAGGCCGCCCGGGACATGGACGTACTGCGCGGCGTGCTCGGCGACCGGAAACTCAACTATGTCGGCGCCTCCTACGGCACCTACCTCGGCGCCACCTACGCGGGACTGTTCCCGGAGCGCTCCGGGCGGCTCGTGCTGGACGGCGCCATGGACCCCTCCCTCTCGGCGCGCCGCGTCAACCGCGAGCAGACGGCGGGCTTCGACACGGCGTTCAAGGCGTTCGCGCGGG
This sequence comes from Streptomyces sp. WMMB303, assembly GCF_029351045.1. Lineage (NCBI taxonomy): Bacteria > Bacillati > Actinomycetota > Actinomycetes > Kitasatosporales > Streptomycetaceae > Streptomyces > Streptomyces sp. WMMB303. The sequence continues at coordinate 6,591,674 of NZ_JARKIN010000001.1, read as the reverse complement.
ACTGCGTGAAGATGTCCGACTGCCCGCTGGGCACCGACGGCGTCCAACAGGCCGGCAAGAAGCTCAGCGCGCTCTTCGCCCGCGTGGACCGCGACCCCCTCAAGACCGACGACCCCGCGCGCACCCTCACCGAATCCCTCGCCACCACAGGTGTGATCCGCGCCATGTACGACGAGGGCTCCTGGCCGATGCTGCGCGAGGCCCTGACCGCGGCGGGCAAGGGCGACGGCGCCCCGCTGCTGGCGCTCTCCGACGACTACTTCGAGCGTGGCCCCGACGGTGAGTACAGCAACATCATGTACGCCAACCCGGCCGTGAACTGCCTCGACCTGCCCCCGGCCTTCTCCGACGCGGCCGCGGCCCGCAAGGCCGTCCCCTCCTTCGAGAAGGCCAGCCCGGTCTTCGGCCGCGGATTCGCCTGGGCGGCGCTGAACTGCGCCGAGTGGCCGGTCGAGCCGACGGGCGCCCCGCACCGCATCGCCGCGAAGGGCGCCGACCCGATCGTGGTCGTCGGCACCACCCGCGACCCGGCCACCCCCTACCGCTGGGCCCAGGGCCTGGCCGGCCAGCTCTCCTCGGCCCGCCTCCTCACGTACAAGGGCGACGGCCACACCGCCTACCTCCGCGGCAGCGCATGCGTCGACAAGGCGGTCAACGCCTACCTGCTGCAGGGCAAGCCCCCCGAGGACGGCACCACCTGCGGCTGACCCCGCCACCCCCGTCCCGACCACCCTCGCAAACCCTGTAGACTTATCGCCGCAGCGGCCCCCAGACTGGCCGCACGCACTGCCGCCTTAGCTCAGTCGGCCAGAGCGACGCACTCGTAATGCGTAGGTCAGGGGTTCGACTCCCCTAGGCGGCTCCACTTGGAACCCCAGGTCAGATGGATTCTGACCTGGGGTTTTGTGGTTGGGCGGATACGACGGTGACGTTTCGTCCGCTCCGTGCGGGTCCGCCCGGTCTCAGTCTTGGTCTCAGGCGGGGTGCACCCTGTGAGAGCGCGAGGCCGACCGTTCACCAGCGGGACCTTTCCGATGTGCCGCCCTGCGTCCATGAGTTGATGCCCCTCGGTGGCGCGGGCCAGGGGACGGACGTTGCGCTCAGGGTGCGGTGACGGCCTCCGCTCGCTACCGGGGCTGCTCCGCGGGCGTCGGCTGCGCGAGGGCCGGGGCGGCGGTGCACAGGGTGAGGACCGTGGTGCGGACCTGCTCGGCGACCGCTTCGGGGGTGGCCGCGTCGAATGTGCCGTCCAGGTGCAGGAACGCCAGGCCGTGTACGTGTGCTCACACCGAGGTCCACAGCGCCTCCGGATCGGCCTCGGGGAATGCCCGGCGGGCGATGTCGCGGACGTATGCGGCGATGGTCGCGGTCGCGGCGACCCGCTCCTCGTTGTCGGGGTCGCAGGGCTCGGCGAACATCGCTCGGAACAGAGCCGGGTGGTCGAGTGTGAAGCGGACGTAGGCGACGGCCACCGACGCGAGTTCCTCGGGGGACGTGGGGGAGGGGTGGGCGGCGGCGAGGTGCGCGGCGAGTTCGCGGTATCTCTCGGCGGCCACCGCGGAGACGAGCGTCTCCCGTTCCGGGAAGTGGCGGTAGGGGCGGTCGGCGAGACGCCCGCGCGCCGTGCGACGGCCCGCATCGACAAGGGCGGCGCTGCCGTCCTCCTCCAGCAGCTCTCGCGCGGCGCGCAGGCGGGACGCGAGCACGGACACGGACCCGGGCCGACGACGAGCCGGGCCGCGTGATCAGTACGCGTCAGGCCGGGGCGCGCCGGCCCCCCGGGAGGCGACGGACCAGGGGCGCACAGCGTCCCGGGTGCCGCGCCCGCCCGGCGCCGGGTCGTGACACGGGTTGCGCGTCGCGGGTGACGCGCGACGATGAGAAGAGGGGGATATGCGCTGTTCTGTCCGACAGGTGCGGGATGGCGCGCGCCGGACATCGCGCACGTCGGAGCACGTACCCGGGACAGGGAGCAGTCATGACCGAGACGCCGCAGCCCGCCGCCCCCTACCTCGAACCCGCCGCACGGGAGTTGGCCGAGGCGACCGACCCGCATCCGCGGATCTACGAGGTCCCCCCGGAGCAGGGGCGCCAGATCCTGCTCGACCTCCAGAGCGACACCAGCGTGGCCCGCCCGGATGTCGACGAGGAGTGGGTCGAGGTGGACGCCGGGCAGTGGGGCACGGTCCGCACCCGCATCATCCGGCCCAAGGGGGCGAGCGGGCCGCTGCCGGTGGTGTTCTACATCCACGGTGCCGGATGGGTCTTCGGCGACGACCGGACCCACGACCGGCTCTTCCGCGAGCTCACCGTGGGGGCGGGTGCCGCGGGTGTCTTCCCCGTCTACGACCGGGCGCCGGAGGCGAAGTACCCCACTCAGGTGGAACAGAATTATGCCGTGGGCCAATGGGTCCTGGCGCACGGCGCGGAGCACGGTCTGGACACCTCGCGTATCGCCGTCACCGGCGAGTCGGTGGGCGGCTGTATGGCGACGGTGTTCGCACTGATGAACAAGGAGCGCGGCGGGATCGACCTCAAGGCGCAGGTTCTGCTCTATCCCGTCGCCGACGCCGACTTCGACACGCCTTCCTACCGTCAGTTCGCCGAGGGCTACTACCTCACCCGGGACGGGATGAAGTGGTTCTGGGACGCCTACACCGCCGACCCCGGTCAGCGTGCCGAGGTGTACGCCGCTCCGCTCCGGGCAACCCTGGAGCAGCTGCGGGGGCTGCCCACCACGCTGGTGATCACCGACGAGGCGGATGTGCTGCGCGACGAGGGCGAGCGGTACGCGGGCAGGCTGCGGGAGGCCGGTGTGGACGTCACCGCGGTGCGGGTGGCGGGCATGGTCCACGACTTCCTCCTGCTGGACAGCCTGCGCGACACGCGTGCCGCCAACGTCGCCCGGAAGCTCGCCGTCGAGGCCTTGGAGGCGGCTCTGCACGGGACCTGAGGGGCTGGCACCCAGCGGTGTTGACGGTGCCGGCCTTGCGGTCCAGGTTGATGTGGGCGCCGCTGGCATTCGGGTGCGGGAGTGATTCCGATGACGTCGGCTCCGCAGGGCCGGGTGAGCCTGGGAGGCCGCTCGGTCATGCGCCTCGGCACGGGAGACGGGGCGGAATCAGCCTGTGGAGGCAGACGATTCCAGGCGGCCCGTCGCGAGTTCCGAGGAGCCCGATTCCAGTGAATCCCGAGAAAGAGCTGCTCGCGCTCGTCGGGGCATTCATGTCGGGCGAGGACCGATCCATGGCTTTGATCAACAAGGTCGAGGGGATCCTGGTCGAGCACTTCCCCGAGTCGCCTGCCTTCGAGGAGCTCGCCGAACCGCTGTCGCTCTTCCGTCCTGGCGTCGGACCGCCCTACTACAGCGTTCAGGATATGTGTGCGGTGCTTCAGGACGCTGTAGGCGGTCCGGATCCTTTTGGAGTGGGAAGCGGGTAGGCCGCGCAGCTCTCAATTCCTGCGCGCTCTCTTTCGGTGAATGCGCGCGACGGCCGGTTGTGCATGCGCCACGAAGCACCGGCTCCGGGGAAGTCGGGTGCGGGTCGGTTGTCGGGTGCGGGGAGTGCGGGGCCCTCGTGATGCGGTCCGCCGCAGCGAGGTGCGGTGGAGTGTGGACGGGGCATCGGCGCAACGGACATGAGGTCCCGTCAAGGGGTGATGCGGTGCCGGTGGGGCGATGTGGGCTGCGAAGGGCGTGAGTTGATGCCGGGGGGGCGGGCGTGGGCCGACCTTGCCGGATGCTCGGCTCGTCGAACCGGAGGTGTGGGCACGGTGATCGAGCCGTGTCCCGGCGCGCGACCGGACCGGTCGGGGCGCCCGCGTGTGCGCGCAGCGACGGCGTGCGGGGTGGCCCACCCGCCGTGCGGCCGCCCGGCGCGGGCGCTCGCTTACCCGACAACGCCGCAGCTCAAGACGTACTCGGGAAGAATATTACACTCCAGTTACCTGCTTGACCGGATCGCATCCTTTCGGGTCATTGCCTTCCGCTGGGAGTGTCCGATAGTGTCATCTGTGATCACGGGGGTGACGGGGTAGTTTGAGCTGTCCCCTCGTGTATCTGCGGCCGTGAAATTCGCGGTCGATCACAACGGGGGCACAAAAATGTAGGTATTCACGGGTGCGGCGCTATGCCCCCCGGTTTTCGGCGGCAAACTGCTGTCTTCTTTCAGTCGCAGAGCTCCATCATGCTCTTCGGCCTCGCGGGATTCCATGGTGCCGTGAAAGGGCCATCGGTCTTCGTGTGTTTCGTCCTGCGATGCGCCGTTGTCTTCGAATCCGTATTTCTTCCTGGCCGGAATCCCCTTCGTGACGGGTCCGGTCCGGGCTTCACTGCCGGCTCGACGCTGTTCTGGAACGGATACCGATGGCCGACCCGCCGACGTCCACCGAGACCCTCTCCGAGTCCCTCACCGGGACCCCTGTCGTGAAGCTCGCCCCCGCTGTGTCCTGCGGTGCCCTGCCCGGCACCCCCGAGCCGGACGTTCCGCACCTCCCGCGGACGGCCCGTGCGGAGCTTCGCCGGGCCTTACCGGTGTGGCCCGCGCGTCCGCCCGCTGTGCGGGCCGGATCCGCAGACGCAGTCGGCACCATCCGTCCGGGCCGCGGGGACCGCGGCCGTGCCGGAGCGTGCCGCGCTCCGGTGCGCCGAAAGCAGAGGTGAATACATGGACGTCGCTGTCATCGGCATCACCGGGCGCTACCCGCGGTCGGGGGACCTGGACTCCTTCTGGGAACACCTGAGGAACGGGCGGGACTGCGTCACCGAGCCGCCCGCCGACCGGTGGGAGGAGGGCCCGCCGGCAGGAGCCTGGGGCGGGTTCATCGACGGGATCGACAGGTTCGATCCGGCGCTGTTCGACATTTCGCCCCGCGAGGCGGCGCTGATGGATCCGCAGCAGCGACTGTTCCTGGAGGCGGTCTGGGAGCTGCTGGAGAGCTGCGGCGTCACCCAGGAGAGCATTGAGGAGCGCTACGAGCGGCGGGTCGGCGTCTATGTGGGCGCCGCCTACCAGTTGTACCGGGCGGACACCTCGGATCCGGTGAGCGCGGCCCTCACCTCGGCGGCCTCGTACAACCTCATCGCCAACCGGGTCTCGCACTTCTTCGGGCTGGAGGGGCCGAGCCTGGCGGTGGACAGCATGTGCACCTCCTCGACCATGGCCATCCATCTCGCCTGCGCCGATCTGCTCCGCGGGGACAGCGACTTGGCGATCGCGGGCGGGGCGAACCTGGCCACCCATCCGGACAAGTTCCTCGGGCTGTCCGAGATGGGGCTGCTGGGCAGCCACCCGGGCAGCCGCAGCTTCCGGGACGGGGACGGCTATCTGCCCGCGGAAGCGGTCGGCGCCCTGCTGCTCAAGCCGCTGGACGCCGCGCTGCGCGACGGCGACACCGTGCACGCCGTCGTCAAGGGCACCGCCTCGCTGCACAGCGGCCGCGCCAGCGGCTTCCTGACGCCCAGTCGCCGGGCCCAGGTGACGGTCATGAACCGGGCGCTGGAGCGGGCCGGTGCCGAGCCGGAGTCGATCGGGTACGTCGAGTCGGCGGCGAACGGCGCCGCGATGTCCGACGAGGTCGAGATGAGCGCGCTGCGGGAGGTCTTCGCCGGGGTCCCCGAGCCGGTGCCGGTCGGCTCGGTGAAGTCGAACATCGGACACCCGGAGGCGGCCTCGGGGGTCGCGCAGCTCACCAAGGTCGCCCTGCAGTTGAGGCACGGGGAACTGGCGCCGCTCGCCGGGACGGGTGAGCCCAATCCCCATCTCGCGCTGGACGGGGGCCCGCTGGTCCTCTGCGAGGAGCTGACCCCGTGGGCGGAGCGCCGGGACGTGCAGGGCCGTCCCGTCGCGCACCGGGCGCTGATCAACTCCGTCGCGGCCGGCGGCAGCCACGTCAGTCTCGTGGTCGAGGCGCCGCCGCGGAGCGCGGCGGAGGAGCCGGACACGCCAGAGGCGGGACCGCAGCTGGTGGTGGTCTCCGCCCGGGACCGGTCGCGGCTGCGTGGCGCGGTGCGGCGGCTGGAGGCGTTCCTCGGGAGCAGCGGTACCGCGGTGGGCCTGGCCGATGTGGCGTACACCCTCCAGGTCGGCCGGGAGGCGATGCCCGAGCGGTTCGCCGTGGTGGCCGGCAGCGTCGAGGAGCTGCGCGGTGCCTTGGCCGGATACCTGGCGGCCGCCGACGACTCCGGCAGCCCGGACACCGCTCGCGGTACCGCCCCGGTGTACACGGGCAGCAGCGAGGACGGCGGGGCGGGCCCGCTGCTGTCCATGCTCGACGGGGCTGCGGGCGAGGCGTTCCTCTCCGCGCTGGTCGCCGACGGAGACCTGGCGCGGCTGGCGGAACTGTGGGTGAACGGAGCGCGCATCCCCTGGCGCAGGCTGCACTCTCGCGGCCGACGGCTGGTGCCGCTGCCGGGCACCGCCTTCGAGCGCGCACGTTACTGGCTCGGCAGCACAGGCCGGGCGGCGCACGCCGGGAAGATCTCGGCCCCGGCGCCGGATCCGGGCCGCCCGGACGCCCCGGAGTCCGCTGCGCCGACTACGGGCCCCGGCCCGGCGGTTCCGGAGCCCACTGCCGAGGGCCCGGGTGCTGCCGCCCCCTCCCTCCGGGAGCCGGAAGCGGCGGAACGGGCCGCGGGGACGGAACGGAAGAAGGCGGCGGCGGACAAGGAGGCCGCCGTCCTGGAGACCTGCGCCGAACTGCTCGGCTTCCGGCCGGAGGACATCGGTCCCGCGGACAGCTTCCTGGCCCTCGGCGGCCACTCCCTGCTCGCGCACCGGTTCGCGGCACTGCTGCGGGACCGGGGCCTGCACTGCGACCCGCCCGGCATCCTGCGGGCCCGCTCGCTCGCCGCCATCGCCGAGGCCGCGGAGGCCGCCCCGGTCTCCACACCCTTCCCGACCGCCCCCGTCTCCCCGACCGCCCCCGCCTCCGTTGAGGTCTCCCGGACCACCGCTGAGGCCTCCCCCGCCGCCGCGCCTCCCGCCGCCCCACCGGAGACCACCCGCCTCACGCCTGCCGCGTTCCCCCTGGTGTCCCTGACCGAGGAGGAGCTGGCGGCCGTGGTCGACGCGGTGCCGGGCGGGGAGGCGAACCTCCAGGACGTGTACCCGCTCGCGCCGATGCAGGAGGGCATGTTCTTCCACCACATCAAGGAGAGCGCGCACGACCCCTACGTCTCCTCTGGGCTGTTCTCCTTCGCGGACCGCGACTGTCTGGACCGGTTCGCCGATGCGCTGCGGGCGGTCGTGGCGCGGCACGACGCGCTGCGCACCGTGCTCTTGGCGGACGGGTTGAGCGGGCCGGTCCAGGCCGTGCTGCGGCAGGTGGACCTCACCGTCTCCGAGATCGAGCTGCACGCGGGAAGCCCGGCCCAGGAGCAACTGGCCGAGCTGGTCCGCCACGCTCCCCGTATGCGGCTCGACCAGGCCCCGCTGATCCGGCTGCGGCGCGGGCGGCACCCCGGCACCGGGGTGTGGCACGCGATTCTCAGCCTGCACCACACCATCCACGACGCCTCCTCGCTGGGCGTGCTGTTCGGCGAGATCGGCGCCCACATGGAGGGGCGGGCCGACGCGCTGCCGGATCCGGTGCCCTACCGGGCGTTCGTCGAGCACACCCGGCGCGGCCCCGAGGACCTGGCCGCGGCCGGAGTGTTCTTCTCCGAGCTGCTCGGTGACGTCTCGGAGCCGACGGTGCTGTTCGGGCTGCACGACGTGCACGGTGACGGCGCGCAGGTGCGGGACGTGCGCAGGTCGCTGGAGGACGGGCTGGGCGGGCGCATCCGCGCCCTCGCGGGGGAGCTGCGGACGAGTCCGGCGACGCTCTTCCACGTCGGCTGGGCGCTGACCGCGGCGGCCTGCACCGACCACGACGATGTGGTGTTCGGCACCGTCATGTGGGGGCGGCTGCACGGGCCGGCCGGGATGGAGGGCATGCTCGGCAGCTTCATCAACACGCTGCCGGTGCGGTTCGGACTGTCCGGCCGCAGCGTACGGGAACTGGTGCGGCAGGCGGACGAGGCGCTGCACAGCCTGGCGCGCTTCGAGCAGACCCCGCTGTCCGAGGCCCGGTCGCACAGCGGACTGCCCGGGGCGGACGTCCCGTTGTTCAACGCGATCCTCAACTACCGGCAGATGCCGGGCGACAACGGGGTCGAGCGGCTGCTGGGGCGGGTGGGCGTCACTCCGCTGTCGACGGAGGTGATCGAGCGCAGCAACTATCCGCTGACCGTCTCGATCAACGACCTGGAGGACGCGTTCCAGATCGACGCGCAGATCCATCGGGCGCAGGACGCGGCGGTGGTCGTCGACTGTCTGGAGGCGGCCATGGTCTCCCTCGTCGACGCGCTCTCCGACGAGGAGGGCGCGGAGCGGCCGGCCCGTGAGCTGTCCGTGCTGCCGCCCGCGATGCGGAACCGCGAGGTGGCCGAGTTCGCCTGGGAGCCGGTGACCGCCGGGGTCACCGACGCCGACGCCGAGCGGCATGTGCACGACTGGTTCGAGGAGGTGGTGCGCCAGGTGCCGGACGCGGTCGCGGTGTGCTGTGCGGACCGGACGTTGACGTACGGCGAGCTGAACGCGCGGGCGAACCGGCTGGCCCGCTATCTGCGCGAGCAGGGCGTGGAACACGAGTCGCTGGTGGCGCTGTGTCTGCCGCGGAGCGAGTGGCTGGTGGTGTCCGCGCTGGCGGTGCTGAAGGCCGGGGGCGCCTATGTGCCGCTGGATCCGTCGGCGCCCGCCGAACGCCTCGGCCACGTGCTGCGGGACAGCGCCCCGCGCGTGGTGCTGGTGGACGGCGCGCTCCCCGACGGGCTGGAGGCCGGAGCCGCCGCCGTGGTGGACGTACCGGGGGACGCGGACCGCTGGGCGGAGCTGCCGGACAGCGATCCGGAGCCGGTGCCGGGCGCCTCCCCGTCCGACCTGGCGTACGTGATCTACACCTCGGGGTCGACGGGGCTGCCGAAGGGCGTGATGGTCGAGCACCGGAATGTCGCCCGGTTCTTCCTCTCGGCTCAGGAGTGGTTCGGCTACCGGGAAGGCGACGTGTGGACGCTGTTCCACTCCATCGCGTTCGACTTCACGGTCTGGGAGATGTGGGGCGCGCTGCTGCACCGCGGCCGGCTCGTGGTGGTCACCCAGGACGTGGCGCGCAGCCCGGCGGACTTCTACACGCTGCTGTGCGAGGAGGGTGTGACCGTGCTCGGCCAGACCCCCACCGGGTTCGGTCAGCTCATCGCGGCGCAGGGCGAGGAGGGCGCTGCGCACCAGGTGCGGACGGTGCTGCTGGGCGGGGAGGAGCTGGATGCCTCGCCGCTGGCGCCGTGGTTCCGGCGGCCCGTCAACGAGGGGACCACGCTGGTCAACATGTGGGGCACCACCGAGACGACGGTGGTCTCCACCTACCGGGAGGTGGTCGAGCCGGACACCCGGCTGACGACCCGGCCCATCGGCCGTCCCCTGCCGGGCATGAGCGTGTACGTCCTGGACCGGTACGGGAACCCGGTGCCGACCGGCGCGGTGGGTGAACTGGTCATCGGCGGCGGGATCGTGGCCCGCGGCTACCTCAACCGCGCCGAGCTGAGCGCGGAGCGCTTCGTGTCCGACCCGTTCTGCGACGCGCCCGGGGCCCGCATGTACCACACGGGCGACCTGGGACGGCGGCTGCCGGACGGCACGCTGGAGTTCCTGGGCCGCAACGACGGCCAGGTGAAGATCCGCGGGTACCGCATCGAGCTGGGGGAGATCGCCACCCGCCTCAACGAGCACCCGGCGGTCGCCGAGGCCCGCGTGGTGGTGCGCGGCCAGGGCGACGACCGGCGCCTGGTCGGATACGTCGTCCCGGCCGAGGGAACGGCTCCGCAGCCGCACCGGCCGGACGAGCGGGCGCTGAAGGAGGAGTTGGACGCCGCGCTGCGGGCCGCGCTGCCGTCCTATATGGCGCCCTCCGGGTATGTGCTGCTGGACGAGCTGCCGCTGACCGGCAACGGCAAGCTGGACACCGCCGCGCTGCCCGAACCCGAGCTGCCGCAGCGGTCCGGCGAGCCGGGCGCGGCCGCGCGCACTCCGACCGAACAGGTGGTCTGCGAGGTCTGGGCCGAACTGCTGGGCACCGACACCGGGCACCTGGGAATGGACAGCAACTTCTTCTCCATGGGCGGCAACTCGCTGCTCGTGACCCGCATGATCAACATGATCAAGCAGCGGACGGGCGTGGAGCTGCGGGTGCAGACGGTCTTCGCGGCCGAGACGCTGTCCGCGCTGGCCGCCGAAGTGGAGCGCGGCCTTCCGGACGCCGGGCCCGAAGCCGCGCTGGACCTGACCGCGCTCAGCGAGAGCATCAGCCTCGTCCAGGGACTGAGCGACGCGGAGCTGGACGCCCTGGACCTCGGCAGTGCCGTCCCCGACACCCAGAGCTAGGCAGAGAGGCCGACGATGAGCATGCCGCAAGAGGAGAGCGGGCAGGAGCTGATCCGCAAGATCCAGTCCATGCCCTTCAAGCGGCAGCGCGCCGTGATCGCGCTGCTGCGCCAACAGGGTGTCGACCTGTCCGCGCTGGACATCATCCCCCGCCTCCCGCGGCACGGGGACGAACCGCTGCCGCTGTCCTTCGCGCAGCAGCGGCTGTGGTTCCTCGCCCAGCTCGAGGACAGCAGCTCGCACTACAACGTCCCGATGGCGATGCGGCTGCACGGCCGGCTCGACCGCGCCGCGCTGCGCCGCGCGCTGACCGAGCTGGTGCGCCGCCACGAGGCGCTGCGCACCCGTTTCGAGGACCGGGGCGGCGTGCCGCACCAGTGCATCGACGACGGATCCGGATTCACCCTGCGGGAGCAGGAACTCGTCGGCGACGAGGAGGTGGCCCGCACCTGCCAGCAGGAGATGCTCGCGCCCTTCGACCTGGCACGCGACTCGCTGATCCGGGCACTGCTGCTGCGGCAGAGCGAGACCGAGCACGTCCTGATGGTGACCATGCATCACATCGTCTCGGACGGCTGGTCGGTCGGGGTCTTCTTCCGCGAGGTGACCGAGCTGTACGAGGCGGTCCGGCAGGGGCGGGAGGCGGCGCTGGAGCCGCTGCCCGTGCAGTACGCCGACTTCGCGCACTGGCAGCGGGAGTGGCTCGCGGGGGAGGTGCAGACGCGCCAGATCGAGTACTGGAAGAAGCAACTGGACGGCGTCGACCCGGGGCTGACGCTGCCGGCGGACCGCCCGCGTCCGGCCGTGCGCGACCACCAGGGCACCCGGGAGTTCTTCCGTACCTCACCCGAGCTGCTCCGGAAGCTGCGCGGGATCAGCGAGCAGCACGACGCGACCCTCTACATGACCCTGCTGGCGGCGTACTCGGTGGTGCTGCACCGCTATACGCAGCAGACCGACATCGCGGTCGGCACCGTGGTGGCCAACCGCAACCGGGCCGAGGTGGAGGGCCTGATCGGCCAGTTCGCCAACACCCTCGTGATGCGCAACGACCTCTCCGACGACCCCGCCTTCGCCGAACTGCTGGCCCGGGTGCGGCAGACGGCGCTGGAGGGATACGACCACCAGGACGTGCCGTTCGAGGCCGTGGTGGACGCGCTGCAGGCGGAGCGCAGCCTCAGCCACTCGCCGGTGTTCCAGACGGTGCTGGTGCTCCAAGAGGAGCAGGCCGAGCCGAAGCTCACCCTGGGCGGGCTGGAGGTGACGTCCGTCGATGTGGACTTCAGCATCAGCAAGTTCGACCTGACCCTGGATCTGCGCGAGACCCCGGAGGGGCTGACCGGCGCCGTCGAGTACAGCACCGCGCTGTTCGACCGGGAGACCGTGCGGCGTTTCGTGCGGCACTTCACCACGCTGCTGGAGTCCCTCGCCGAGGCGCCGCAGACCCGTATCTCGCGGCTGGAACTGCTGGACGGCACCGAGACCGGCCGGGGGACGGATGCGGAGGCGGCGCCGGGCGGCGCGGTGCCGTGGGCGGACCAGTGCCTGCACGAGCGGTTCGAGGACGTCGTGCGGCAGGCGCCGGACGCGGTGGCGGTGCGGTGCGCGGACCGGACGCTGAGCTACGGCGAGCTGAACGCGCGCGCGAACCGGATCGCCCGGTTCCTGCGTACCAGGGGCGTGGGGCGCGAGACGCTCGTGGCGCTGTGTCTGCCGCGGAGCGAGTGGCTGGTGGTGTGCGCGCTGGCGGTGCTGAAGGCGGGCGGCGCCTATGTGCCGCTGGACCCGTCGGCGCCCGCGGAACGGCTCGGCCACGTGCTGGCGGACAGCGCACCGCGAGTGGTGCTGGTGGACGGCGGCGTCCCGGCGGGACTGGATGTCGGCCGGGCCGCCGTGGTCGACGTACGCGACCGCTGGGAGTGGCTGCCGGACGACGACCTGCAGCCGGTGGCCGGGGCCTTCCCGGCGAACCTGGCGTACGTCATCTACACCTCCGGGTCGACCGGGCGGCCCAAGGGCGTGCTGGTCGAGCACCGGAACGTCACCCGGCTGTTCACGGCGACCGCGGAGCGGTTCGGCTTCGGGCCCGAGGACGTGTGGACGCTCTTCCACTCCTTCGCCTTCGACTTCACGGTGTGGGAGATGTGGGGCGCCCTGCTGCACGGCGGCAGCCTCGTGGTCGTCCCGCACGAGGTGGCCCGCAGCCCGCGGGAGTTCTACGCGCTGCTGTGCGAGGAGAACGTCACCGTCCTGAACCAGACGCCCAGCGCGTTCGGCCAGTTGATCGCGGCGCAGGGCGAGAACGGAGCCCCGCACCGCCTGCGCACGGTGGTCTTCGGCGGCGAGGCCCTGGACACCGCGGCGCTGCGGCCCTGGTTCGCGCGGCCGGTCAACGCCGCGACCGAGCTGGTGAACATGTACGGGATCACCGAGACGACGGTGCACGTCACCCACCGGGTGGTGACCGAGGCCGACACCGGGCGCGGGGTCAGCCCGATCGGCGGCCCGCTGCCGGATCTGGCCGTGTACGTCCTGGACGCGCACGGGAACCCGGTGCCGACCGGCGCGGTCGGCGAGATGTACGTGGGCGGCGCCGGCGTGGCGCGCGGCTATCTGAACCGGCCCGAGCTGACCGCGGACCGCTTCCTGGACGACCCGTTCCGGCCCGGTCCGGGCGCCCGCATGTACCGCACCGGCGACCTGGGGCGGCTGCTGGCGGACGGGTCGCTGGAGTACTACGGCCGCAACGACGACCAGGTCAAGATCCGCGGCCACCGCATCGAACCGGGCGAGGTCTCCGCCCGGCTGGACGAACACCCCGGGGTGCGCTCCTGCGCGGTCGTGGCCCGCGAGGACCAGCCGGGCAACCGGCAGCTCGTGGCCTACCTGGTGCCCGCGGACGACCGGCCGGAAGCGGAGCTGCGCACCGAACTGGACCAGCTCGCCCGGCGGACCCTGCCCGACTACATGCAGCCCGGCGCCTATGTGTGCGTGCCGGGCCTGCCGCTGACCACCAACGGCAAGCTGGACCGCGCCGCGCTTCCCGCCCCCGGCATCGACGCCTACGCGCAGCGGGAGGACACCCACGTCGCCCCGGCCACCTCCACCGAGCGGACGCTGGCGGCCGTGTGGGCGGAGCTGCTGGGCTTCGAGCCGGAGCGGATCAGCGCCAACGACAACTTCTTCACTTTGGGCGGGCACTCGCTGCTGATCACCGTGCTGGTGGCCCGGCTGGACGAGGCCGGACTCCGGCTCACCGTGCGCGACACGTTCAGCGCACCCACCCTGGCGGCCCTGGCGGAACGTATCGACGCGCACACCGGGGGAGCGGCACCCGACGCCTCCGGCGAGGTCTGGACCGTCCCGCCGAACGCCGTCCCCGACGGGTGCGAGCGGCTCACGCCCGAGCTGCTGCCGCTGGTCCGGCTGGGCCAGGAGCACCTCGACTCCCTCGCCGACCGGGTGCCCGGCGGCGCGGCCAACATCGCGGACATCTATCCGCTGGTGCCCTCGCAGGAGGGCATCCTCTTCCACCACCTGATGGACCCGGAGAACGACCCGTACGTGATGTCCGCGGCGTTCACCGCGCGGGACGAGGCCGCGTGCACCGCGTTCACCGACGCCCTCCAGACCGTGGTCGACCGGCATGACGTGATGCGTACCGCGGTGTTCACCGAGGGGCTGCCGGAGCCGGTGCAGGTCGTGCTGCGCTCCGCCGAACTGCCCGTCGACCGCATCAGCCTGGCGGGGGACGCGGGCGACGCCGCCGACGATTCCGAGGCCGCCCCGGCGGCGCGCGAGGACGCGGAGCGGCAGATCGCGGCGTTGCTGCACCTCCCGCCGCCGTTGCCGCCGCACCAGGCGCCGATGATGCGGGTCCGCGTCGCGCCGGAACCCGGTTCGCAGCGCCGGTTCCTGCTGGTGACCTTCCACCACCTCATCGAGGACGCCACCTCGCTGCGGCTGATCTTCGACGAGCTGGCGGCCCTCATGGCGGGCCGCGCCGACCTGCTCGCCCCGGCGCCGCCGTACCGCGACTTCGTCGCCCACACACTGCACCAGTTGCGGACGGGCGATGCCGAGGACTACTTCCGCGCCACCCTCGGTGATGTCACCGAGCCGACCGTGCCGTTCGGGCTGAGCGATGTGCACGGGGACGGCAGGCGCACTCGCAAGCCGCGCCGCTCGCTGTCCGCGGACCTCACCGCGCGGCTGCGGGCCGAGGCGGGGCGGCTGGGGCTGAGCCCGGCGTGGCTCTTCCACGCGGCCTGCGCCCGGGTCGTGGCCGCCAGCAGCGGACGCGACGACGTGGTGTTCGGCACCGTGATGTCCGGGCGGTTGCAGGGCGTGCCCGGCGTGGAGCGGATGCTGGGCAACTTCATCAACACGCTGCCGCTGCGGGTGCGGCTGGCCGGACGCAGCGTCCGCGAGCTGGTGGACGAGGTGGCGTCGGGGCTGCGCGAGCTGATCGTGCGGGAGCAGTCCTCGTTGAGCCTGGCCCAGCGGTGCAGCGGGCTGGACAGCGACACCCCGCTCTTCAGTGCCGCGATCAACTTCCGGCACTTCGAGCCCGCCCGTGACGAGTCGCCGGCACCGTCCCTGGAGGAGCAGGGGATCGGCTGGCTGAATGTGATGGACCGCACCAACTACCCCATGGGCATGTCGCTCGACGACGTCGGCGACGAGCTGTCCCTGACCGTCCAGGTCGAGGACGCGGTCGAGCCCGAGACGCTCCTCACGTACGTGGAGACCGCACTCGACGGCATCGTCGCGGCACTCGCCGACGACGACGGCAACGGCACCCGGGCGCTGGACCTCCCGGTGCTGCCCCCGGCCGAGCGGCAGCGGCTGCTGGCCGCCGCCCGCGGCGCGACGCCGGAGTATCCGCGGGACGCCTGCCTCGCCGAGCTGTTCGAGGAGCAGGCGGCCGGACGCCCCGACGCGGTCGCCGTCCGCCACGGAGATCTGGAGCTGACCTACGGACAGCTCAACGCCCGCGCGAACCGGGTCGCGCACCACCTGCGCGAGCGCGGAGTCGGGCCCGACGTCCTGGTCGGACTGTGCGCCGACCGCTCCCTCGAGCTGGTGACCGGCCTGTTGGGCATCCTCAAGGCGGGCGGAGCCTACGTCCCCATCGACCCGGACTATCCGCGGCAGCGCATCCGCGCGCTGCTCGAGAGCTCCGGGGTGGAGACGGTGCTGGGGCTCTCCCGGCTGCCCGACGCGCTGTTCGAGGAGGTCGGCGAGGTGGTGCACCTCGACACCGGGGAGCGGGCCGCCGACCGTACGCAGGTGTTGGCGGACCTCCCCGAGCACGACCCCTCGCGCGCCGGGCTCGGCCTCACGCCGGACCACCTGGCCTACGCGGTCTTCACCTCCGGCTCCACAGGTCGTCCCAAGGGCGTGCTCGTGGAGCAGCGCGGCGTGGTCCGGCTCGTGCGCAACCCGGCCTACTTCGCCGCCGACAGCGACACGGTGGTGCTGCACCACTCCTCGATCTCGTTCGACGCCGGCTCCCAGGAGGTGCTGACGCCGCTGCTCTGCGGCGGCCGGCTGGTGCTGCACGACGGGGATTCCAAGGACCCCGGGCAGGTGCTGGACTGCGTCGAACGCACCGGTGTCAGCACGATGCTGCTGTCGGCCGCGTTCCTGCCGGCCTTCGTGCAGGCCGCGGCCGGCCGCACGCTTCCGCTGCGCCACCTGGCGGTGGTGGGGGACACCTTCTCGGCGCGGGACGTGCGCCGGCTGTACGCGGCGCATCCCGGACTGACCGTGATCGACGGATACGGCCCGACCGAGAACAGCATCGCCTCCACCTACTACGAGATCCCCCGCGACATCGCCGAGGACGCTCGGATCCCCATCGGCCGGCCCGTCCCGCACACCACCGCCTACGTCACCGACGAGCAGCTCCGGCTGGTCCCGGACGGCGTGATCGGCGAACTGTGTCTGGGCGGCGCCGGAGTGGCCCGCGGCTATCTCGACGCGCCGGAGGCGACCGCCGAGCGGTTCGTGCGCGACCCGTTCGGCGACGCGCCGGACGGCCGGCTCTACCGCACCGGCGACCTGGTGCGCAGGCGGTCCGACGGCAGCCTGGAGTTCCGCGGCCGGGTGGACGACCAGGTCAAGATCCGCGGTTTCCGGGTCGAACCCGGAGAGATAGAGACGGTGTTGCAGGCGCACCCCGCGGTGCACAGCGCCGTGGTGGTGCCGCAGACGACCGGCGAGGCCCACAGCCTCAGCGCCTATGTGCGGCCCGCCGAGGAGTGGCTGGAGGCGGCCGCGCAGGAGCAGACCGACGAGAACCTCGGCCAGTGGGAGCGGCTCTTCGAGGACCAGTACGCACGCAGTGGGGAGGAGAGCGTCCCCGACGATCTGAACCTCGCCGGCTGGGAGAGCAGTTACACGGGCGAGCCCGTTCCCGAGTCCGAGATGCGGGAGTGGATCGACGGCACGGTCGCCGCGATCCGGCGGCTGCGGCCCGAACGGCTGCTGGAGATCGGCTGCGGCACCGGGCTGCTGCTCTTCCGCTACGCGGAGAGCTGCCGGGAGGTGCACGGGATCGACATCTCCGCCTCCGCGCTGGAGGACGTGCGGCGCGGTGCGGAGCGGCGCGGCTGGTCGCATGTCACTCTGCGGCAGGGCGACGCGCTGTCGGTGGGCGGGCCGGAAGCCGGTGACGAGGCCGGCGGGTTCGACGTCGTCGTGCTCAACTCCGTCGCCCAGTACTTCCCCAGCCGCCAGTACCTGGACGAGGTCGTCGCGCGGATCCTGCCCCTGCTCGCGGAGGGCGGCCGGATCCTGCTGGGTGACATCCGCAACCTCGACCTGTTCTCCGCGCACGTCTCGGCCATCGAACGCAGCCGCTCGGGCGCGGTCGGAACGGCGGGCGCACTGAACGCGCAGATCCAGCGCCGCCGCCGCCAGGAGACCGAACTGCTGGTCAGCCCGACGTACTTCACCCGGCTGCCGGAGCGGTTCCCGGCGGTGGGCGCCGTCGACATCGCGGTCAAGCGGGGAGTGGGCGACAACGAGATGCTCGCCTACCGCTACGACGTGGTGCTGACCAAGGGGGCCGCACCGCCGGAGCCCGACCACCCCTGGCTGGAGGCCGCCACCCCGGCCGAACTGCACGCCCTGCTGGACGCGGGGGCTCCGGAGCGGTTCGGCGTCACCGGGCTGACCAACGAGCGGGTGGCGGAGGACGTGCGCGTCTGCACCGCGCTGGCCCGGTGGGCGTCGTCCCGCCAGGTGGAGCCGTTGCCCGGCGGGGAGCGGCTCTCTCCGCGGGCCCGGCAGGCGGTCCGTGACCTGGAGGCGGTGCTGGCGCACGCCGAGGACCTCGGGTACGAGGTGGCGGCCACCTGGTCGCAGGACCGGCCGGAGGGTCTGGACCTGGTCCTGGCCCGGGGCGAGGCGCCCCGGGCGCGGGCCCGTTCCCCCTACCGGGCCACCCGGATGGCGAACGCGCCGCAGGTGGACCGGCTGGGCTCGGCGCTGGTGCGGGAGCTGCGGGACCATCTCGCCGAGCGGCTGCCCGATCACCTGGTGCCCGGCGCCTTCGTCGTCCTGGAGGAGCTGCCGGTCACCTCGCAGGGCAAGGTCGACAAGCGCGCACTGCCCGCGCCGGACGAGGAGGACGTCGCCAAGGAGGTGTACGTCGCGCCCCGTACCGAGGCCCAGCGCACTCTGTGCCGGATCGTGGGTGCTGTTCTGGACCTGGACCGGGTCGGTCTCCAGGACAACTTCTTCAACCTTGGCGGCCACTCGCTGCTGGCCACCCGCCTCAATCTGCGGGTCAAGAAGGAGACGGCCGTCGACCTGCCGCTCCAGCTCATCCTGACCGCCGCCAGCATGGCGGAGATGGCCGCGGCCCTGGAGGAGGAACCGGCCGGGCCGGCCTCCGCGGAGCCGGTACCGGCACGGCCGGCCGCGCCGGTGGCCGAGGGCGAGGAGGTCCCGCTGTCCACCGCGCAGCAGGACCTGTGGTTCCTGCGCACCCCGGGGCACCTGGGGATCGCGCACGACAACGTCCAGCTCGCGCTGCGGCTGCGGGGCACGCTGGACCGGGCGGCGTGCACCGGGGCCGTGCGCGCCCTGGTCGAGCGCCACGCGATCCTGCGGACCAGCTATCTGCGCCGGGACGGGGCCGTGGCGCAGCGGGTGAACGGCGCCGACGGCTTCACGGTGGCCGAGGTGGACATCCCGGCGGAGTCCGGCGGCGCCGCGCTGGACGCGTGGCTGCGCGCCGAGCGGGCCCGTCCCTTCGCACCGGAGGACGCGCACCCCTTCCGGGCGCATCTGCTGGGCCTCGCCGAGGACGAGCACGTCCTGGTGCTGACCCGGCCCTGGGGCATCTTCGACGGCTGGTCGACCGGCATCCTGATGCGGGAGCTGAGCGCCGCCTACCGGGAGCTGAGCCGGGGCCGGGCACCCCGGTTCGCGCCCTTGCCGTTGCAGTACGCCGACTTCGCCCGGCAGCAGAGCGGCACGGTGGACGCGGCGGAGCTGGACCGGCAGCGCGGCCACTGGCGCGAGCAGCTCGCCGGGCTGCCCGCGTGCCTGTCGCTGCGCACCGACTACCCTCGCCCGCCGGTGAAGACCTACCAGGGCGGCACGGTGCCGTTCTCGGTTCCGGGCGACCTGGTGGAGCGGCTGCGGAAGCTCGGCGCCGACCACGGGGCCTCGCTGCACATGACCCTGCTCGCGGCCTACGCGGTGCTGCTCGGCAGCCGTACCGAAGACCGCGAGCTGGCGATCGGCACACCGGCCGGCAACCGGCCGGCGGCCGAGCTGGAGGCGGTCGTCGGCTACTTCGTGAACGCGCTCGTGATGCGGCTGGACATTGCCCCGCGGCAGTCCTTCGCGGAGCTGCTGGCGGGTACCCGGGAGGTGGTCGCGGCGGCGCAGGACAACAAGGACCTGCCGTTCGCCGATCTCGTCCGCACCCTGGTGCCCCGGCCCGACCCGTCCTGTTCGCCGCTGTTCCAGGCGATGTTCAACCTGGTGCCCGCGCTCGCACCGGTCGGTGTGGACGGCGCGGACGGCGCGGACGGCGGGGAGTCCGTCGCCGCACGGCCGGCCGAGGAGGGGGACGGCGTCCCCGGCCTGGGGGCCGAACTCGTGACGGTCGGATCGGGGACGGCCCGGTTCGACCTGAGCCTGTCGTTGCGGGAGACCGCATCCGGGCTGGAGGGACATCTGGAGTACAGCACCGACCTGTTCGCCGGGGGCACCGCCGAGCGGCTGGCGGCGGACTACGCGGGCGTGCTGGAGCGGATCGTCCACAGCCCGGAGGCCGACCTGGCCGGGTTGGCTCCGGCGCTCGGCGGTGGGGACGGGGAGGCGGCGTGCTGAGGCCCCCGCCCGCGCCGGCCGCGCCGCGCCCCCGGCGGTGGGCAGGGGGAGGGGCGACCGGGACACCGGAGGAACGGGCGGGGCGCTCGGAGAAGAGTTCGGCAGATTCTGCACAGCTCGTCGGAAGCGGCGGCGAACGAACGGGAGAGAGAACAGCGTGAGCAGCACCGAGACATACGACGTCGTCGTCGTGGGCGGCGGCCCCGGCGGTTCGACTCTGGCCGCCCTCGTGGCCAAGCAGGGGCACTCGGTGCTGCTGCTGGAGAAGGAGTTCTTCCCCCGGTACCAGATCGGGGAGTCCCTGCTGCCGTCCACCATCCACGGCATATGCCGGTTGACGGGCGCGACGGACGAGCTGCTCAAGGCGGGATTCCCGGTCAAGCGGGGCGGCACGTTCCGCTGGGGCGCCAACCCCGAGCCGTGGACGTTCTCCTTCTCGGTCTCCCCGCGGATGGCGGGCCCGACCTCGACGGCGTTCCAGGTGGAGCGCTCCAGGTTCGACAAGATCCTGCTCGACAACGCGCGCCGGTGCGGTGCCGAGGTCCGCGAGGGCTGCGCCGTCACCGAGGTGCTGGAGGAGGGCGAGCGGGTCACCGGGGTGCGCTGGACGGACGACGGGGGAGCGCAGCGGGAGGTCTCCGCCCGGTTCGTGGTGGACTCCTCCGGCAGCAAGAGCCGGCTGAACCAGCGGATCGGCGGGCACCGGGAGTACTCGGAGTTCTTTCGCAACCTGGCGCTGTTCGGTTACTTCGAGAACGGCAAGCGGCTGCCGGAGCCGAACCGCAACAACATCCTGTGCGTGGCGTTCGACAGCGGCTGGTTCTGGTACATCCCGCTGAGCGACACGCTCACCAGCGTCGGGGCCGTCGTGCGGCGGGACCTGGCGGAGAAGGTGCAGGGCGACCCGGAGAAGGCCCTCCAGGCGCTGATCGACGAGTGCCCGATGATCTCGGATTACCTCGTCCCGGCCCGCCGGGTCACCGACGGGCAGTACGGCGAGGTGCGGGTCCGCAAGGACTACTCGTACCACCACACCTCCTTCTGGCGGCCGGGCATGGTGCTGGTCGGGGACGCCGCCTGCTTCGTCGACCCGGTCTTCTCCTCCGGTGTGCACCTGGCCACCTACAGCGCGCTGCTGGCCGCCCGGTCGATCAACAGCACGCTGGCCGGAACGGTCGACGAGGAGGCGGCCATGAACGAGTTCGAGGCCCGCTACCGCCGCGAGTACGGCGTCTTCTACGAGTTCCTGATGTCGTTCTACGACATGCACCAGGCAGAGGGCTCCTACTTCTGGGAGGCCAAGAAGGTCACCCGGAACAGCCGCTCCGAGATGGAGTCCTTCGTGGACCTGGTGGGCGGTGTCTCCTCCGGTGAGTCGGCGCTCACCAGCGGCGACGAGATCGAGCAGCGCCTGCACACGCAGAACCGGGAGTTCGCCTCCGCCGTCGAGACCATCGCCGACGGCGACACCGACAACTGGGCACCGCTGCTGGGGTCGTCCGTCGTGCGCGAGGCGATGACCGAGAGCTCCAAGGTGCAGATGCACGCGGCGCTGGGTGAGGACGCCGAGGAGGAGACGCCGCTGTTCGACGGCGGACTGATCCCCTCGGCCGACGGTATGACCTGGGTCCGCGCCGCGGCGGACTGACGCCCGGCACTCCGCTGCCGGCCCGCTCCGCCCGCCGGGGTCGGCAGCGGCTTCGACCACATCACGCTCGGGCGCGGCACCGCGGGGCACGGCGGCAAGGGGGCGCACACCCTGCCGCCGGCCCGGCGGGTGCGGCCCCCGGTGAAGCACGTACGAGCCCGAAAGAAGGTGCACCATGTCGAACAGCACGGCACCCGAGTTCATCGCCGAGGTCGACCGACTGCGCGAGGAGATCAAAGGGTCCCGCGACTCCTTCCGCGACCAGGAGTTCCTGGACCGGCTCGCGCAGCGCATATCCGAAGCGCCGCATCTGGGGCGGCAACCGGCCGCCCGGGCGTTGGTCGAGGATCTGCGGAACTTCTCGTCCAAGCCGCGCCTGGAATCGGTGAAGGCGCATATCAGTGAAGAACGCGACCACCACATCTTCTCGCTCTTCGACGCCTCCTACTTTCCCTCCCTCTCGTTGGAGTATCTGACGTACGAGACGCTGCCGACGAATCCGCACCTGGCGACCCGGTACGCCAGCAACACCATGCCGGTGAACATCACCGCACGTTCCAAGGGATTCGCGTCGCGTGTTGTCGTCGCACTGTTCCCGGAGAATCACATCGACGGCATCCAGCAGGGCGACGACCTGATCTTCTATTTCATCGACAAATTCGTGGAACGGCACAACCGCATCACCCGCAAGATGATCGACGCGGTCATGGCGCCGGGCAGCTTTCCCTTCCTTCAGGGCGTCGACGACACCACGGTCGAACAGGCTTCCTCGTGGTGGGTGCGGCTGCACGAATACCACCACCGGCACGGAGACATGCCGATTCCCGATTTCCTGCCGTTCAAGAAGAAGAAGCCGCTGGCCGGGCTGGAGGAGCTGCGCGTCGATGTCTCGGCGATGCTGGTGTGTCTGAACGACCCCGACCTCCCCACGCGGGAGGCCCGGCTGGCCTACGAGTACATTCTCTCGGAGCGGCTGCTGCGCTACGCGGTGGAAGGTATTCCGCGCCCCAACTACGACGCCGTCGCCTCGCAGTTGCTGTTCAACTACCTGTCCGAGAAGGGCGGGATCGAGCTGCGCGGCGGATCGATCCGGCTGCACTCCGAACTGCCCGCCGTGCTGGCGCAGTTCCTCGGTGAGATCGAGCGGATTGAAGGGGAGATCCACAGTACGCCCGTCGAGGCCGTCCAGAAGAGCCTGCTGGAATTCACGAATCAGTACACGGACTACGACCCGGACGCGAAGGACTACCGGCACATTCCGTTCTTCGCCGAGGTCAAGGAGCGCCTGGGTGTCTGAGGGCGGAGCCCGGGCGGCTGCCGCGATCCGAACGTCCCGCGGCGGATCAGCGGCAGCCCGCGGGGCCGGCGCCGGGATTGCCGCGCCGGGGCCGGAGCGGTGGGGGAGGGGGCGCCCCCGATCGGCTGCCCGGGGGGATCGCAACCCTTGGTTCATTGCCTTCCGCAGGTGGCGTCCGATAGCATTACTGGTGCTCACCGGGGGAGTTGACGGGTGCGACCGAGGTCCCTCCCGGAGGGCCTGTGGCCGTGCAGTCCGCGGCCCGTTCGACGGGGGTCAGATGAACGTCAGTGGTCTTTACGGGTGCAGCGGCGACGCTCCCCCATTCTGAATTCCGGAGGCACCGGGCCGCCTCCTTCTCTTGCGCCTGAGGGTTAGGGTTCTGCGGGACTCCTCGAGGTGGGAATCAGCCGCCTTTTCGAGAAGCGGAAGGTGCTGCTTTCCGTGAGCCCGCAGTGAATCGTTTGCATGTGAATCCGCATGCGCCCCGCCGGAACCGGTAGTTCAGCTGGACGGGTGCCGGGCCGGGCCGCGCCGTCGGTTTCGATGCTGTTCCGAGATGGATATCGATGGTCGACTCGCCAACATTCACCGCGCTCACCGTGAATTCCCGTATCCGACTCCCGTTCGCGTTCCCGGAATCCGGCGGAGCGGTCCCGCCGCGGGGGCCGGTCGGGTCCGGAGCCGGCCGGGCGCGGACGGGCAGGTCCGTATGAGGAGCCACGTGCGACAGGAGCATCCGGGTCGTGAGCACCGGGACAGCCACACCGGGTCCGGCCCGCAGCACAGTCGCGCGGTCGCTGTCGTCGGCATGTCCTGCCGCGTCCCCGGCGCCGACGACCTCGACTCCTTCTGGGAGCTGCTGCACGACGGCGTCGAGGCGATCGGCGACCTGCCGGAAGGGCGCTGGGACCTCGGCAACCTCCCGGACGGCGGTGAACCGGCCGGGCTGCGGCGGGGCGGATTCCTGGACGGGATCGCCGACTTCGACCCGGGATTCTTCGATATCTCGCCCCGCGAGGCGGCGGCGATGGACCCGCGGCAGCGGCTGGCCCTGGAGCTGAGCTGGGTCGCGCTGGAACACGCCCAGGTGGTGCCGGAGACCCTGCGCGGCGGCTCCGCTGCGGTGTTCCTGGGCGCCACCGGCGACGACTACGCCGCGCTCGTCCACGGCAGCGGCGAGGGCGCCGTCTCCCACCACTCGCTGGCGGGACTCAGCCGCGGGGCGATCGCCAACCGGATCTCCTACCAACTGGGTCTGCGCGGGCCGAGCCTCACGGTGGACGCGGCCCAATCCTCTTCGCTGGTCGCCGTGCACCTTGCGTGCGAGAGCCTGCTGTCGGGCGCCACCGGGCTGGCACTGGCCGGCGGCGTGCACCTCAACCTCACGCCCGCGAGCACGCTCGCCTTCGCCCGTGCCGGGGCTCTCTCGCCGGACGGCCGCTGCTATGTCTTCGACGCCCGTGCGAACGGCACCGTACGTGGTGAGGGCGGCGGCATCGTCGTGCTGAAGCGGCTGGCGGACGCGGTCGCCGACGGCGACCGGGTGCACTGTGTGCTGCTCGGCAGCGCGGTGAACAACGACGGCGGCGGCGCGGGCTTCACCGTCCCGGACGGCGACGCACAGCGCGCACTGCTGCACGACGCCTGCGACCGGGCCGAGGTGGATCCGGGCGCGGTGCGGTATGTCGAACTGCACGGTACCGGCACCAAGGCGGGCGACCCTGTCGAGGCGGCGGCCCTCGGGGCGGTGTTCGGCCGGGACCGGCCGGACGCGCTGGACGGTCCGCCTCTGGCGGTCGGGTCGGTGAAGACCAACATCGGGCATCTGGACGGTGCCGCCGGCGTGGTGGGCCTGATCAAGGTCGCGCTGTCCCTCGGCCACCGCACCCTCCCGGCGAGCCTGAACCACTCCGAGCCCCCGCCCGCCATTCCGCTGGAGCGGTTGGGGATCCGGGTCAACGCCGCCACCGGCCCATGGCCGGACGGACCCCGGCTCGCCGGGGTCAGCTCCTTCGGACTGGGCGGCACCAACTGCCATGTGGTGGTGGCCGAAGCCCCCTGCCGCGCCCCGGACGAGGAGCCCGCCGGGGACGGGGAAGCATCCCACGGCCCGGACGCGCAGAACACCGCTCCCGGCGACGGCTCCGGTGTCGCCGGTTCCGACGGCGGCGGCCCCTTCCCGGTGCCGGTGCTCGTGTCCGGCAGAACCGAGGGGGCACTGCGGGCCCAGGCCGAGCGGCTGCGGGCGCGGGTCGTCGCCGACACCGGCCTGCGCCCCGCGGACGTGGGGTACGCGACCGTCACCACACGCGCGGTGCTGGAACACCGCGCGGTCGTCGTCGCGGCGGACCGCGGGGAACTGCTCGCCGGACTGGCCGCGTTGGCGGCGGACGAACCCGCGCCGAACGTGGTGGACGGAGTGGCCGGTACCGCCCCGGGCGTGGTGTGGATGTTCCCGGGGCAGGGACCGCAGTGGGCCGGTATGGCCCGCGAGCTGTGGGCCTCCTCGACGGTGTTCGCCGCCCGGATGGAGGAGTGCGCCCGGCTGCTGGCCGACGAGGTCGACTGGTCGTTGCGCGAGGTGCTGGACGACGAGGCGGCGCTGCGGCGCATGGACGTCATGCAGCCCGCGCTGTTCGCGGTGCAGGTGTCGCTGGCCGAGGTGTGGCGCGCCGTGGGGCTGTCGCCGTCCGCCGTGGTGGGCCATTCCCAGGGGGAGATCACCGCGGCGTGTGCCGCCGGGATGGTGCCGCTCGAGGACGCTCTGCGGCTGATGGTCGAGCGGAGCCGGATCATCGCCTCCGAGCTGTCCGGGCACGGTGCGATGGCCCAACTCGCGCTGCCGCCCGAGGAGGTCGAGCTGACCGAGGTCGCGATCGGCGCGGTGAACGGCCCGAACGCGACCGTGGTGTCCGGCACCGTCGAGGCCGTGCGCCGGACGGTGGCCGACTGCGCGGCGCGGGGCGTGCGCGCCCGGATGGTCCCGATCGACTACGCCTCGCACTCGCCGCAGGTGGAAGCGGTCCGCGAGCAGGTGCTGCGCGCGGCCGGACATCTCACGGCCCGGGACACCGGGATCGCCTTCCACTCCACGGTCACCGGTGGCCGGCTGTCCGCGGACGCGCTGGACGCCGAGTACTGGTACCGGAACCTGCGGGAGCGGGTGCGGCTGGAGGAGGCCGTCCGCTCGCTGTCCGCGTCCGGCCACGGGGTGTTCGTGGAGGCCAGCCCGCACCCGGTGCTGACCGTGCCGGTCCAGGACACGGTCGGCGATGTGCCGGGCACGGTGGTGCAGGGCACCCTGCGACGCGGCGAGGGCGGTCTGCGACGGCTGCTGCTGTCCATGGCGGAACTGCACGTCAACGGGGTCGCACTGGACTGGCGGCCGGTGTTCGAGGGCACCGGTGCCCGGGCCGTGCCGCTGCCCGCCCACGCCTTCCAGCGGCAACCCCACTGGATCACCGCCGGACCCGCTGCCCTCACCCCCGTGACGGCCCCGGCGCCGGAGCTCGGACCGGAACCCGAGCCCGCCGCCGGCACCGACGACGGGGCCGGTACCGACGACGGCACCGGCCCGTCCGCTCCGGGGGAACGGGAGCTGCGGGCCCTGGTCCGTTCCCAGGCGGCGGCCGTCCTCGGGCACGCCGGACCCGACGCCGTCCAACCGGACCGCCCGTTCCAGGAACTGGGCTCCGACTCGGTCACCGCGGTGGAGCTCAGCAAGCGGCTGAGCCGGGCCACCGGACTGCGGCTGCCCACGACGCTGCTCTACGACCACCCCACCCCGGCCGCTCTCGTGCGGCACCTGCACCGGGAGCTGGCGGGGGACGCCGCGGACCGTGCGGAGGGCGGCGGGCAGCCCGGCTCCGCGGACGACGCCGTGGCGATCGTCGGCATGAGCTGCCGGCTGCCGGGGGGCGTCTCCTCGCCCGAGGAGCTGTGGCAGCTCCTGGCCGAGGGTGTCGACGCGGTCTCCCCGTTCCCGGAGGACCGCGGCTGGAGCCCGGACCCGGCGGAGACGGGGCAGGTGAGAAGCGGTGGCTTCCTGTCCGGTGCCGCGGACTTCGACGCCGACGTCTTCCGGATCAGCCCGCGTGAGGCGCGGGCCATGGATCCGCAGCAGCGGCAACTGCTGGAGGTGTCCTGGGAGGCGCTGGAGCGGGCGGGGATCGACCCCGCCGCGCTGCGCGGCAGCCGGACGGCCGTCTTCACGGGCATCTCGGACCAGGGATATGTGCCCCGGCTGCACGAGACCTCCGACAGCTTCGGCGGATACGCGCTGACCGGAGGGGCGGCGAGTGTGGCGTCGGGGCGGGTGGCGTACGCGCTGGGGTTGGAGGGGCCTGCGGTGTCGGTGGACACGGCGTGTTCGTCGTCGTTGGTGGCGTTGCATCTGGCGGCGCGGTCGTTGCGTTCGGGTGAGTGCGGGCTGGCGCTGGCCGGTGGTGTGGCGGTGATGTCCACCCCGGGGATGTTCGTGGAGTTCTCCCGGCAGGGCGGCCTGGCGCCGGACGGCCGGTGCAAGGCGTTCTCGGCGGCTGCGGACGGTACGGGCTGGTCGGAGGGTGTGGGGGTGCTGGTGCTGGAGCGGCTCGCGGACGCGCGGGCCAACGGGCACCGGGTGCTGGCGGTGGTGCGGGGTTCGGCGGTCAACCAGGACGGCGCCTCCAACGGACTGACCGCCCCCAACGGACCCTCCCAGCAGGCCGTCATCCGAGCCGCCCTGGCGAGCGGCGGTCTGCGCCCGGCGGAGGTGGACGCGGTCGAGGCGCACGGCACGGGAACGGTCCTCGGCGACCCCATCGAGGCGCAGGCGCTGCTGGCGGCCTACGGGCAGGAGCGCACCGAACCCCTGTGGCTCGGCTCGGTGAAGTCCAACATCGGCCACACCCAGGCCGCCGCCGGGGTGACCGGTGTGATCAAGATGGTGCTGGCGATGCGGCACGGGGTGCTGCCGCGCACGCTGCACATCCAGGAACCGTCCCCGCACGTCGACTGGTCGGCCGGTTCGGTGGAGCTGCTGACCGGGCAGCGCCCCTGGCCCACGGCCGCCGACCGGCCCCGCCGGGCCGGGATCTCCTCGTTCGGCATCAGCGGCACCAACGCCCACGTCGTCGTCGAGCAACCGCCCCGGGACACCGCGCCCGTAGCCACCGGGGAGGTGCCGCCCGACCCGTACTCGCCCGTCCCGGTGGTGGTCTCCGGCGCCTCCGAGGCGGCGCTGCGGGACCAGGCGGACCGGCTGCGCCGCCGGGTGGCCGCCGACCCGGACCTGCGCACGGCGGAGGTCGGCCGGGCCGCGGTATCCCGCACCGCGTGGCAGCACCGCGCCGTCGTCGTGGCGACCGGCCGGGAGGCGCTGCTGTCCGGGCTGGAGGCGGTGGCGCAGGGCGCGGAGGCTCCCGGCACCGTGCGCGGAGCGGCGCACGGCACCGACCGTCCGGTGGTGTTCGTCTTCCCCGGCCAGGGCTCCCAGTGGGCGGGCATGGCCGTGCGGCTGCTGGACGAGGCACCGGTCTTCGCCGAGCGCTTCCGCGCCTGCGCCGCGGCGCTGGCCGAGTTCACCGACTGGGCACCGGAGGACGTGCTGCGGCAGGCGCCGGAGGCGCCGACGCTGGAGCGGGTGGACGTCGTCCAGCCGGTCTCCTGGGCGGTGATGGTCTCGCTGGCCGCGCTGTGGCGCTCCTACGGGGTGGAACCGGCCGCGGTGGTGGGCCATTCGCAGGGGGAGATCGCCGCCGCGTGTGTGGCCGGCGCCCTCTCGTTGCGGGACGCGGCCCGGGTGGTCGCGCTGCGCTCCCAGGCGGTCGCCGGGGGACTGGCCGGGTTCGGCGGCATGATGGCGCTGGGGCTGTCCGCCGAGCAGGCGGCGGCCCGCCTCGAGGCGTGGGACGGCCGGCTCGAAGTGGCCGCGCTCAACGGTCCGGCCGCCACGGTGGTCGCCGGCGATCCGGAGGCGCTGGAGGAACTGCGCGCCGCCTGCGAGGCGGACGGGGTCCGGGCCCGCCGGATCCCGGTGGACTACGCCTCCCACACCTCCCATGTGGAGCGGATCGAGGACGAACTGGCGCGGGTCCTCGCCGAGCTGCGGCCCCTCCCGGCCCAGGTGCCGCTCTTCTCGACCGTGGAGCGCGACTGGCTGGGCGAGGACCGGACGGACGCCGCCTACTGGTACCGCAACCTGCGGCAGCCGGTGCACTTCCGGTCCGCCGTCGAGGCGCTGGCCGAGCAGGGCTACGGCACCTTCGTCGAAGTCAGCCCCCATCCGGTGCTCACCACCAGCGTCCAGGAGACCCTGGAGGGCCGGGTGGGCGCGGCGGCGGAGGAGAGGGTCTCGGGCTCGCTGCGGCGTGACGAGGGCGGTCTGGAGCGGTTCCTGACCTCGGTGGGGCAGCTGTGGGCCCGCGGCACCGCGGTGGACTGGAGCCCGCTGTTCGACGGGGGCGGCGCACCGCCCGTCGAGCTGCCGACCTACGCCTTCCAGCACCGTCGCCACTGGCTGGACGCAGCGGCCGACCGGCCGCTGCTGGACACCGCCGTGGACCTCGCGGACGGCTCCGGCACCGTCCGCACGGAGCGGCTGTCGCTGCGCACCCGGCCGTGGCTCGGCGACCACCGCGTGCTCGGCCGGATCGTGGTACCGGGGACCGCGCTGTTGGAGATGGCTCTGCGGGTCGGTGACACCGTCGACGAACTGACGCTGCACGCGCCGCTGGTGGTGCCCGAGAGCGGCGAGGCCGAGGTGCAGCTCACGGCGGCCGCACCCGACGAGGCCGGACAGCGTGCCGTGCACATCCGCAGCCGGACCGCGGCGGACGGCGAGGGGTGGCAACTGCACGCCACCGGAACGGTGCGCACGACCGGCCCCGGCGGCACCGACGGTGCCGCCCTCGACCTCACCCGATGGCCGCCCGAGAGCGCCGTGCCGCTGGACCGTACGGGCTGGTACGACGAACTCGCCGCGCGCGGCCTGGAGTACGGACCGCTGTTCCGGAATCTGCGGCAGGCGTGGCGGGACGGCGCCGACCTCCTCGTCGACCTCGAACTGAGCGACGAGGCGGGCCCCTTCGGCGTCCATCCGGCGCTGCTGGACACCGCACTGCATCCGCTGGTGCTGGAGGCAGGCGCCGGGGCCGCCCCCATGGTGCCGTTCTCCTGGACCGGGGTGCGGCTCGTCCGGCCGGGCGCCGCCCGGCTGCGCGTCCGCATCAGCCCGCACGCCGCGGACCGCGCGGCGCTGACCGCGGCCGACGGCAGCGGGGCCGAGGTGCTCTCGGTCGGCTCCCTCACGCTGCGGCCGCTGGACGCCCGGCGGGCCGACCCCAAGCTCTACCAGGTGGACTGGCGTGAGGCCGCCGTCCCCGACGGGCCTGCACCCGCACGGGACGCCCGCACCGTGCTGGCGGTCCCCGCCGCCGCCGGGGACGTGCCCGGCGCGGTCCACCGGGTCGCCGAGTCCGTGCTGGACGACGTCCGCACCTGGCTGGAGAAGGCCGAGGGCGACGACCGGCTGGTGGTCGTCACCCGGCGCGCGGCGGCCGTGGAACCGGACACCGGGCTCGACCTCGCCGCAGCCGCCGTGTGGGGACTGCTGCGGTCGGCGCAGACCGAGCACCCCGGCAGGATCGTGCTGGTGGACTCCTGCACGGACGGCGAGCCGGCCGCCGAGGAGCTGGACCGCGTGCTGGCGCTGGACGAACCCCAGGTCGCGCTGCACAACGGTCGGCTCCTGGTGCCCCGGCTCGGCCGCGGGTCGGTACCCGCGCCCGATCCGGAGCGGGCGCCCTTCGCGTCCGGCGGCACCGTGCTGATCACCGGCGGTACCGGCGGACTCGGTGCCGCCACGGCCCGGCACCTGGTGGCCCGGCACGGGGTGCGCAGTCTGCTGCTGGTCAGCCGCAGCGGTCCGGCCGCCGAGGGAGCCGAGGACCTCGTCGCGGAGCTGACCGCGGCGGGCGCGGACGTCTCGGTGGCCGCCTGCGACGTGGCCGACCGGGCCGCGCTGGACGAGGTCGTCGCCTCGGTGCCGGCGTCGGCGCCGCTGCGGGCCGTGGTGCACGCGGCGGGCACGCTCCAGGACGCCGCGCTGCTGTCGCTGACGCCGCAGCGGCTCCGTGGCGTGCTGGCGGCGAAGGTGGACGCGGCCTGGCAGTTGCACGAGGCGACGGCCGGCGCGGACCTGTCGGCGTTCGTGCTGTTCTCCTCCGTCTCGGCCACGGTCGGCCTGCCCGGGCAGGCGAACTACGCGGCCGGGAACGCGTTCCTCGACGCGCTGGCCCACCACCGGCGTGCTCGGGGCCTGCCCGCGGTGTCGCTCGGCTGGGGCCTGTGGGAGCAGGCCACCGGTCTGACCGCCGGACTGTCCGGCGCCGACCGGGAGCGGATGGCGCGGCTGGGGCTGCGCCCGCTGCCCGCCGACGGTGGCCTGGCGCTGCTCGACCTCGGAGTCGACGCGGACCGGGCGCACCTGGTGCCCGCCTGGTTCGATCCGACCGCGCTGCGCGGCGGCGATCCGCCCGCGATGCTGCGCGCGCTGGCCGGAGCCGCGTCCTCGTCCGGTGCCGGCCGGCCGGAGGAGGCGCAGTCGTTGCGCGACCGGCTTCTCGCGCTGCCCGAGCACGACCGGGAGGTGACGGTGCGCCGGATGGTGCAGGCGGAGGTCGCGTCGGTGCTGGGCCGCTCCGGGCCGGGGGAGGCGTCCGCCGAACGGGGCTTCACGGACCTGGGGTTCGACTCGCTGACCGCGCTGGAGCTGCGCAACCGGCTCGGCAGGCTCACCGGGCTCACGCTGACCGCGACGGTCACCTTCGACCATCCGAGCCCGTCCGCGCTGACGCGGCACCTGCTGGAGCGGCTCACCCCCCGGGAGCCCGGGCCCGCAACCCGGCCCGCGGCAGGGCCGGCGGCTGCCGTGCAGCCCGCGGCCGGGCCGCCGGCGGAGCAGCCGCTGCTGACCGCACTCGACCGGCTGGAGGAGAGCGTGACCGCCGTCGCCGACGACGCGCTCCGATCGGCCGTCACCACCCGCCTGTGGGAGCTGCTGGCCGCGGTCGGCTCCGCGCAGGAGACGGCGGTGCCCGTCCACGACCACGAGGTCGCCGCCGCGAGCGCGGACGAGCTCTTTGCCCTGATCGACGATGAGCTGGGAAGGCCCTGACATGAGCGACGAGAAGCTGCTCGGCTATCTGAAGCGGGTGACCAGCGAACTGCGCAGCACGCGGCAGAAGCTGGACGCGCTGGAGTCGGCCGAGCGGGAACCGGTCGCGATCGTCGGTATGGCGTGCCGCTTCCCCGGCGGGGTGACCTCGCCCGAGGAGCTGCACCGGCTGGTCGTCGACGGGGTGGACGCGGTCTCCGAGTTCCCCGTCGACCGCGGCTGGGACCTGGCGGACCTCTACGACCCGGCTGCGGAGCGGCCCGGCACCAGCAGCACCCGGCACGGCGGGTTCCTGCACGACGCGGCGGAGTTCGACCCCGCCGTCTTCGGCATGTCCCCCAAGGACGCGCTGGTGACCGACCCGCAGCAGCGGCTGCTGCTGCAGTCGAGCTGGGAGGCGCTGGAGCACGCGCGGATCGCTCCCTCCTCCCTGCGCGGCAGTGCCACCGGGGTGTTCGCCGGGGTGATGTACAGCGACTACGCGGCACGGCTGGCGCACGACGCGGGCGCGTTCGAGGGGCACCTGTTCACCGGCAGTCTGCCGAGTGTGGCGTCGGGGCGGGTGGCGTACGCGCTGGGGTTGGAGGGGCCTGCGGTGTCGGTGGACACGGCGTGTTCGTCGTCGTTGGTGGCGTTGCATCTGGCGGCGCGGTCGTTGCGTTCGGGTGAGTGCGGGCTGGCGCTGGCCGGTGGTGTGGCGGTGATGTCCACCCCGCGGACCTTCGTGGAGTACTCGCGGCAGCGTGCGCTGGCGCCGGATGGCCGGTGCAAGGCGTTCTCGGCGGCTGCGGACGGTACGGGCTGGTCGGAGGGTGTGGGGGTGCTGGTGCTGGAGCGGCTCGCGGACGCGCGGGCCAACGGGCACCGGGTGCTGGCCGTGGTGCGCGGCTCGGCGGTCAACCAGGACGGCGCCTCCAGTGGACTGACCGCCCCCAACGGGCCCGCGCAGGAGCGGGTGATCAGGCAGGCGCTCGCCTCGGCCGGACTGTCCGCCGCGGAGGTGGACGCGGTCGAGGCGCACGGTACCGGAACGGTCCTCGGCGACCCCATCGAGGCGCAGGCGCTGCTGGCGGCCTACGGGCAGGAGCGCACCGAACCCCTGTGGCTCGGTTCCCTCAAGTCCAACATCGGCCACGCGCAGGCCGCGGCGGGTGTCGGCGGTGTGATCAAGACGGTGCTGGCGATGCGGCACGGGGTGCTGCCGCGCACGCTGCACATCCAGGAACCGTCCCCGCACGTCGACTGGTCCTCGGGCGCGGTCGAGCTGCTGACCGGGCAGCGCCCCTGGCCCACGGCCGCCGACCGGCCCCGCCGGGCCGGGGTGTCGGCGTTCGGCGCCAGCGGGACCAACGCACACGTGATCCTCGAGCATCCGTCGGAGCCTGCGCCGGAAGCGGACGAGCCGGACCCGACCGGGC
This sequence comes from Streptomyces sp. WMMB303, assembly GCF_029351045.1. Classification (NCBI taxonomy): domain Bacteria; kingdom Bacillati; phylum Actinomycetota; class Actinomycetes; order Kitasatosporales; family Streptomycetaceae; genus Streptomyces; species Streptomyces sp. WMMB303. The sequence goes on along the minus strand of NZ_JARKIN010000001.1, from coordinate 6,558,376 downwards.
CGGAGGCGACCCGCTCCGCGGCCGGGACCCCGGCTCCGGTGCTGGTGTCGGCCGCGACCGGGACGGCCCTGCGGGCGCAGGCCGGCCGGCTGCTGGAGCAGGTCGAGTCCGACCGGGACGCGGACCCGCTGGACATCGCCTTCTCCACCGTGACGACCCGCTCCGCGCTGGAACACCGCGGCGTGGTCGTCGCCGGGGACCGCACCGAACTGCTGGCCGGACTCGAGGCGTTGACAACGGGCGAGCCGTCACCGCGGGTGGTCGAGGGCGCGGTGCTGCCCGAGTCCGGAACGGTGTGGGTCTTTCCCGGGCAGGGCTCCCAGTGGGCGGGCATGGCCCGGCGGCTGCGGGAGACGTCGCCGGTCTTCGCCGCCCGGCTACAGCTGTGCGAGCGGCTGCTGGACGAGCACGTCGACTGGTCGCTCTCGGAGGTCCTCGAGGACGAGGCCGCGCTGTCCGAAGTGGACGTGGTCCAGCCCGCGCTGTGGGCGGTGATGGTCTCGCTGGCCGAGGTGTGGCGTGCGGCGGGACTCGTGCCCTCCGCCGTGGTGGGCCACTCCCAGGGCGAGATCGCCGCCGCGTGCGTCGCGGGCGCGCTGTCCCTGGAGGACGGCGCCCGGATCTCCGCGCTGCGCAGCCGCGCCCTGCGGGCCCTCAGCGGCAGCGGCGGGATGCTGTCGGTCGTGGCCTCGCAGGAGTGGGTCCGGGAGCGGATCGCACCGCTGGGCGACCGGGTCTCGGTGGCGGCGGTCAACGGCCCGAACACGGTGGTGGTCTCCGGCGACCCCGACGGGCTGCGGGACCTCGGCCGGGTGCTGGCGAAGGCCGGAGTGATGCGCTGGAACGTGCCCGGCGTGGACTTCTCCGCGCACTCCCGCCAGGTGGAGGCCCTGGAGGACGAACTCGCCGACGTGCTGTCCGCGGTCGAACCCGGCCCCTCCCGGGTGCCGTTCTGGTCGACGGTGACGGCGGGCCCGCTCGAGGGCACGGAGCTGGACACCGCGTACTGGTACCGCAACCTGCGGGAGCCGGTGCGGTTCGAGGAGACCGTGCGGGCCCTGGTGGCGGACGGGTTCGGGACGTTCGTGGAAGTCAGCCCGCACCCGCTGCTGACCACAGCCGTCGCAGACACCGCGGACACCGCGGACCCCGCCGCGGGCCGGGGAGTCGTGGTGGCGGACACGCTGCGCCGGGACGAGGACGCCGCGCACCGCTTCCTGCTGTCCATGGCCCGGCTGCACGCGAGCGGCCTCGCCGTGGACTGGGACCGGGCGTTCGACGGCACCGCCGCCCGCACGGTCGACCTGCCCACCTACGCCTTCGAGCAGCGCCGCTACTGGCTGGAGCCCCCGCGGCCGCTGCTGGAGGCCCCCCTCGACCTGGCGGACGACGAGCGGACCGTGCAGACCGGACGGCTCTCGCTGAGCAGCCATCCGTGGCTGGCGGACCACCGGGTGCGGGGCCGAGGCGTGGTGCCGGGCACCGCGCTGCTGGAAATGGCACTGCAGGCCGGGGCGGACGGGGAGGCGGTGGAGGAACTCACGCTGCTGGCACCCGTGCTGGTGCCCGAGGACGGCGAGGTCGAGCTCCAGCTCCAGGTGGAGCCCGGCGACGGCAGCGGCCGCCGGCCGCTGCGGCTGTACGCACGGGAGGCGCGGACCGACTGGCGGCTGCACGCGACCGGGGCGCTCTGCGCGCCGACCGGCCCGGCGGGCACCGTCGGGCCGGACCTCGCCGACTGGCCGCCCGCCGACGCCGAGCAGGCCGACCTGGGCACCTGGTACGAGGACCTGGCCGCACAGGGCCTGGAGTACGGGCCCGGCTTCCGCGGCCTGCGGGCACTGTGGCGGCGCGACTACGAGCTGTTCGCGGAGGTGGCGCCGGCCGAACCGGTACGCGCCGCCCTGCTCGACGCCGCGCTGCACGCGGCACTGGACCTGGAGACCGAGCCGGCGCTGCCGTTCTCCTGGCACGGGGTGCGGTGGCTGGACCGGGACGCGGCTGCCGAGGCGACCAGCCTGCGGGTGCGGCTGACGCTCCTGGCGGACGGTTCGGTGGCCCTGCTGGTCGCCGACGGCGCCGGCCGCGGCATCCTGTCCGCCGATTCCCTGGCGCTGCGTCCGCTGAGCGCCGTCCAGGGCGCCCTCGCGGGCGGCGACGCGGCGCTGTTCGAGCTGACCTGGCACCCGGCCGAGCCGGATGCGGCCTCCGCGGACCCCGCCGGGGCGGCGGCGGACGGCGTTCCCGCCGACGTCACGGTGCTGCGCTGCCCGCCGGCCGAGGGCGCCGCGCCCGCCAGGATCCACGCCGTGACCTCGGCGGTGCTGGGCGAGCTGCAGACCTGGCTGGCCGAGACCGAGACCACCGGCGGACGCCTGGTGGTGGTGACCCGCGACGCAGTGGTGACCGGCGACGGGGACGCGACCGGCGAGGAGACGGCCGCCGGCGCCGGAACCGGCGCGCTGCCGGACCCCGCCGCGGCCGCCGTCCACGGACTCGTACAGTCCGCGCAGGCGGAGAACCCGGACCGGATCCTCCTCGTCGACACCGACGACCCCGACGGGCTGCCGCAGGCACTGCCGTCCGTGCTGGCGACCGGCGAAGCCCGGGTCGTGGTGCGCGGCGGCCGGATACGGGTGCCGCGCCTCGTGCGCACCCCGCCGCCGCCCGAGCCCGCCCGGCCCGCGTTCCCCGCCGACGGCACGGTGCTGATCACCGGGGCCTCCGGCACCCTCGGCGGACTGGTGGCCCGGCATCTGGTGGCGGCGCACGGCGTGCGCGACCTGGTGCTGCTCAGCCGTCGGGGGGCGCCGGAACTCGCCGCCGAACTGACCGCCGAGGGCGCGACGGTGACCTCCGCGGCCTGCGACGTCGCCGACCGCGCGGCGCTCGCCGACGTGCTGGCCGCGATCCCCGGCGACCGTCCGCTGCGCGCCGTCGTGCACGCCGCCGGAGTGCTGGACGACGGAGTGATCGGCTCGCTCACCCCGGAGCGGCTGCGCTCCGTGCTGGCGGCGAAGGCCGACGGCGCCTGGATCCTGCACGAGCTGACCCGGGACCTCGACCTGACGGCCTTCGTGCTGTTCTCCTCGGTGGCCGCCACACTGGGCACCGCGGGGCAGGGCAACTACGCGGCGGCCAACGCCGCGCTGGAGGCGCTGGCGCAGCATCGCCGCGGCCTGGGCCTGCCCGGGCCGGCGCTGAGCTGGGGCCTGTGGGCGGAGCGCAGCGCCCTGACCGGCCGCCTCGACGACACGGACCTGGCGCGGCTGGCCGGTGCCGGAGTGCGCCCGCTGGCCACCGAGGACGGGCTGGCGCTGCTCGACGCCGCGGTGCGCACCGACCGGCCGCACCTGGTCGCGGCTCGGCTGGATCCCGCGGCCGGGGAAACCGGCGCCCTCGCCTCGCTGTTGCGCACCCCGGCTGTGGCCCGGCGCCGACGGTCCACCGGGTTCGCCGCCGCGCCCGCCGCCGCGGGTCCGGCGCCCGCCGTCGGCCAGGGCCCGGACCCGAGGGGCATGTCCGAGGAGGAGCGGGAGCGCTTCGTCGGGGAACTGGTCCTGCGGGAGGCCGCGGTGGCGCTGGGACATGACACGGCCGACGCCGTCGACCCCGACGCCGGGTTCCAGCGCCTCGGTCTCACCTCGCTGGGGGCGCTGGAGCTGCGCAACCGGCTCGGTGCCCGCACCGGGTTGCGGCTGCCCGCGACCATGGTCTTCGAGCACCGTACGCCGCGTCGGCTGGCGGCCTTCCTCGCCGGCCGACTCGCCGATGCCGCGCGGACGGCCGCGGTGGCGCGCACCGGGACCGGGGACCGGCCGGCGGCGCCGGACGCGGCCGGTCCCCGGCCCGCGGCGCAGGAACCGGCCCGGGACCGCCGCGGGGCCGCGGACGGTGCCGGGGACCGGATCGCGATCGTCGGCGTCGCCGGCCGCTACCCGCTGGCCGAGACGGTCGGGCAGCTGTGGGAGAACCTGGCCCGGGGGCGGCACTGCATCCGCGAGGTGCCCGCCGAGCGCTGGGACGCGGACGCCCACCACGACCCGACCGGCACCTGGGGTTCCTACAGCAAGTGGGCGGGCTTCCTGGACGACGTCGACGCGTTCGACCCGCTGTTCTTCCACATCTCCCCGGCCGACGCCGAGGCGATGGACCCCCAGGAGCGGTTGTTCCTGCAGACGGCGGCCGCCGTCCTGGAGGACGCCGGGTACCCCGCCGACCGGCTCGCGGCGCAGGGACCGGTCGGCGTCTTCGCCGGAGTGATGAGCAACGACTACGCGTGGATGGGCGGTGCGGCCAACGCGCTCGGCGTGCCGACCGACGCGCATTCCCACCACTGGTCGGTCGCCAACCGGGTGTCCTCGTTCTTCGACTTCACCGGTCCGAGCCTGGCGGTGGACACCGCCTGCTCGGCGTCGCTGACCGCGGTCCATCTGGCCTGCCAGAGCATCAGGTCGGGTGAGTGCGCCACAGCGCTGGCGGGCGGCGTCAACCTGATCCTGCACCCGCAGCATCTGCGCGGTCTGGCCCGGGCCGGGATGCTCTCCCGGGGCGACCGGCTCAAGGCGTTCGGGGCGGACGCGGACGGCTTCGTCGACGGCGAGGGCGTGGGCGCCGTGCTGCTGAAGCCGTTGGCGGCGGCGGTCGCCGACGGCGACCGCGTGCTCGGTGTGCTCGGCGGATCGGCCGTCAACGCGGGCGGCGACGCGGGCGGCTACACCGTGCCCAAGGCGTCCGCGCAGGCCGAAGTGGTCCGGACGGCGCTGGAGCGGGCCGGCTTCGACGCCGGAAGTGTCGGCTACGTGGAGGCACACGGCACCGGCACCCATCTCGGCGACCCCATCGAGATCGCGGGCCTGGTCGAGGCGTTCGGCGGGCCCCTCGGCCCGGCGGACCGGGCACAGCGGCCGATGACGGCCCTCGGCTCGGTCAAGACCAACATCGGCCATCTGGAGGCGGCGGCCGGAATCGCCGGCCTGACGAAGGTGCTGCTGCAGTTCCGGCACCGGAAGCTGGCACCCTCGCTGCACTCGGACGCCCCCAACCCGGAGATCGACTTCGGCAGCACGCCGTTCGAGGTGCAGCAGCGCCTCGAACCGTGGCCGCGGCGGAAGGGCGGGACCGAGGACGCTGCCGGAGGCGCGGCCGACGGGGCGTCCGAGCAGCCGCTGCGGGCCCTCGTCAGTTCCTTCGGCGCGGGTGGGGCGAACGCCTGCGTGGCCCTGGAGGAGTACGTGCCGACCGGTGCGCCCGAACCGCCGGAGGACACCGGGGAGCAGGTGCTGGTGCTCTCCGCCAAGAGCGAGGAGCGGCTGGGAGCCTACGCGGCCGACGTGGCGGCCTTCCTGCGCGGTGCCGGCGACCCGGACCGGCCGGGCCCGGACACCGGGGCCGCGGCGGACGCCGAGGAGCTGTGCGTGCGGCTGGCCGCCGAGGTGGCGGGTGTACGGCCCGGTTCCCTCGACGCGGCGGACGACCTCGTCGACTGCGGCTTCGGCATGGCCGAGCGGGCCCACTACTTCACCCTGCTGTCCGAGGAGTTGGGTGCGGAGCTGTCACCGTCTGTGGCGGCCGCCGACACCATCGGCGCCGTCGCCGAAGCGGTGACCGGACTGCTGCCCCGCACGAGGACGGCCGTGGACCCGGACCTGCGGCTCGCTGACATCGCCCACACCCTGCAGTCGGGCCGCAGCGCCCACGAGTTCCGGCTGGCGCTGACCGCGGGATCGGTGGCCGAGGCGGCGGAGCTGCTGGAGGCGTACGCGGCCGGCCGCGCCGGGGACCGGGTCGCCACCGGGCGGGCCGTGCCCCACCGGGCGCGGCCGACCGAGGAGGCGGAACGCTCCCTGGAGCAGGCGCTGATCCGGGGTGACCGGAGGGCGGTCGCGGAATGCTGGCTGGCCGGGACCGAGGTCGACTGGTCCCGGATCGCACCGGCGGGCGCCCGCCGGATCGAGCTGCCCGGCTACCCCTTCGCCCGCAAGCGCTGCTGGATACCCCGGCCCCCCGCCGACGGCCCGCACCCCGCCGCCACGCCGACCGCCGACACCTCGAAGACGCCCACGGCGGACGGACCCGGCGGCTCCGGCGCCGGTCCGGGCGTCGCCCCCGCCGTGGGCCGGGTGCTGACCGGGTATGCGGCACTGGATGCGGCCTCGGTGTCCGGAGTGCTCCACGCCTACCAGGAGATGGGGGCCTTCCGGCGTCCCGGCGAGCAGCACCGCGCCGAGGAGCTGCGCGGCGCGCTCCGCATCCGGGACAAGTTCCGGCGCCTGCACGAGGCGCTGCTCGGGCTGCTCGCGGAGGCCGGATATCTGACGTACGAGGACGGCTGCTTCACCGCCACCGCCGCGGTCGGCCGTGCGGACGCGTGGGAGGCCGCGCTGGACCGGGCCGCGGCCGACTTCCCCGACATCGAGCCCACCGCGTCCCTCAACCGGGAGTTCCTGCGGGTGTATCCGCGGCTGCTGCGCGCCGAACTGGTGGGGACCCAGGTGATGTTCCCCGACTCCTCGATGGAGCTGGTGCGGGATCTGTACCGGGGCAACCCGCTGACCGACTTCTTCAACTCGCTCGTCGCGGACGCCGTCGGGCGCCATCTGGAGATCCGGCTGCCGCAGCTCGCCGAGCACGAGACGTTCGAGATCCTGGAGCTGGGCGCCGGTACCGGAGCCACCACCGAGCGCGTACTGCCGGTCCTGGCCGAGCACACCGACCGGGTCGGCTACACCTTCACCGACATCTCGCCGCGCTTCCTGGACCACGGCCGCGAACGCTTCGCCGCGCAGCACCCCGGGGTGCGTTTCCACCTGCTCAACCTGGAGCGCGACCCGGCCGAGCAGCAGATCGCCCCGGGATCGGCTGACGTGGTGGTGGCCACCAACGTCGTCCACGCCACCAGGAACCTGCGGGAGACCCTGCGCGCGATCCGCTCGCTGCTCAAGCCCGGCGGCCTGCTGGTGCTCAACGAGCTGACCGTCATCCGCCCGTACCTGACCGTGGGCGGCGGTGTGATGGAGGGCTGGTGGGCCTTCGAGGACGGTGAGTTGCGCATCGAGGGCTCGCCGCTGGCCACCCCCGACCGGTGGACGCGGCTCCTGGAAGAGGAGGAGTTCGTACAGGTCGCCGCACTCGGCGCGGACGAGGCCGAGCTGGGCCAGCGGGTGCTCGTGGCCCGCAGCGCCCATGCGGTGACCGGCCCGTCCGTCGCGGTTTCGCAGGCCGCCCCGGTTGCGGAGACGCCGAGGGCGACGCCGGCGACCGCCGACGGGGTGCAGGAGCGGCTCCGGGAGCTGCTGGAGCGGATCCTGAAGCTGGACGTCCCCATCGATCCCGACCGCTCCCTCGCGGACTACGGTTTCGACTCGCTCAGCGGGCTGCGCATCGTCTCCGCGGTCGAGGAGGAGTTCGGGGTGGCGGTGCCGCTGGACGAGTTCTTCGAGCGCCCGACGCTGCGCGAACTCACCGCGCACCTGACCTCGGAGTGGCTCACCGCCACCGCTGAACCGGCGACCGCAGAAGCGGCGACCGCAGAACCGGCGACCGCCGAGCGGGCCGCCGCGGGCCCGGCCGTGTCCGCGGCCCCCGTGCGGGCAGCCGCTGAGGTGTCCGCTCCCGTACCAGCCGAGGCGGCACCCGTCGACGCCGCGCCCGCCGAGACGCCCCCCGCCGAGGCGTCCTCTGCCGCGGCGGAGGCCGCGCGTGTACTGCGGCCGCGTGGCACCGGGGCGCGGACGGGCCATCCGCTCTCCGAGGGCCAGCGCGCCCTGTGGGTGATCGAACAGATCGCCCCGGGCAACCACGCCTACAACCTGCCGCTCGCCTTCTGGCTCGACCGCGACGTCGACGTGCTCGCCCTCCGCGTCGTCCTGCAGGATCTGCTCGACCGGCACGAGGAACTGCGCGCGACGGTCCGCACGGGGACGGACGGCCCCCACGTCCGGATCGCGGACGAACCCGAACTCCCCTTCCAGCAGGTCTTCCTCACCGCGGTCGCGGAGGAGGATCTGCGCGAGCGGGTGCGTGCCGACCTGCGCCGGCCGTTCGACCTGGCCGAAGGGCCACTGCTGCGCGCGACGCTGTACACCCTCGGCGACGGCGCCCAGGCGCTGCTGCTGACCGTGCACCACCTGGTGCTCGACGGGGTGTCGATCCCCCTGCTGCTGGGCGAGATCGACCGCGGCTACCGCGCGCTCCGCGCGGGGGGCCCGCTGCCCTCCGACCGGCCGGAGCACACCTTCGCCGACTTCACGGCCTGGCAGCGCGAACTGCTGGACGGCCCCGCAGGCGACCGGATGCGCGCGTACTGGACCGACCGGCTGCGGGGCCGCCGGACCTCCGTACCGCTGCCGCTGGACCGTCCGCGGCCGCCGGTACCCGGGTTCCGGGGCGCCGTCGTGGAGGGGCGCCTCCCGGCGGAGGTCTCCGAGCGGGCCCGCGCGCTGGCCGCCGGGGAGCGCGCCTCGCTGTCCAGCGTCATGCTGGCGGCCTTCTTCGTACTGCTGCACCGCTACAGCGACCAGGCCGACATCGCCGTCGGCACCCCGACCGCGAACCGGCCGCCCAGCGGCTACGACGACGTGCTCGGGTACTTCATGAACATGGTCGTGCTCGCCGAGCGGGTCGACGGGCAGGAGTCCTTCTGCGAACTGCTGCGGCGCCTCCACCGCACCGTGCTCGGCGCGCTGGAGCACAGCGCCTATCCGCTGCTCACCCTCGCCGAGGAACTGCGGCGCGAGGACCCGGGCGCGTCCGCGGGCCCGCTGTTCGACGTCGCCTTCTACTTCCACAACTGGACCCGCGACCTGCGCGGTGACGGCCTGGTGGGAGAGCGGGTCGACGGTGTGCACCAGGAAGGCGAGTTCGACCTGACCCTGGATCTGGTCGACCACCCCGACGGCTGCCGGTACACCCTCAAGTACAACCCCGACCTCTTCGACGCGACCACGGTCGAGCGCCTCGGGGAGCACTTCGTCACCCTGCTGACCTCCGCCGCGGCCGCACCCGCGACCGCGGTCGGTGCACTGGACCTGCTGACGGCCGACGAGCGGGCCGCACTCGCGCCGCCCGCACCCTCCGCGTACCCGGCCGACACCCTGGTCTGGCAGTTGGTGCGGAGCCAGGCCGAGGCCCGGCCGGGAGCGGTGGCCGTCCGGGACGAGACGGGCGAGCTGACCTACCGCGCGCTGTGGGAGCGGGTGGAGGCACTCGCGGCCCGACTGCGCTCCGCCGGTGTCGGCCGGGGCCGCACCGTCGGCGTCCTGCTGCCGCGCGACGCGGGCCTGACCGTGGCCCTGCTCGCGGTGCAGGCCGCGGGCGGCGCCTACGTACCGCTGGATCCCGGCTACCCGCAGCAGCGGCTCGCGTTCATGGCCCAGGACGCCGGACTGCACCTGCTGCTCACCCGCTCCGCCGTCGACGCCGCCTGCGGGGACACGGTGCCCCGGCTGCTGCTCGACGAGGGACCGGAGCCGCCCGCGGCCCCGTCGCCCGGGACCGCGGCGCCGTCCGACCCCGCCTACGTCATCTACACCTCGGGTTCCACCGGCAGGCCCAAGGGCGTGCGCGTCCCGCACCGGGCACTGACCAACTTCCTGTGGTCCATGGCGCGCGAGCCCGGGTTCGGCCCGGGGGACACGCTGCTGGCGCTCACCACGGTCTGCTTCGACATCTCGGGTCTGGAGCTCTACCTGCCGCTGATCACCGGCGGCACCGTGGAGATCCTGCCGGCCGCCGCCGCCAAGGACGGACTGCGGCTGCGCGACGCGGTCGAGCGCAGCGCCGCCACCGTGCTCCAGGCCACCCCGGCGACCTGGAGCATGCTGCTCGCCGCGGGATGGCGGGGGGACCCCCGGCTGACCGTGCTGTGCGGCGGCGAGACGCTCTCCGCCGAACTGGCGGAGGCGCTGCTCGCGGGCAATCGGGAGGTGTGGAACCTCTACGGCCCCACCGAGACCACCATCTGGTCGGCGGCGGCCCGGCTCGCCCCCGGCGACCGGGTGACCGTCGGGACCCCGCTCGCCAACACGGCGCTGTACGTGCTCGACAGCGCGCGCAGGCCCGTCCCGACCGGAGTGCCCGGCGAGCTGTACATCGGCGGTCACGGCGTGGCCGAGGGCTACCTGGACCGGCCCGAACTGACCGCCGAGCGGTTCCTGCCCGACCCGTTCGCCACCGGATCCGACGCGCGGATGTACCGCACCGGTGATCTGGCCCGGCGGTTGCCCGACGGGCGGATCGAGCATCTGGGCCGGATCGACTCCCAGGTCAAGGTGCGCGGCCACCGTGTGGAGCTGGAGGAGATCGAGGCGACCCTGCGGCGCCTGCCGGGCGTCCGCGACGCCGTGGTCGTCGCGCGCGGCACCGGCGGCGGCGACCGCTCGCTGCTGGCCTGCTGGACGCGTACCGGCAGCGGCCCCGACCCGACCGCCGAGCAGCTCGCCGTCTGGCTGCCGGCGTACATGGTGCCGGATGTGCTGATTCCGGTCACCGGCTTCCCGCACACCCTCAACGAGAAGGTGGACCGGGCCACGCTGGCCGCCCTGTCGCCGGACGCCGTGCGGGCCCGCTTCGGCGCGCCCGGAGCCCGGGAGCCGGAGGCCGGGGCCGGGGCGCCCTCGGGGACGGTTCGGGAACCCGGCGGACGGGCCGCGGCGCTGGAGGCCGAACTGGCCGCTACGGTGGCCCGGCTCGCCGGGGTGCCGGCCGGGGAGATCGGGGCGCACACCCCGCTCGGCGAAGTGGGCATGAACTCGGTGACGTTCACCGCGCTCAGCGCCGAACTGAGCACCGCTTACGGCATCGACGTCCGCCCCACGCTGTTCTACCGCCGCGGCACCCTGCGGGCGCTGGCCGAGCATCTGTGGGAGCAGCATCCGGCGCGGCTCGGCGCACACTTCGGCGCCGAGCCACCGGCCCCGGCCGCCGCACCGGCCCCCGCCGTGCTGCCGCAGCCCGCCGAGCCCGGTGTCCAGGAGCGGCCGAGCACGGACATCGCGGTCGTCGGCATGGCCGCACGGCTGCCCGACTCGCCGGATCTCGCCGCGTTCTGGGACCACCTCGCCGCCGGGAACGACCTGGTCCGGGAGGTGCCCGCGGACCGGTGGCCCGGGCAGCGGGCCGGACAGCAGGGGCCGCAGCCCCTGCGGGGCGGCTTCGTCCCCGACGTGGACTGCTTCGACGCGGCCTTCTTCGGGATCTCCCCCCGGGAGGCGGAGCTGATGGACCCCCAGCAGCGGATCCTGCTGGAGGTGGTGTGGTCGGCCGTGGAGGACGCGGGGTACCGCCCCTCCGAACTGGCCGGGAAGCGCGTCGGAGTGTTCGTCGCCGTCGCCAACAACGACTACCTGGAGGCCCAGCGGGCCGCCGGGCACGGCCCCCAGGGGCACACCGCCACGGGTGCGGCGCTGTCGGTGATCCCCAACCGGATCTCCTACCTGCTGGACCTGCGCGGGCCCAGCATGGCCGTGGACACAGCCTGCTCCGGCTCGCTCACCGCCGTCCACCAGGCGTGTGCCGCGCTCCGGGACGGCACCTGCGACCTGGCCATCGCGGGCGGCGTCAATCTGATCCTCACGCCGAGCGTGTACGAGGTGCTCAGCCAGGGCGAGATGCTCAGCGCCGACGGCCGCTGCAAGACGTTCGACAGCCGGGCCGACGGCTACGTCCGGGGCGAGGGCGTCGGCGCGGTGCTGCTCAAACCGGCCGACCGGGCGCGGCGGGACGGTGACGCCGCGCACGCGACGGTCAAGGCGGTGGTGGCCAACCACGGCGGCCGCACGACGTCGCTGACCGCGCCCAACCCGGATGCCCAGGCCGAGCTGCTGGTCGAGGCGTACCGGATGGCCGACGTCCCGGTGGAGTCCGTCGGCTACATCGAGGCCCACGGCACCGGGACCGCGCTCGGCGACCCGATCGAGACGGCCGGGCTGTCCGCGGCCTTCCGGCAACTCCGCGCGGAGCAGGGCACCGAGGCGGCGCCCGGCTGCGCACTCGGCTCGGTCAAGACCAACATCGGCCACCTGGAGGCCGCGGCGGGCCTCGCCGGGATGTTCAAGACGGTGCTCGCGCTGGGGCACGGCACCATCCCGGCCGGCCTGCACTTCCACGAGCAGAACCCCCACCTGGAACTCGACGGCGGCCCGTTCGAGGTGGCCGCCACCACCCGGCCCTGGCCGCGGCGGTACGACGCCGCCGGATGCGAGCTGCCGCGCCGCGCCGGGGTCAGCTCGTTCGGCTTCGGCGGGGCCAACGCACACCTCGTGCTGGAGGAGTCACAGATGCCGGACGCCCGTGCGGAGGACGCGGCCGAGCACGCCTATGTGCTGTCGGCACGCACCCCCGAGGCGCTGCGCAGCGCAGCGCAGCGGCTCGCGGACCACCTGGCGGACCGGCCTGCCCCGCCGGGCGACCTCGCCTTCACGCTGCAGACGGGACGGGAGCCGATGGCGCACCGGCTCGCCGTGGTGGCGGACGGTGCGGCCGGGCTGCGGACCGAGTTGGCCGCGTATCTGGCGGGCCGCCCCTCGGCGGTGCGTACCGGGCGGGCCGGACGGAACGCCGCGCCGCACACCGTCACCGTGGGCGGGGACCTGACCGCGGCCGTGGACGCCTGGGTGGCGGGCGCCGAGGTCGACTGGACTCCGCTGCATCGGGATGCGGCCCGCCGCCGGGTGCACCTGCCCGGCTACCCCTTCGCCCGCACCCGCCACTGGTTCGCCCCCGCCCCCGCCCCGGTACCGGCCCGGACTCCCGCTCCGGTATCGCAGCCGGGAGCTGCCCGGCTGCACCCCACCCTGCTGGACTCCGAGGTCTCCGCATCCGCCGAGGTCTCCGACCCCGGTGAGCGGGTGTTCGCCAAGACGCTCACGGGCGCCGAGTTCTTCCTGCGCGACCACGTGGTCGGCGGCGAGCCGGTACTGCCCGGCGTGGCGTATCCGGAGATCGCCCGGCTGGCCGGTGAGCTGTCCGCCGGGCGGCCGGTGCGCGGCGTCGACGGTCTGGTGTGGGCCGCGCCGGTGCGGTTGCCCGCGGCGGGCGGGCAGCGGCTCGAGATCCGTCTCGCCACCGACCGCGCGGGCACCGCCTTCGAGGTGCACAGCGCGGAGGGCGGCCCCCGGGCCCATGCGCGCGGCACCCTGCTGCTCGGCTCGCCCGGCCCGCGGCCCGCCGGGGTCGACATCGCGGCGGTACGCGGCCGCTGCCCGGCCGTGCAGGACGGCGCGAGCTGCTACCGGGACTTCTCCCGGCTGGGCCTGGACTACGGCACGAGCTTCCGGGTGATCGAGGAACTCGCCGTCGGGGAGCGCGAGGCGCTGGCGGTGCTGCGCCTGCCCGCCGACCGCTCGGCGGACGCGGGCGACTACGTCTTCCACCCCTCGCTGCTGGACGCGGCACTCCAGACGGCGGGGCGGCTCGCGTCCGCGGCGCACGACCCGGCTCGTCCCCTGCCGTACCTGCCCTTCTCGCTGGGCTCGCTCCGGCTGCACGCCGCGCTGCCGGCGGAACTGTTCGCCTACGCCACGCCCGCTGCGGGCCCGCAGCCGGCCGGAACACTCTGCTTCGACGTGGCGCTGCTGGACCGCACCGGCGAAGTGGTCGCCACACTCGACGCCTTCACCCTCCGGGAGCTGCCCCGCACCGACACCGCCGATGCCGCCGACACCGCCGATGCCGCCGGTGCGCCGGACGCGGTGACCGCGTTCGAACCGGTCTGGCAGTCGGCACCGCAGACCGCGCGGGTACCGCGCGGGAGCGTCCTGGTGCTGGACGCGGGTTCCGAGGGGGCGGCCGTGCAGGCCGCGCTGACCGCGGCGGGCGCCGACGTGCGGCGCCTCGTCCCGGACTCCGGGTTCGACATCGGGACCGCGCTCCGGGAGGGGGCCGGCACACCGCTCCACGTCGTGCAGTTGGCCGGTGAGCACACCGACCCGGACAGCGCGCTGGAGCACGGCTTCCACACGGCCAGGGCGTTCCTCCAGGCGTGGCAGCGGCAGCGCCGGGGCGCGCTGCGCTACCTCTACGTGCACCGCGAGCCGGCCGCCTCGCCCGCCCACCCGGCCATGGCCGCTTTCGCCCGCTCGGTACGGGCCGAGCATCCGGCGGTCGACTTCGGGGTGCTGGCCGTGGCGGCCGGGCCGCTCGCGGACGCGGTGGCCGCCGAACTCGGGGCCGAGGGCGAGCCCGAGGTGCGGATCTCCGCCGCGGGCCGCAGCCGTCGCTCCTGGCGGCAGGTCCCGCTCCCGGCCGTGGACGCCTCGGCGTTCACCGGGCCGGGCGCCCATGTGATCACCGGCGGCACGGGTGCGCTCGGGCTGCTGCTCGCCGAGCACCTCGCGGGGGTGCGGCGCGCGGCGGGCCTGCCGCGTGGCGGGATCGTGCTCGCCGCGCGGAGCGCCCCGGGGCCCGAGGCCCGCGCCCGGGCCGAGGCGGCCGGTGCCCGGGTGGTGCGGGCCGACGTGGCCGACGGCGCCGCGGTGCGCGCGCTGCTGGCCGGGGCCCGCGCGGAGCACGGGACGGTCTCCGGCGTCCTGCACGCCGCCGGGGTGCTCGGCGACGGGCTGCTGCAGCGCACGGACCGCGCTGAGGTGGAGGCGGTGCTGGCCGCCAAGGTGCGGGGGACGGTACTGCTCGACGAGGCCACCCGGGACGACGCGCTCGACTACTTCGTGATGTTCTCCTCCGTCGCGGCGGCGTTCGGCAACGCGGGGCAGACCTCCTACGCGTTCGCCAACTCCTTCCTCGACCACTTCGCCGAGCAGCGCGAGCAACTGCGCCGCGAGGGCGTCCGGCAGGGCCGCACCCTCGCTGCCGGCTGGCCGGTCTGGGCGGACGGCGGCATGCGGATCGACGCCGCCGCGGCGGAGTACGTGGAGCGGGTGCTGGGCATCCGGCCGCTGGGCACCGCACCGGCGCTGGAGGCGCTGGAGGGCGCCCTGGCCGGCACCGCGCCCCGGCTGCTGCTGGCCCCGGGCGATCCCGCCCGGATCCGCTCCGCGCTCGACGGCCGCTCGGCACACACCCCGTCCCCTCCGGTGCGCGCCGCGGAACCGGCGGTGCGCGCCGCGGAACCGGCGGTGCCGTCCCGCACCGCCGCGGCGCAGCCGGGCGACGGCGTACGGGAGCAGGCCGAGCGGGTGGTGCTGGGGATCCTGGCGGAGGAACTGCGGCTCCCCGCGGAGGAGATCGACCTCGCCGACTCCTTCGACCACTACGGCGTGGACTCGCTGCTGACCATGAGCGTGACCCAGCGGCTCGAAGCGCACTGCGGCCCGCTCTCGAAGACCCTGCTGTTCGAGTATGTGACGGCAGGCGAGCTGATCGACCACCTGGCCACCGCACACCCGGACGCGTTCGCCGGGATCGAGCAGCCGGCACTGCCCGAGGACGCGCCCGCCCCGGCGCCGGTACCGGCCGCCGCCCCGGAAGCCGGGACAGCCACCGCCGGTGCCATACCGGCGGCGCGGGGCGCGGTCGGAGCCGTCCGGCCGGCGGACGACGGCGGGGCCGGGGGTGACATCGCGATCATCGGCGTCGCGGGCCGCTATCCGCAGGCCGATGACGTCGACGAGTTCTGGCGCAATCTGCGGGCCGGCCGGGACTGCATCGAGGAGATCCCGGCCGACCGCTGGAACCACGCCCCGTTCTACGACGCGGACAAGTCCGCCGTCGGCCGGACGTACGGCAAGTGGGGCGGATTCCTCCGTGGCGCCGACCGGTTCGACCCGCTCTTCTTCCGGATGTCGCAGATCGAGGCCGAGCTCACCGACCCGCAGGAGCGGGTCTTCCTGGAGACCGTCTGGCACCTGCTGGAGGACGCGGGATGCACCCGCGAGAGCCTGCGCGGCTCCCGGACCGGCGTGTTCGCGGGCATGATGTACGGCCAGTACCAGCTCTACGGCGTCCAGGAGGCGCTGCGGGGCGAGGGGCCGCCCCCGCACTCGTCCTACGCCTCGGTGGCCAACCGGGTCTCGTACTTCTTCGACTTCACCGGCCCCAGCGTCGCCGTGGACACCATGTGCTCCTCCGCGCTGGTCGCCATCCACCAGGCGTGCCAGGCCCTCCGCGAGGGCGACTGCGAGACGGCCGTCGCGGGCGGGGTCAACATCTCCAGCCACCCGGCGAAGTACCTTCAGCTGGCCTGGCGCAGCTTCCTCTCCGAGGACGGCCGCTGCCGCAGCTTCGGCGAGGGCGGGACCGGCTACGTCCCGTCCGAGGGTTCCGGGGCCGTGCTGCTCAAGCGCCTCGACGCG
This sequence comes from Streptomyces sp. WMMB303, assembly GCF_029351045.1. Lineage (NCBI taxonomy): Bacteria > Bacillati > Actinomycetota > Actinomycetes > Kitasatosporales > Streptomycetaceae > Streptomyces > Streptomyces sp. WMMB303. The sequence goes on along the minus strand of NZ_JARKIN010000001.1, from coordinate 6,542,126 downwards.
GCGCTGGCCGACGGCGACCGGGTGCTGGCCGTCGTCAAGTCGTCCGCCGTCAACCACGGCGGCACCGGCCGCGGTTTCAACGTGCCCAGCCCCAAGGCGCAGGGCGATCTGGTGCGCACCGCACTGGACCGCGCCCGGATGCGCCCGGCCGACCTGGACTACATCGAGGCACATGGCACCGGCACCGCCCTCGGCGACCCGGTGGAGATCACCGGCCTGCTGCGGGCCTTCGACGGTGACCTGCCCGAGGAGCTGCCGATCGGCTCGGTCAAGTCCGGCATCGGACACGCCGAGTCGGCGGCGGGCATCGCGGCGCTCACCAAGGTGCTGCTGCAGATGCGGCACGGCGAGTTCGCCCCGTCGCTGCACGCGGAGGAACTCAACCCCAACATCGACTTCGCGGCGACCCCGTTCCGGGTGCAGCGCGAGGGGGAGCCCTGGCCGCGCCGGCTGCGTGCGGACGGCACCGAGGCACCGAGGACCGCCGGGGTGAGCTCCTTCGGCGCCGGGGGCACCAACGCGCACCTCATCCTCCAGGAGCCCCCCGCGGCGCAGCAGCGGCCGGCAGCCCCGGCCGGTCCGCAGCTCGCGGTGCTCTCCGCGCGGGACTCCGGACGGCTCACGGAGCAGGCCCGCCGTCTGGCCTCCCATCTGCACGCCGAGGGCGCCGGATCGGCCGGACACGAGGTCGCCTGGACGCTCCAGTCCGGACGCGAGGCCATGGCGCACCGGCTCGCGATCCGCTTCGAGACGCTCGCTCAGCTCACCGAGCGGCTGGCCGAGTTCGCCGACGGAGGGGTGCCCGAGGAGAGCTGGAGCGGGGTGGTCGACCCGCGCAAGCCCGCCGGGGGCGAACCGCCGGGGAACGATCCGGCCGCCTGTGCCGCGGCCTGGACGTCCGGGCAGCCGGTCGACTGGGCCGTGCTGCACGGAGGTTCGCCGCCGGGACGGGTGGCGCTGCCCGGCTACCCGTTCGGCGGCGAGCGGGTCCGGCTGGCCGCGGCGGACGCCGAACTCGCCGCCGTCGGTGCGGCGCCGACGACCGGAGCCGCGCCGACGACCGGAGCCTCGCCGGCGGCCGGTGCCGGGACCGCGGCCGGCACCGCGTCGGCGACAACCCGGGCCCTCCCAGCAGCCGGGGACGGCACGCCGGAGGCCGAACCCGTCGCCGAGGAGGTACTGCTGACCCGGGACTGGGTCCGCGCGGAGCCCGCCGGGCGTGACGCACCGCCCGCGTACACCGCGGTACTGGCCGCCCCCGGCACCGAGGAGCTGGCCGCCCGGCTGGCCGCCGCGCTCCCGGCCGCCGAGGTGCTCCGCACCGCCCGGCTCGACGCCCAGCTGGCCGATCCCGGCACCCGCTGGGACCGGTACGACGCGGTGGTCGACCTGGCGGGCTGCGCCGGGTCCGCGCCGCCCGTCGACAGCCCGGCGCTCCACGCCTGGCTGCGCTGGCTGCAGCAGGTGGTCGACCGGGGCAGCCGCGAGCTGCGCGCGGTGCTGGTGTCCCGGGGCCCGGACTCCGGCCTCGGTGGCGCCTCCCGGGTGGGCCTGTACCGGATGCTCCAGAGCGAGTACCGGCAGCTGCGCTCCCGGCACGTGGACGTGGGCCGGTGCGGGGACGAGCAGCTGTGCGCCCGGGTTGCCGACGAACTCGCCCTCGACAGCGAGGAGCCCGAGGTCGCCTACCGCGAGGGCGTCCGCCACCGGACGTCGCTGCGGACGCTGCCGCCCGCGGCGCGGCCAGTGCCGCGCCTCCCCGAGGGCCACGTCCTGTGGGTGACCGGCGGCACCCGCGGGCTCGGGCTGCTGACCGCCCGGCACTTCGTCGCCCGGCACGGTGTGCGCAAGCTCGTGCTGACCGGCCGCGAGGAACTGCCCCCGCGCGCCGAGTGGGCCGCGCACATCGCCGCGGACACCGCGCTGGGCCGCAAGCTCCGCCCGCTGGCCGACCTCGCCGACCAGGGCGTGCAACTGGAGGTGCCGGCCGTTCCGCTGACGGACGCGGCGGCGCTCGCCCGGACCCTGGCCGACGTGAAGCGCAGGCTGGGCCCGGTGGGCGGAGTGGTCCACTGCGCCGGCGTCACCGACGCCGAGAACCCCGCCTTCGTCCGCAAGACTCCCGAGGGTATGGCCCGGGTGCTCGGTCCGAAGGTCTTCGGTCTCGACGCGCTGACGGAGTGCTTCCGCGCGGAGCCGCTGGAGTTCTTCGTGCTGTATTCCTCGGTCACCGCGGCGGTCCCCGCGCTGGCCGTCGGGCAGAGCGACTACGCGCTGGCCAACGCCTACCTGGACGAGGTCGCCGCGGCGCGGCCGTACGGGCTCCCCCTCATCAGTGTGCAGTGGCCGAGCTGGCGGGACACCGGCATGGGAGAGGTGCGCAGCGCCGCCTACCGGGCCTCCGGGCTGGCGGCCCTCCCGGACGCGCAGGGGCTCGCGCTGCTGGACCGTGCCCTGGCCGCCGGAGAGCGGGTGATCCTGCCCGCGGCCGTACGCGCGGACGCCGACTGGCGCCCCGAACTGCTGACCGGCCGCCGGCCGACAGCGCCGGCCGCGCGAGCGGCCGCGCCCGCGGCGGACCCGGCAGCCCCCGCCGGGGGGCGGGACGCCCCCGGCCGTGCCCGAGCACTCCGGCAGTCGGCTGCCGCGGATCCCGCCCCCGCCGAGTCGGACGCCCTCCCGGCGGCGCGGGAGGCGGTGGCCTCCTGGCTGCTCGACCGGCTCGCCCTGGAGCTCCGCTTCGACCGGGCCAAGCTGTCCGCCGACGTACCCGTCCAGGACTTCGGCATCGACTCGATCCTGGTCACCCAGCTCGTGCAGACTCTCGGCAAGCAGCTCGACGTCTCGCTCGACCCGACGGCGCTGCTGGAGTACCCGACCGCCGACGAGTTCGCCGCGTACCTCGCCGAGGAACACCCCCGGCAGCTCGCCGCGGTCTTCGGCCCCTCCGCGACCGCGGCCCCGGAGCCGGCGGCACGGCAGGAACCCGCCGCCCCCGAGGCCCCGGCCGCGCCGCAGTCCGCGGCGGACGCCGCATCCGGGACACTCCTGGACCGGGCCGCCCCTCGCGGGCAGGCCGCACCGCGCGAAGAGGACTCCGTCGGGCAGGACGACATCGCGGTGGTCGGACTCTCCTGCCGCTTCCCCGGCGCAGGGTCCGCCGACGCGTACTGGGAGCTGCTGCGGGAGGGCCGCAGCGCGCTGCGGCCGCTTCCCGAGCAGCGCTTCGGTGGACTGCACGGCTACCACGCGGGGCTGCTGCCCGAGGAGCTGCGCTTCGACCCGGAGGCGTTCCTGCTGTCGGAGGCGGACGTCGAGGCCATGGACCCGCAGGCGCTGCTGCTGCTGGAAGAGGTCGACCGGGCCGTCCGGCACGCCGGATACCGGCCCGAGGAGCTCAAGTCGCGGCGCGTCGGGGTGTATGTGGGCGGCCGGGCCACCAGCGCGCCGGACGAGGAGCTGGTGGACCGGTCGGCGAACCCGGTGATGGTCACCGGTCAGAACTATTTGTCGGCCAACGTCTCCCAGTTCTTCGACTTCCGCGGGCCCAGCGTCGTCGTCGACACCGCCTGCTCCTCCGCGCTGGTGGCGCTGGACATGGCCGCGCAGGCCCTGCGGGCCGGGAGCCTCGAGGCGGCGGTGGTCGCGGGGGTCAGCCTGCTCGCCGACGACCGGGCGCACCGGATCTTCGCCCGGCGCGGTCTGCTCAGCACCGGCGCCGCCTTCCACCTGTTCGACCGCCGGGCCTCCGGGCTCGTCCTCGGCGAGGGCGCCGGAAGCGTGCTCCTCAAGCCGCTGGCCCGGGCGCGGGAGGAAGGGGACCGGGTCCTCGCCGTCCTCAAGGGCGTGGCGATCAACAACGACGGCCGGACCGCCGGCCCGGCCACGCCGAGCCTGGAGGCGCAGAAGGAGGTGATGGCCGAGGCGCTGGCACGCGCCGGCCGCCTTCCGCGGGAGGTCGGCTGGGTCGAGGCCAACGGCTCCGGGTCGACCGTCGCCGACCTGCTCGAACTCAAGGCGGTGCAGGCGGTCTACGGCACCGGCGCCGGGGCGCAGCGGCCTCTCTCGCTCGGCTCGGTCAAGCCGAACATCGGCCATCCGCTGGCCGCCGAAGGGATCGCGGCGCTCATCAAGGTCGTCCTGATGCTGCACCACGGCGAGCAGGTGCCGTTCGGCTCAGGACAGGAACCACTGGAGCACTTCGACCTGGCCGCCTCCGCGCTGGACTTCCCCCGCGGGCCCCGCCCGTGGCCCGAGTCGGCCCGGCTGGCCGCGCTCAACTGCTTCGCCGACGGCGGCACCAACGCGCACGTCGTGCTGGCGCCCGCGCCCGAGACCCGCCACCGCGTCCGGCCACCGCTGCCGGAACCCGTACTGAACCGGAGGACCGTCATCCGAGGAACCACCGCACCCGGGGCCGCGGCCACCGGCCTGTTCTGGGACAAGTACCGATGAACACGACTCAGCCGCCCGCCGGAAAGCCCCTCGTCTTCGCGTATGCCGGCCAGGGTTCCCAGTACTACGGCATGGGCAAGGAGCTCTACGACGCCGAGCCGGTGTTCCGCACCGCGCTGGACCGCTACGACGCCGTCGTGACGCAGGAGTTGGGCGAGTCGGTGCTCGCCCGGATCTTCGACCCGGCGAAGCCGCGCAACCACCCGCTCCTGGACACCCGGGTCACCCATCCGGGCATCGTCATGATCGAACTCGCGCTGACGGAGACCCTGCGGGCCGAGGGCGTCGAGCCCGACCATGTTCTCGGTTGCAGCCTGGGCGAGTACACCGCGGCCGTCGTCGCGGGCAGCCTCGACCCGGTGGACTGCCTGCGGCTGCTGGTCCAGCAGGCCGACCTGGTCGGCGCGAGCCCGCCCGGCGGCATGCTCGCCGTGCTCACCGGCACCGACGTGCTGGACCGGGTACCGGAACTGCGGGTGTGCGAGATCGCGGCGCACAACTATCCGGGCAGCTTCGTGGTGTCGGGGCCGGAGGCGGACCTGGCGCGCGCCGAGGCGGCACTGCGGGCCGCCGACGTGCTGCACGTCCGGCTGCCGGTCGAGTACGCCTTCCACTCCCGCCTCATGGACGAGGCGCTGGACACCTGCCGGGCGACGTTCGAGGGGGTGGCGCTCGCACCGCCGCGCATCCCCTGGACCTCCTGCGTGGACGGCGCCCCGGTGCGGGAGGTGACCGCTGACCACTTCTGGCGGGTCGCCCGGCGGCCGATCGAGTTCGAGCGCGCGGTGGCCGCGCTGCGGGAGCGGGGCGACTTCCTCTACCTGGACCTCGGGCCCGCGGGGACTCTGCACAACTTCCTCCGGCAGCTCCTGCCCGAGGGCGGCCGGTCGGCGTCGCTGCCGCTGCTCAGCCAGTTCGAGAAGGACACCGAACTGCTCGCCGGAGTCCGCGCGCGTGCCGCTCGTGTCACCCGGCGGCAGCCCGCCGCCGCTGTCACGGCTCCTCGCGGCACGGACCCGCTCGCCGAGGACAGCCCCACGACGGTCCGGGACACCACCGACCGCCCCCCGGCGGGCCGCCCCACGAAGGTCTACGGCTTCCCCGGGCAGGGCTCGCAGCGCCGCGGGATGGGCAAGGACCTCTTCGGCCGGTTCCCCGCGCAGACGGCGCTGGCGGACGAGGTGCTCGGCTACTCGATCGAGGAGCTGTGCGTCCGGGACCCCGAACGGTGCCTCGCGCGCACCGAGTTCACCCAGCCCGCCGTCTACGTGGTGAGCGCCCTGAGCTACCTGGACCGGGTGGCCCGGGACCCGGAGCCGCCGGATTTCCTGGTGGGGCACAGCCTGGGCGAGTACGCGGCGCTGTTCGCGGCCGGGGTCCTCGACTTCGAGACCGGGCTGCGGCTGGTGGCGCGGCGCGGCGAGCTGATGGCCGCCGCCGACGGCGGCGGCATGGCCGCGGTGGTGGGGACCGACGAGGAGACCGTCACCCGGATGCTGGCCGACCCCGCCCTGGCGGCCCTGGACCTGGCCAACCACAACGCGCCGGACCAGTTCGTCATCTCCGGCCCGGCCGAGGGCATCGACGCGGCCTGCACCGCTTTCGAGGCGGCAGGGGCCCGTGCGGTCCGGCTGCACGTCAGCGCGCCGCTGCACTCCCGCTACATGCGCGGCGTGGCCGAGCGGTTCGGACCGTTCCTGGACGGCTTCGACCTGCGCCCGCCCGTCGTCCCGGTCCTCGCCGGTGTCGACGCCCGCCCGTACACGCCCGAGACGCTGAAGGAGCGGCTGACGGCGCAGATCGCCGCGCCGGTCCGCTGGACCGACATCGTCCGCGCGGTGCGGGAAGACGGCGACCTCGACTTCGTCGAACTCGGCCCCGGCCGGGTGCTCACCAAACTGGTCGAGCGCATCACCGCCGCCGAACCGGCTCCGGCGCCGTCCGGCGGTGCCGCAGTGCCCGAACCGGTCCGCGCACCGTCCACCGAGGAGCCGGCCGCCACGGCACCGGCGGCAGGCGCGGAGCAGCACCCGGCGGCCGCGGCCACCGCGGACGGCCTCGGAGCCGGGAGCTTCCGCGAACGGTACGGACTGCTGCGGGCCTACGCCGTGGGGTCGATGCACGGCGGCGTCTCCGGACCGGAACTGCTCCGCGCGACAGCCAAGGCCGGGCTGCTGGGCTTCCTCGGAACCGGCGGGCTCACCCGGGCCGAGCTGGAGCGGCAGCTCCGTGAGGCGGAGCCGGGGGCCGCCGTCGGGGCCAACCTCCACTACCGGCACGGCGCTCCGGAACGGGAGGCGGAGCTGGTCGACCAGCTTCTGCGGCACGGCGTCGACCTGGTGGAGGCCTCCGGGTTCCCGGTGCTCACCGAGGACCTGGTGCGCTTCCGGCTCAAGGGCGGCCGGGTCCTGGCGAAGGTGTCCAGGACCGACATGGCCGCCGCGTTCCTCGCGCCGCCTCCCGAGCGGCTGGTCGCGCGGCTGCTGGACACCGGGGCCGTGACCGCGGCGGAGGCGGCGGCAGCGGCGTCCAGACCGATGGCCGACGACCTGTGCGTCGAGGCGGACGGCGGCTGGCTGTGCGTCGGCGCCGATCTGCTCACGCTGCTGCCCGCGGTCCTGCGGCTGCGGGACGAGGCGGCGCTGCCCGGCCCCCGGGTACATGTGGGCTGCGCCGGTGGCATCGGCACCCCGGAAGCGGCCGCGGCGGCGTTCCTGCTCGGTGCGGACTTCGTCCTGACCGGATCGGTCAACCAGTGCACGGTGGAGGCCGGCACCGGCGACCACGTCAAGGATCTGCTGCAGCAGGCACGCGAGTACGACGTGGCCACCGCGCCCTGGGCCGACCTGTTCGAACTGGGCGGCCAGGCACGCTATCTGAAGCGGGGACTGTTCTTCCCGGCCCGGGCGGCGAAGCTGTACGAGCTGTGGCGGCGGCACGCCTCGTTCGGCGAACTCGACGAGGCCACCAGGGCCCGGATCCTCGACCGCCGGCTGGGCGGTGAGCATCCGCCGCCCCCGGCATCCGGCCAGGACGCCAAGGCGGAACTCGCGGACCTGTTCCGGAACTACTTCGCGCGCGGCTTCCGGCTCGCGGTGCGCGGCGACACCGCGGACCGGGCCGATCATCTGGTCCACTGCGGCCCGGCGATGGGCGCCTTCAACCAGGCCGTCGCCGGAACCGCGCTGCACCCGTGGCGGGCCCGCACGGTCGAGGCCGTCTGCGACGTCCTCATGGACGGCGCGGCGGAACACGTCGCAGCCCGGCTGCGGAGCTTCGGCGGGATGCGGCAGGAGCGGCCGGACCCGAGCGGACGACCAGTTCGGAAGGAGGCGGTGCAGCGGTGAGCACCGTGCCGCAGGACCAGCCGTTGATCTATTACCCGTTCACCCCCGAGTTCATGGAGGACCCCTACCCGCACTACGCCGAACTGCGCCGGCAGGTGCCGGTGCACGAGCATCCGGGCGGCTTCTGGATGCTCTCGCGCTACGCGGACGTGGACGCGTTGCTGCGCTCCAAGCACTCGGTCGACCAGCGGCACGTCGCCCCGGGACCGTTCCGGGACGCCTACGCGAAGGCCGGCGTCTCGGAGAAGCCGCGGCTGAAGGGCCTGGCGCTGCTGGACCTGGACCCGCCGGACCACACCCGGCTGCGCAAACTGGTCACCAAGGCGTTCACCGTCCGGGCCATCAACGGACTGGAGCCGATGGTCCGCGAACTGGTCGACGAAGCGCTCGACGGCATCGCGGCGGCCGGAGGCGGCGATCTGGTCGAGGAACTGGCCTTCCCGCTGCCCTTCACCGTGATGACGCGGATGCTCGGCATGCCGCCGATCGACACCAAGCACCTGCGGATGCTCACCAGTCTGCTGATGCGCTCGGTCGAACTGACCACCGACCCGGAGGTGATGCGCGTCATCGAGGCGGCCGACGCGGAGATCTTCGAGGTGGTCAGCGACGCCGTCTCGCGGAAGCGCAGCGAACCCGACGACGATCTGCTCACCGCCCTCATCGCGGCTGAGGACGACGGGGACAAACTGAGCCACGATGAACTGGTCGCCCAGGTGACCACGTTGTTCGTGGCCGGCTACGAGACCACCGTGAACCTGATCTCCGGCGGCACCCTGGCGCTGCTGCGCAATCCCGACCAGTTGGCGCTGCTGCGGGCCAAGCCCGAGATCGGCGAGAACGCGGTCGAGGAGATGCTGCGCTACGACCCGCCCACGCACAGCAGCCGCCGGATCACACTCGAGCCGTACCACGTCGGCGGGTACGAGATCCCGGCCGGTTCGATGGTCCTGGCCAACCTGGCCGCGGCCAACCGCGACGAGGAGTTCTTCGGCCCCGACGCGGAGGAGTTGCGGCTGGAGCGGGAGAACGCGCGCAAGCAGCTCTCCTTCGGCGGCGGGATGCACTACTGCCTCGGCGGCGCACTGGCACGCATCGAGGGCCGGGTGGCGATCGGTGAACTCGTCCGCCGCTTCCCCGGACTCGCGATGGACGGCCCCGTCGAGTGGAACGGCCTGCTCACCCTCCGGGGTGCGGAGCGGCTGCCGATCCGCGTGTGAGTCCCGGCTCCGGTGCCGGCGGGCGGGCACCGGAGCCGGGCACCGTATCCCGGTATCCGCCCGCATCCGAACGACGACCGCCCGGCGGGCACGACCGCTCGGCGCGCACGAAGGAGTGGCACCGACCATGACGGAAGAACCGACCGGCCACCGGGTGGCCCTCGTCGGCGGGGGAGTGATGGGCTCGGGCATCGCCGCCCTGGTGCTCGGGCACGGCATCCCCGTGGTACTCGTCGAGACCGACGAGTCGCGATGCGCGGACGCCCGCGGCAGGATCGCGCATCAGCTCAGGCACGCCCAGCTGATGGGTGTGCTGCCCGCCGGCCGGGCCCCGGGCGAGCTGGCCACCAGCACCTCGACGGCCGACGTGGCGGAGGCGACCGCTGTCATCGAGGCGGTCACCGAGTCGTCCGAGGCCAAGGCCCGGGTGCTCGCGGAGGCGTCGGCAGCGGTCCGGCCCGGCACTCCGCTGATCACCAACACCTCCGGCATCCCGATCAGCGAGCTGGCCGCCTCGACCGCGCGCCCGGCCGAACTCCTGGGCACCCACTTCATGAACCCGCCCTACCTGATCGACATGGTGGAGGTGAGCCGGGGCCCGCAGACCGGCGACGCGACGGTCGAGGCGCTGGTCGCGCTCCTCGGCGACCTGGGGCGGCGCGCGGTGCCGGTGCGGGACGCGCCGGGCTTCGTGACCAGCAGACTGCTCCACCCGATGATCAACACCGCGGCGCGGATCGTCGGCGAGGGCACCGCCTCGGCCGAGGCGGTCGACCAGCTGATGGAGGGCTGCCTCGGGCACCCGACGGGCCCGCTGCGCACCGCGGACATGATCGGGCTGGACAACCTCGTCGACTCGCTCGACGCCCTGTACGAGCGCACCGGTGCCGACGAGTGCAGGCCCTGCGACCTGCTGCGGCGCAAGGTGCGGGACGGCGACCTCGGCCGCAAGTCCGGCCGTGGCTTCTACGGATACGGAAAGGACGAGCTGTGACGACGGAACAGCACACCGACGGCATCGACGCACAGGCTGTCGAGCGGGACCTGCTGAGCTTTCTGGAGGCCAGGACGAAGACCTCCGTCACGCCGACGCAGGAGCTCTTCGCCTCCGGCCTGGTCTCCTCGATGTTCGCGATGGAACTCGTGGTCCAACTGGAGAAGGAGTACGGGATCTCCATCGTCGGCACCGATCTGCGGCTGGACAACTTCCGCACGGTGCGGAGCATGACCGAGCTCGTGCTCCGGCTCGGCGGCGGGTCCGGGGCGGCGGACGGTGCCTGAACCGCTCGCCGCCGCGACCGCGGTCGTCGACGAACTCGTCGGCGACCGGGCCGGGGCCTGGGACCTCGCCGGGGAGATCCCGGTCGCCCTGCTGCGCGACCTGGGCGCCCGCGGCCTGCTGTGCGCACAGGTCGGCACCGCGTCCGGCGGCCCCGGCTTCACCAGCCATGACAACGGGGAGCTCACCGCGCACACCGGCAGCAGGTGCAGTTCGCTGCGCAGTGTGATGACGTCGCAGGGCATGGCGGCCTGGACCATTCAGCGGCTGGCCGCACCGGAGCAGGCCGCCGCGCTGCTGCCGCAGTTGGTCGAGGGCCGGCTGGCGGCGGTGGGGTTCAGCGAGGCGGACGCCGGCTCCGACCTGTCCGCGATGAGCACCTCGCTCATCGCCGACGGCGACGGGTTCGTGCTGACCGGTCGGAAGGTGTGGGTCACCGGCGCGTCCTACGCGGACCTGCTGGTCGTCTTCGCCACCTGCGAGGGCGGCGCGGCCGCCGTGGTGGTGCCCGCCTCGGCGCCCGGCGTGCGGGTGGAGCGCGTCGCCGACCCGATGGGCTGCCGCGCCGCCGGGCACGCGCACGTGAGCTTCGACGGGGTGCGGCTCCCGGCCTCCAGCGTCCTCGGCGGTCCGGGACTGCCGCTGCCGCTGCTGGTCACCGCCGCGCTCACCTACGGGAGGATCTCGGTCGCCTGGGGGTGCGTGGGCATCCTGCGCGCCTGCCGGCGGGCGGCGGCCCGGCACGCGGCCTCCCGCGCCCAGTTCGGCAAGGAGCTGAGCGGACACCAGCTCGTCCAGCGCCACCTGGCCGAACTGTTCGTCGCCGAGCAGGTCGCGACGCAGGCGTGCGGGCACGCGAGCGACTGCTGGGAGGCCGGCTCGCCCGGCCTCGTGCTCGCCACCGTCCTCGCCAAGCACGTCGGCGCCGGGCACGCGGCCCAGGGTGCCTCCAGGGCGGTGCAGGTACTGGCGTCCGCCGGGACGCAGGACGGACACGCCGTGGCACGCGCGTACCGGGACGCGAAGCTGATGGAGATCATCGAGGGCAGCAGCGAGATCTGCCAGCTCATCCTGGCCGAGCACGCGGTGGCGACCGCCGAGTGAGACACCGGGCGGCCGGTCCGCGGCCGGGGAACCGGCCGCGGAGCCGGCGGACCGGCCCACCGGGAGTGCGCGTCCGGCCGCGGGCCCGTCGGCGGCCGGCCGGAGGCGCGTTCGGCCCCCGGCCGGCCGCCGGGCTACCTGGGCGGCATCCGCAGGGCGCCGTCCAGCCGGATCGTCTCGCCGTTGAGCATCGGGTTCTCCACGACGTGGCAGACCATCGAGGCGTACTCCGCCGGGTCCCCCAGCCGGGCGGGGTGCGGCACCTGCTGACCGAGCGCCTCGAGCGCGGGCTCGGGCAGGGGGTCGAACATCGGGGTGCGGAAGAGTCCGGGCGCGATCGTGACCATCCGGATGCGCCACTCCGCGAGATCGCGGGCGATCGGCAGGGTCATGCCCACCACGCCGCCTTTGGACGCCGCGTATGCGGCCTGCCCGATCTGGCCCTCGAACGCGGCAGCGGACGCGGTGTTGATGAGGACGCCGCGCTCCTCCGGGTCGGCGGCACCGGCGCCGTCGGTGTTCCGGCACATCTGCGCCGCGGCCAGCCGGGCGACGTTGAAACTGCCGACCAGGTTGACCTGGACGACTTTGCTGAAAGCGGCAAGCGGGAAGGGGCCGTTCCTGCCGACGGTCCGGCCCGCGCTGCCGATTCCGGCACAGTTCACCGCGATGCGCAGCGGGCCGAGAAGTGCGGCGCGTTCGACGGCCGCGAGTACGTCGTCTTCTTTGGTCACGTCTCCGGGCGAGAACACCACTCGCTCACCCAGTTCCTTCGCGAGCTGTCCGCCGGGTTCGGCGGTACGGCCCATGACGACCACGGAGGCGCCTTTGCCGTGCAGCATGCGTACCGCAGCGAGCCCGAGGCCGGATGTTCCGCCGGCGACCAGCGCAACACTCCCTTCGATTCTCACGCATTCCCCCTGTTGTGTGATGTGCCGGGACGGCGGCGGCGAAAGGAACGGCCACTCACCCGTACGGAATCCGGCGGCCGCGGCGGCTCGCCTCGGCCGGTTCAGCATAGTTCCCGACCGCCGTGCCGCGCTCCGGAACCAGGTGGTCGGACGCTGTCGGCGCGGAGTGCCGAAAGCGCATCGCGCGCAGAATCAACGTCCGGGCGTGCCCTGCTTTCTGATCACCCGTCGGCGCGCGCCTCGCGTCGCGGAGGTATCCGGGGACGGGTCCCCGGATCCTGCTCCTGGGAGGGTTGCCACCCCTTGCCCGGCTTCGCTAACGTTGCCGACGGTCGTGGTCGGATGAGAATGCGCGGCAGACGGATCGAATACGGGCTTCCGCACCGGCGACCACGCGTCAGCAACGCAACGGGGGAACCACGGGGAGATGTCACCTATTTTTCACAGGTAGCAGCTGTCGGCTCCGATCTCCTCGGTGCGCCGATTGCTCGATCCTGTTCGCCGAAGTCCGGAGGACCCCGCGGGTGGCCCTCCGTCCGACAGGGTCTTTGAACTGTGCGCATGACGCGCCATTCGATTCGCCTTTTCTCTTCAGTCACGCAGCACGACAGGACTGAGCCGCTGATTTCCTTCCCGCCAGGAAGGGCTTCCGGATCGGCCGCCGCGGAACGCCCGCCGGTCCATCGCCCTGCGGGGGCGGATATCGACTCATGGGACGGATACCGATGCCCGAATCGCTGACCTTCGACGAGACCTTCACCGTCACCGCCGACAACCCGCTGCTGCGCGGCCATGTCGTGCACGGGCGGCATCTGCTTCCGGGCGTCGGCTACGTGGACCTGGTGCTGCAAGTCCTCTCCCGGCACGGCTGGCAGCCCTCCTCTGTGGAGCTGCGCAACCTCACCATCCTCGCCCCGCTGGTGGCCGCCCCCGGGGAACGCCTGGCCACCACCGTGCGGGGACGGCCCGTTGCCACCGGCGGGTGCCGGATCGAGATCCTCGGCTCCCGGCAGGACGGCGGCCCCCGGCGCGGACCCGACCTGGTGCACGCGACGGTCACCGCGCACCGGCACTCCCTGCCCGCCTTCGAGGGGCGGCTGACGGCCCCGGTCACCGGCGCGCACCGGCACACCCGGATGTCCGACCTGTACGCGTGGCTGCGGGAGCGGAACCTCCACCACTCGGGACTGATGAAGGTCGGCGGTCAGGTGCACCACCGGCCCGATGACTGGATAGCGGAGGTCGAGCTCGATCCGGCGCACCGGCACACCGCCGCGGAATTCCCCTTCCACCCGGCCCTGTTCGAGGCCGGGGTACTGGGCGCCGGGGTGGGCCTGCACATGCTGCACGAGGGCGGGGCGGTCGAGGACCTCTATCTGCCGCTGGTCTTCGAGTCCTTCCGTGCCACGGCGCCGCTGGGCAGCCGCTGCTTCGTGCGGGTGCCTGCGGAGTCGGCGCACCGGGACGAGGAACTGATGCGGCTCGCCGTCGAGTTCTACGACGAGACGGGCCGGCAGGTCGCCGAGCTGCGGCACATCGTCGCCAAGCGGGTGCGCGCCGCGGCCACTCTCGACGTGCCGGGAGAGCCGCGTCAGGAGGCCGCCCGCGCGGTGGCCGACCCGGCCCGGGAGCCGTCCGGCGCAGCGGCCGTGACCGCAGGGGCGGTCGCGGGCCGGGACGCGGTGAGCGCGCCGCAGGGCGGGGGCGCCCCCGGCGGGCCGGCTGCCGCGGAACTGGTGGCGGAACTGGTCGGCGCCCGGCTGTCGCTGCCACCGGGGCGGGTCGACACCGCCGCCGGGTTCTACGACCTCGGGCTGGCCTCCGCCGACCTGGTCTCCATGGTGCCGGAGCTGGAGGAGCGGCTGGCGCTCTCGCTCTCGCCCACCGTGATGTTCGAGCACCGGTCCCCGGCGGATCTGGCGGCCTGGCTGGACGAGCAGACCGCGGGGCGACGCGGCGCGCCGGCACCGGCCGCGTCCGGCTCGGCGCCGGAGCCGTCCGCTCCCGCACGCGGCGCGGAGTGGGCGACGCCCGGTGGCGGAGACCTCTCCGCGCACACCGCGATGATCGAGGAACTCGCCGCCGTGCTGGAGGTGGAGCCCCACGAGATCGCGGGGGACCAGGAGCTGGGGGAGTACGGGCTCGACCTGACGGCCCGCGCCGTGCTCGCGGAGCGGCTCGGTGCGCGCCTGGGGGCGGTACCGGCCGCGGAGTCGCTCGCCGACCATCTCACGGTGGACGCCGTCGCCGACCGGTTGACCGCCCGGGTCCGTCCGGCCGCCGACGCGTCCGACGAGGCTTCCGCGCATCCGCTGCTGCAGCACCTCGTCCACCGGGACGGCGCGGTGGAGTACCGCACGCGCTTCTCCGGAGCGGAACCCTTCCTGCGCGATCACCGGGTGCACGGGGACCGCATCCTGCCCGCGGTCGCGCAGTTGGAGATGGCGCGCGCCGCGGTCGAGGGCGCGGCGCAGGCCGGAGCCGGCACCGTGCGGCTCGACGATGTCGTATGGCTCCGCCCGGCGCTGTGCGGGCCGGAGGGACTGGAGCTGCGGGTCGCCGTGCGGGAGTCCCCCGGCGGCTGGAACTACACCCTGCACGCCGTCGTCGGCGACGGGAAGCCGGACCTGTGCGGACGCGGCCGCGCGAGCCTGCGGGAGGGCGCTGCCGCGACCCCGCCGCCGGCTCGGCTGCGGGAGCGGTGCTCCCGGCGGACCGTACCCGCCGCCGACGTCTACGGCCTCTACGACGGCGTCGGCATGGACTACGGGCCCGCGCAGCGTTCGGTCACGGAACTGGGCGTGGGCACCGGCGCGTCCGGGCGTCCCGAGGTACTGGCGCGGCTCCGGCTGCCGGCCGAGGCGCGTGAGGTGGTCGGTTGCCTGCTCCACCCGAGCATCGCCGACGGCGCGCTGCAGGCCGTGGCAGGACTGTCGGCGTTCCAGGACGGCCGGCAGGGCGAACGCGGCCGTGCCGCCCTCCCGTTCGCG
Organism: Streptomyces sp. WMMB303; assembly: GCF_029351045.1. NCBI lineage: Bacteria > Bacillati > Actinomycetota > Actinomycetes > Kitasatosporales > Streptomycetaceae > Streptomyces > Streptomyces sp. WMMB303. The sequence continues at coordinate 6,526,820 of NZ_JARKIN010000001.1, read as the reverse complement.
GTCGAACGGGTCGAGGTGTACGCCGCGGCTCCGGCGTACGCCTATGCCTGGCTGCGGTACCGGCCCGGCAGCACCGAGGACGTCGACATCACCGTGCTCGACGAGGACGGCGGGGTGTGCGCCGAGCTGACCGGGCTGAGCACCCGCCCCCTGGCCGCTCCCGCGGGCACCGGGCAGCAGCCGTACGCGCCCGCCCGGGCCGCCGCGCCCGCCGGCGTCCCGGCCGTCCCGGAAACGACCGGGCAGTCGACCGGAAGCGGCGACCGCACCGGCACCGACATCGCGATCGTGGGGCTGAGCGGCCGCTATCCGGAGGCTGCCGACCTGGACGAGTTCTGGCAGAACCTGCGGTCGGGCCGCGACTGCATCACAGAAGTCCCCCCGGAGCGCTGGGACCACCGCAGGTACGCCGACGGCACCGGATCGTCCACCGGCGCGTGGGGCGGATTCCTCGACGACATCGACCGGTTCGACCCGCTCTTCTTCCAGATCTCGCTGCACGAGGCCGAACTGCTGGATCCGCAGGAGCGGCTGTTCCTGCAGTGCGCCCACCACGCGCTGGAGGACAGCGGCTACACCGGCGAGCTGCTGGCCCGTGCCGCGGCCGATCCGCACGGCGCCGCCGCAGCCGTCGCGCCCCCGGGCAGAGTCGGGGTCTTCGTCGGCGCGATGTACGCGGAGTACCAGCTCTACGGTGCCCAGGCGCAGGACCGGGGCAGGTACACGGCCCTGTCCGGCAGCGCCTCCAGCATCGCCAACCGGGTCTCCTACCTTTACGACTTCCGCGGCCCGAGCATGACCGTGGACACCATGTGCTCCTCCTCGCTGACCGCCATCCATCTGGCCTGCGAGGCCATCCGCAGCGGCCAGTGCGAGACGGCGCTGGCGGGCGGGGTGAACCTGCACTCGCACCCGAACAAGTTCGTCATGCTCAGCCGCCGCCGGTTCCTCTCCAGCGACGGACGCTGCCGCAGCTTCGGCGAGGGCGGGGACGGCTACGTTCCCGGCGAGGGCGTCGGCGTCGTCGTACTCAAGCCGCTGGAGCGGGCAGTGGCCGACGGCGACCACATCCACGCGGTGGTCAAGGGGACGGCGCTCAACCACGGCGGCCGCACCTCGGGTTACTCGGTCCCCTCGCCTGCGGCGCAGGGCGAGGTCGTCGCCGAAGCCTTCGCCGCGGCGGGCGTCGACCCGGCGACGGTCGGCTATCTGGAGGCGCACGGTACGGGTACGTCCCTGGGCGACCCGCTGGAGATCACCGGCCTCAGCAGAGCGTTCGCCGCCTCGGACAGCGCGCCGGGCACCTGCCCGATCGGCTCGGTGAAGTCGAACATCGGGCACTGCGAGGGCGCGGCCGGTGTCGCCGGAGTCACCAAGGTGCTGTTGCAGATGCGGCACGGCGAGCTGGTGCCCAGCCTGCACTCCGGCACCCTCAACCCGCACATCGACTTCGACAGCACCCCACTGCGGGTCCAGCAGCACACCGAGCCCTGGCGCCGGCCCACCGTGCGGGACGAGACGGGCGCGACCCGGGAGATCCCGCGCGTGGCAGGGGTGTCCGGCTTCGGCGCCGGAGGGTCGAACGTCCACGTCGTGCTGGCCGAGTACCTGCCGCAAACCGCTCCGCCCCCCGCGCAGCCGGTCGCACCGGACCGTCCCGCGCTGCTGGTGCTCTCCGCGAAGAGCCCCGAGCAGCTCGCCGAGCAGGCCCGTCGGCTGCGTACCCGGTTGGCCGGATCGCCGCGGTACGCGCTGGCCGATGTCGCGTGGACGCTCCAGGTCGGGCGCATGGCGCTGGAGGAGCGGCTGGCCTTCGCCGCCGCCACGACGGAGGAGGCCGCGGCGGTACTGGAGGCGTTCCTGTCCGGCGCGGAGGACCCGGTGTCCGGAGCCGCCTGGGTGCGCGGAAGTGTCGGCCCCGGCCGGCAGGCGGCCGCGGAGGCGGGCGGAGCCGCACTGCGCGACGCGGCAGCGGCCTGGACCGAGCGGGGCGAGCAGGCGGAACTGCTGCGGCTGTGGGCGCGCGGAGCGACGGTGCACTGGGAGGAGCTGGCTCCCGCCGGCCCGCGCCCGCGACGCGTCGCGCTGCCCGGATACCCGTTCGCACGGGAGCGCTGCTGGTTCGACCTCGATCCCCTCGATGGCACCGGGGCGCGACAGGAGCCGCTCCCGGGCCGCCCGGCCGCGCCGGCACGACCCCCTGTACCGGCAGCCACCGACCCGGCGGAGCGGGACGGCGTGCTGCTGCTGCGGCCGGAATGGCGGGTGCGGGAGGCGGTGGCCGGACGGGACGGCGCCACCGATGCCGCGGGCGAGGCGTACCGCGCACGGCAGGTCGTGGTCCTCGGCCGGTGGGCCGAGGACGAGCGGGACGCCCTCCGGACCGCGCTGCCCGCGGGCGCCGAATGCCGCTCCGTGCAGCTCGGCGACGGCCCGGCGGACGCCTGGTACGGCGAGGCCGCACAGCGGGTGTTCGCCCTCGTGCGGGAGATCCTGGCGCGGGGGGTGCGGCAGCCGGTGCTGCTCCAGGTGGTCCTGGCGGGAGTCGTACCGCCCGGCGACGCCTCCGGAGAGGAACTCCTGGCGTGTGCGGGCGGTCTGGCGGGGCTGCTGAGGTCGGCCACCGCCGAGCAGCCGCTGTTGCGCACCCAGTACGTCGAATGCCTGGACGGCGCCGGGCCCGCCGCGGTGGCCGCCCGGCTGGCCGCCGAGGCCGTCCCCGAACCCGAGCCGGAGGTGCGGTACCGGGCGGGCCGCAGGCTGGTGCGGCGACTCGCCGAGGAGGCGGAGGGCGCCCCGTCCGGCCCCGCGCCGTGGCGGACCGGCGGCGTGTATCTGATCACTGGCGGCGCGGGCGGTCTGGGCCGCCTCGTGGCGGAGGACATCGCCGCCACCGTCGAGGACGCCACGGTGGTGCTCCTGGGCAGGTCCCCGCTGGATCCGCGACGGCAGCGCGAACTGGAGGAGCTGCGTGCCTTCGGTCTGACGGTCGACCACCGGACCGCCGATGTGGCCGACCGCCGGGCGCTGTCGGGCGTGCTGGCGCAGGTGACCGAGGACCACGGGCCGCTGACCGGCGTCGTGCACAGTGCCGGAGTGCTGGCGGACGGACTGCTGCTGCGCAAGAGCCCCGGAGATCTCGCACGCGTCCTCCGGCCGAAGGTGCCGGGGCTGGTCAACCTGGACGAGCTGACCCGGGACCAGCCGCTGGAGTTCTTCTGTTGCTTCTCCTCCACCGCGGGTGCTTTCGGAAACGCGGGGCAGGCGGACTACGCGGCGGGCAACGCGTTCATGGACCTCTACGCCGGCTACCGCAACCGCTTGGTCGAGGAGGGGCGGTGCACCGGCCGGACGGTGTCGATCGGCTGGCCGCTGTGGGAAGCGGGCGGCATGGGCGGTGACGCCGTACGGGAGCAGCTGCGCCGCGCCGGCCTCGTGCCGCTGGACACCGCCCGCGGGCTGGCGGTGCTGCGGCACGTCCTGACCGCGGACGGCGACCGGCCGGAGGGCAGGCTGCTCGTCCTGGCCGGGGACCGCGGGCGGTTGCTCGGCGAACTCCTCCGCTCCGCGGCGGAGGCACCGGGCGGGGCAGGGCCGGATGCGGACTCCGCGGCCCGGACGGGCGGCATCGTCGGGGCCGGCGCGTCGGCGGCTCCGGCTCCGGCTCCGGCGGCTCCGGACAGCGCCCCGGGCCGCCTTCTGGAGGACCGTGCGGTCGACCACCTGCGGCGGGTACTGGCCGAGGCGCTCAAGCTCGGCTCCGAGAGGCTGGCACCGGACGCGCCACTGGACCGCTACGGCATGGACTCCGTGATCGCGGTGGAAGTCATCTCCCAGTTGGAGGAGTCCTTCGGCCGCCTGTCCCGGACGCTGCTGCTGGAGGTCGAGTCGGTGCGGGAGCTGGCCCGGTACTTCGTCTCCGACCACCCCGCGGAACTGCGCGCGCTGCTCGGTATGCCGACCGAACCTCCGACCGAACCGGCACCGGAGACCGCCCTGCCGGCCGGGGCACCGACCCCGGAACCGGCGCCCGATCCGGACGCGCCGAGCGCACCGGACCCGGCCCCCGAGGCGCCGCGGCCGGACGCCGCTGCGGCGGTGCCCGCCCCGTCGGCCGCCGTCCCGACGGAGGCCGTCCCGCGAGCGGACGGGCGTGCCGGCACGGCCCGGCCCGCCGACGGCGGGGTGGCGGTCATCGGCGTCAGCGGACGCTATCCGCAGGCCGGTGACCTCGGCACCCTGTGGGCCAACCTCCGGACGGGCACGGACTGCGTCACCGAACTGCCCGCCGGGCGCCGGGGCCGCGCAGCGCCGTCCGACGCGGCGGCCGCCGGGCCGGACACGGCTGCGTCGGCCTGGGGCGGGTTCCTCGACGGCATCGACCGGTTCGATCCGCTGCTGTTCGGAGTCTCCCCGAGGGAGGCGGCCCAGATGGACCCGCAGCAGCGGCTGTTCCTGGAGACCGCGTGGCTGCTTCTGGAGCAGGCCGGCGTGACCCAGGAGGTACTCGGGCGCCGCTACCGGCGTCGGGTGGGGGTCTATGTGGGGGCGTCCTACCAGCTCTACCGGGCGGACGGCGCGGGCCCGGTGCCGGCGGCGCTCGCCTCGTCCTCCTCGTACAACCTGATCGCCAACCGGGTCTCGCAGTTCTTCGGCCTGGAGGGGCCGAGCCTGGCGGTGGACAGCAGGTGCACCTCCTCCGCGCAGGCCGTCCACCTCGCCTGTGCCGATCTGCTGTCCGGGGAGGCCGAGCTGGCCGTGGCCGGGGGCGTCAACCTCACGGTGCACACGGACAAGTACCTCGCGCTGTCCGAGCTGGGGCTGCTGGGCAGCGGCCAGGGCAGCCGCAGCTTCCGCGACGGGGACGGCTACCTGCCCGCCGAGGCGGTCGGAGCCGTCCTGCTCAAGCCGCTGGACGCCGCCTTGCACGACGGCGACCGGGTGTACGCCGTGATCAGAGGCACCGCCTCCGGGCACGGGGGCCGGTCGGCGGAGTTCACGGTGCCGGGCAGCCGTGCTCAGGCGAAGGTCGTACGGCGGGCGCTGGCGCAGGCCGGTGCGGCGGCGGACTCCATCGGCTGCGTGGAGGCGTCGGCGAACGGGGTCCCCGCGGCGGACGAGGCTGAACTGCGCGCGCTGCGCGAGGTGTTCGACGGAGTATCCGAGCCGGTTCCGGTCGGTTCGGTGGCCTCGGGGCTGGGCCATCCGGAAGCCGCCTCCGGGATCGCCCAGTTGACCAAGGTGATCCTGCAACTGCAGCACGGCGAGCTCGCGCCCCTCACCGCGTCCGGAGCCCCGAACCCGCGGCTCGACCTGGCGGGAGCGCCGCTCGAGCTGTGCGAGCGGACCGCACCCTGGACGCCCCGGGGCGGCGCTCCCGATGGGGTGGCCGGCGGGGAGGACTCCGCGGGGGCGGTGGTTCCGCGCCGTGCGCTGGTCAACTCGGTCGCCCCGGGTGGCAGCCACGTGAGTCTCGTCGTCGAGGAGCCGCCGCCGGGCACCGAGCCGGGCGAGTACGGGTCCGCCTCCGGCAGTCAGCTCGTGGTGCTGTCCGCGCGGACTCGTCCGCGGCTGCGCACGGCGGTGGAGCGGCTGCTGGCGTATGTGGCGGACGACGACTGCCCGGTGAGCCTGGCCGATGTGGCCTACACCTGCCAGTTGGGCCGTGAGGCCCAGCCCGAGCGGCTCGCCGTGGTCGCCGGTTCGATGGCGGAGCTGCGGACGGCGCTGTCCGGATATCTCGCCGACGACGAGACGCCCGCGGCGGATGCCGGCGGCGCCGCCGTCCGCACGGGCAACGCCGAGGAGGACCCCGGTCCGCTGGGGGCGCTGTTCGCCGGAAGCCAGGGTGAGCACTTCCTCGCCGGCCTGGTCGAGGACCGGAACCTGGCGCACCTGGCCGAGCTGTGGGTGCGGGGCGGCGAGGTGCCCTGGCGGCGGCTGCACGACGGCCCCCGCCCGTTCGCGCCGCTGCCCCCGACGGCCTTCGAGAGCGGCAGTTACTGGATCGGCCGGACGCCCGCGCCGTCCGGCCAGGCCCCGCGGCAGGACGCGCCGCACACCGCCGCGGTTCCGGCCCGGGCTGCCGAGCCGCGGCCCACGCCGGAACCGGCTTCCGGCCCGCGGGACGGTTCGCCGGACGAGCCGCTGGACGGGCCCCTGGATGTGGCCGAGCGGGGTCTGGCCGTCGTCGCCCTCGTCGAGGGGATGAGTGAGGAGGAACTGGACGCGGTGCATTCGGGGCCCGCGGCCGCGCCGGCCGGGCAGGGCTGACACCCGGAGTGCGGCGGCGCCCGGACCGGCGATCTCCCGTCGGCCCGGGCGCCGCCGTCGCCGTGCCCGCGGGGCGGCCCCGGAGCCGCCCCGGGATCAGGCCGTCACCCGGGCCAGGAACGTGTCGAGGTTGGCCGCCGCGCGCTGGATCTTCTCCTCGACGGTGAGCGACTCGCGGTACCGGACGGCGAGGCCCGTGTCCTTCTTGCCCCGTACGTAGAGCGAGCAGCTCAGGTCGCTGCACAGGTAGGTGCCCACCGAGTTGCCCTGCTTCCCGGCCTTGCCGGCCATCGGCGCGACCATCAGCGAGACCCCGCTCGTGTGGTCGGTCAGGCATATCGAGCACATGCTGCGCCGGGTCTGCCAGGGGGCCGGGGCGGGGCAGCGCAGTGCGAGGGCTCTGGGGCGGTCGCCCCGCCGGGTGACCAGGTAGGCGCGGTCGGGGGCCTGGGGGTCGCGCCAGCCCAGGTAGTCCAGGTCCGCCCAGGGCCGCTCGGCCAGGTCGCGTGGCACGGACAGCCGCTTGGCCTCGCCCTTCGTGCAGTTCACGAACGCGGCCCGGATCTCTCGCTCGGTCAACGGTTGCATATACGTGAGGCTAATTTGCCTAAAGGTGTTAGGCAAATAGATAATGGCCTCAGGTCGACAGGAGGAGCGTTATGGTGCGTGCGGGGCTGACCACGGAGCGACTGATCCGGGTGGGCGCGGAGCTGGCCGACGAGGTCGGCTTCGATCAGGTGACCCTCTCGGAGCTGGCCCGGCGCTTCGACGTCAAGGTCGCGAGCCTGTACTCGCATCTGCGCAACTCGCAGGAGCTCAAGACGAAGATCGCGCTGCTCGCCCTGGAGGAGATGGCGGACCGGGCCGCCGAGGCGCTCGCCGGACGCTCGGGCAAGGACGCGCTGACGGCCTTCGCGAACGTCTACCGCGACTACGCGCGGGAGCACCCCGGGCGCTACGCCGCCGCGCAGACCAGGCTGGACCCGGAGACGGCGGCGGCCGGCGCGGGGATCAGGCACTCCCGGATGACCCGGGCGCTGCTGCGCGGCTACGACCTGCCGGAGCCGGACCAGACGCACGCGGTCCGGCTGCTGGGCAGCGTCTTCCACGGCTACGTGAGCCTGGAGATGGGCGGCGGGTTCAGCCACAGCGCCCCGGACACCCAGCAGACGTGGGAGCGGGTGCTGGACTCCCTCGACGCGCTGCTGCGCAACTGGCCCGAACCCCGCCCGTGACGCCCCTCCGTGCCCGCACCCGTACCGACCCGCAGCCACCCGGACCGCCCTGGACCCATCCGACCGACCGACGACGCGAACAGGCTGAGGACATGCACGCCGAGGACGACTGGACCACCACACCCCTGACCGCGGACCTCGTGCGCGGCGCGTCCGCACTGGAGCGCACCGAGCACGGCCTGCTGCCGCACCGGCTGCCCGCCGCGGCCCGGGCCCAGTGCGACGACGGGCAGCTGCACATGGCCGAGTCCCAGCCCTCCGGGGTGCGGCTGGCCTTCCGTACCGCCGCGACCGCCGTCGAACTCGACACCCTGCCCACCAAGCGGGCCTACACCGGCCTCCCGGCCCTCCCCGACGGGCTGTACGACCTGGTCGTGGACGGCGGCCTGGCCGACCAGGGCGGGGTGCCGGGCGGCAACACCCTGACCGTCGACATGGCGGCCGGGACCGCCGAGACCACGTCCGGCCACGGCGGCACGCTCCGCTTCACCGGGCTGCCGGACCGGATGAAGGACGTCGAGATCTGGCTGCCGCACAACGAGACCACCGAGCTGCTGGCCCTCCGCACCGACGCCCCCGTCGATCCGCTGCCCGACCGGGGCCGCAGGGCGTGGCTGCACCACGGCAGTTCGATCAGCCAGGGCTCCAACGCGGCGAGCCCCACCACGACCTGGCCCGCGCTCGCCGCCGCGCGCGGCGGTGTGGAGCTGGTCAACCTGGGGCTGGGCGGCGGGGCGCTGCTCGACCCGGGCACCGCCCGCGCGATGCGGGACACCCCGGCCGACCTGATCAGCGTCAAGATCGGCATCAACGTGGTCAACAGCGACCTGATGCGGCTGCGCGCCTTCACCCCGGCCGTGCACGGCTTCCTCGACACCCTCCGCGAGGGGCACCCGGACACGCCGCTGCTGGTCGTCTCGTCCCTCCTGTGCCCGATCCACGAGGACACCCCCGGCCCCAGCCTCCCGGACCTGGAAGCCCTCGGGGAGGGTCGGCTGCGGTTCGTGGCCATGGGCGATCCGGCGGAGCGGGCCGCGGGGAAGCTGACCCTGCGGAGCATCCGCGAGGAGCTGTCCCGGGTGGTGCGGTCCCGCGCGTCCGACGACCCGAACCTGTACTACCTCGACGGCCTGGAGCTCTACGGCGAGGCGGACGCCGCCGAACTGCCGCTGCCCGACGCGCTCCACCCGGACGCGGCCGCCCACCGCCGCATCGGCGAACGCTTCGCCGCGCACGTGTTCGCGGACGGCGGCCCGTTCGCCGCCGCGCCCGCGTGAGCGGCCCCGCGGCCGGCCTCCGTCACTCCGTGCGGAGGCCGGCCGGGCGCATCATGCGCCACAGCAGTGGCAGGCTCAGCAGCGTCACGACGGCGACCAGCCCGGCGCCGACGGCGAACATCGGCCAGATGACGCTCCAGTCCACGACGGACCGCGAGATGACCCGCAACAGGGTCCAGCCGAGGCCGAGACCGAACGCCGAGGCCAGCACGAGCCCCAGGGCCACCGGGATCGCCGTCTGCCAGAGCACGGAGGCGCCCAGCGTGCCGCGGCGGGTCCCGAAGGCCACCAGCACCGCCAACTGCCGCCTGCGTTCGCGCAGCTGTTCCGCCTGCGACACGACCATGCTGGCGGCGATGAGCACCAGCACCGCGGTGGCCGCGGCGAAGATGACCCGGCTCAGCTCGGCGAACCCGGCGGAGATCTTCGTCGGTTGGGACAGCCACACGTCGGCCGCCGGGCTCTGCCGGTAGACGGTCGTGCGGACGTGCTCCAGCGCCTCCGGCTCGTCGTCCTGGAGCCGCACCCAGCCGGTGTACCGGAGGTCGAGACGGTCGGGGGCGAGCGCGCCGGGCGTCACCAGGATCCCGGTGACCGGAGGGCCCCAGCCGGACGGCTTCGCGGGCACGGTGCGGGTGGCGTCGGGGATCCGCCAGTTCTCGGTGCCGCGGCCGTCGGGCCCGGCCACCCGGAGGGCGGCTCCGGCGTGCGGCGGGGCGGGACGGCTGGTCTCCTCGTCCGTGTCCCGCGGGTCGGCCGCAGCGCGGAAGACCTGCCCGTCGCGGCAGGAGCCGACCTCCGCCACCCTCCCCAGCGTTGCGCAGTCGCCCACGATGACCTGCGCGTACTGCGCAGCGTCGGTGCCCGCCGCCTCTCCCGCGACCTCCTGGGTGCTCTCCAGGAACCCGTCGGTCCCGGCGACGCCCGGGGTGGCGGCGAGAGCCCGGTCCAGCTTCCGGGCGCCCGCGGTGTCGGCTGTGAGGTCGATGACGTTCACCCGCCGCTGCGCGGACTTCTCCTGGCCGGTGTCGTGTGTGGCCTCCGCCTCGACCCCGCTGAACAGCAGTTGCAGCGCGACGGCCCCGGCCACGGCGACGGTGATTCCGCTGACGGCCCGGGTCGCCGTGCCGCTGGACAACTGGAGCCGGCGCACCGCGAGCTGCCAGGAGACCGGCCCTCCGCGCAGCTTGCCGACCAGCCGCTCCACCCCCCAGGGCAGTATCAGCGCGACCCCGCTCAGCAGCGCCACCACCCCGGCGGTGACCCGGAACTCGTTCACCTCGCCGCCCCCCGGGCCCAGCGCCCCGGCCAGCGGCAGCAGCAGCGCCAGCCCGACCACCGGAGGCAACAGCCGCCACCACAGCCGGCGCGGCCGCGGCGTGCTCTCCCGGGTCACCCGCACCGGCTCGATCGTCACGCCCCGCAGCGCGAACACGGCGGCGCCGACGGTCACCAGCGGCAACCCGAGCACCACCAGCGCGCCCAGCACCGGGTCCGGGACCACGTCGGCGGGGAAGACACTGACGTCGAAGAGGGTGACGTCCGCGGCCAGTCCGCGCCCGAGCGCGAAGACCGCGCCGCCGAGCAGCAGCCCCAGCAGCGCTCCGGCCAGCGACTCACCGGCGGCGATCCGGCGGGTCATGGCCGCGTCGGCGCCCACCAGTCGCAGGGCCGCCAGCCGCTGGTCCCGCCGCTCGCCGCCGAACCGGGTGGCCGTCCCGATGAAGGTGGCCACCGGCATCAGCAGCACGGCGCACGCCACCGCGCCCAGCAGGATCAGCAGCGGGTCCACCTCGCCGTGCTCCTCGACGTGGCCGAAGTACTTCACGCGCTGTGCGTCCCCCGCCCGCAGCGCGTCACTGCCCAGGTAGAAGGAGAGATCGGCCGGTCCGAGCAGGCCGTCGTCGCCGATGACGCCGACGACCCGCGCGTTCAGCCGCTTCGCGAGCTCAGCGCCCTCCGCGGAGTCGAGCAGCTCCTTGAGCGCGGGCGAGACCACCATCTCGCCGGGCCCCGGTATCCGTTCGGTGCCCGGCGGGGTCACCGGGTGGCTGCCGTCGGCCTGCAGGAGCCGACCGTCGATGTCCCGCCCGTGGAAGGTGGTGTTCGCGACGGCCGTCAGCAGGGTGCGCTCGGTGGCCCGGCTCTCGTCCGCCGAGGTGGCGTTCCCCAGTGCCGAGCCGTTGACCGCGCGGGCGTCCCGGCGGGACTCCTGCGCGCTCATGATCGACGGCACCGCGGCGGCCAGCAGCAGCATGGCCACCCCGAGCCCCACCCCGACGGCGGTCAGCAGGGTGCGGAGCCGGCCCTGCCGGCCGGAGAAGGCGAATCCGGCGCCCATGGCCAGGTCCCGCGTCCACGCGCGCACCCGGTGCGCCCTGGGCCTGTCGCTCATACCGCGCCCACCACACCGCTCATGTCCCGTGCCGTGCCGTCCCGTACGACGACCTCGCGGTCGGAGTAGGCGGCCACCCGCGCCTCGTGGGTGACGAGCACCACCGCGGCCCCGGTCTCGCGGGCGGCGGTCGTCAGCAGCTGCATGACCCGCTCACCGTTGAGCGAGTCCAGCGCGCCGGTCGGCTCGTCGGCGAAGACGACGCGGGGGGATCCGGCCAGCGCGCGGGCCACGGCGACGCGCTGGCCCTGGCCGCCGGAGACCTGGCCGGGCCGGTGGTGGCGGATGTCGTCGACCTCCAGGCGGGCGAGCCACTCCTGGGCCTGTGCCTCGGCCTCCTTGCGGCGTGCGCCCGCCAGCCGCAGCGGGAGGGCCGCGTTCTCCAGGCAGGTCAGCTCGGGCACCAGTTGTCCGAACTGGAAGATGAACCCGAAGTCACCGCGGCGGAGCGTGCTGCGTTCCGCGTCCGAGAGCGCCGACATCTCGCGGCCCCGGTAGGTGATCCGGCCCGCGTCCGGCGGGACGATTCCCGCCAGGCAGTGCAGCAGTGTGGACTTGCCGGAGCCCGAGGGGCCCATCACCGCGACGACTTCACCGGCGGCGACGGAGAAGTCGGCACCGGAGAGCGCCGCTGTCGATCCGTAGGTCTTGTGCACGCCCTCGGCGTGCAGCAGGGGTCCGGCCGACGGGTCGGACCCCTGGCCGGTGCTGAGTGGGGGGAGCAAGGGGCGCACCTCCGGGGTGGGTTCGTGGGTGGGGCGGCGGCCGTCCCGGGGCCGGCGCGGGTCGTTTCGGCTTCCGCCGCGGAACCGCTCGGGGACCTCCGGGAAGCCGCGGCGGGTGGCCTCGCGGATCGCCGGGGCGGAAGCGGACGGGATCGAGTCGTGGTGGGTGTGCGGTGCTGTCCGCCGCCGTGGGCCGCCGGTCACCGGCGTTCGCCGGCCGGCCGGATGAGCGGCGGCCGGTGGGACGGGTGGCGGATGGGCATGCCGACGACTCTACATCATGTGTATACACGGGGTGTATACCTGTCCGCGGCGCCTCGGGAGGCGCGGCCGGCAGGGGCCGGCCTCCGTGCCCGGCCTCCGCCCCGGAGCCGGACCCGGAGGCCGGTACAGCGTTGGATGCCGGGTCCGGTGGAAAAGTTCACGGCGGGTCAGGGGTGGCTTTCCGTTGCGAGGCAGAGATTTCTCAAAGTGAGGAATGTCTGTTATGCGCTAACGTGATCGTATGAACGCCGTACGAAGGGGTGCGCGGCTCGTGTCGGTGCTCACCGCGGCACTGGTCGCGCTGCTGCTGACGACCGCGGGCCCCGGCGGGCCGCGCGCCGCGGACGGCGACGGAGTGTCCGCGGCGGCCGCCGCACTGCGGGACGGCCCCGTACACGTCGACCCGCGCGCCCGCGACGCGCTCCCCCCGGCGGCCGCCAAGGCGCTGCGAAGCACCGTCGAACGGGCCGACAAACCGGTCCTCGTCGCCGTGCTGCCCGCCGACGGCGACTTCGACCGGAAGACGCTGCTGCGTCAGCTGCGCACCGCGACCGGCATCCCCGGCGTCTACGCGGTCGCGCTCGGCGACCGCTTCGACGCGGGCGCCGACAGTCGGATCATGTCGCGGGACGCCGTCCGGGACGCGGTCGACGCGGTCCGGCGCGCGCACCCGGGAGACCCCGGCGCGATGGTCACCGACTTCACCGACCGGGCGGTCCGGCAGGCCTCCGGTTCGGCACCCGCGGCCTGGGACGGGGACGGTGCCGCCGGGGACGGCGGCCGCACCGGAGGCGGCACCGCGGCGATCGTCACCCTGGGCGTCCTGGTGCTGCTCGCCGGAGGCGGCGCCTTCCTGGTCAGCCGGGGTTCCCGCAGGCGGCGGGCGCGGCTGGAGCGGGCCGGACTGGAGAAGCTGCGCCCGGTCGTGGACGAGGACATCACCGCGTTCGGCGAGGAACTGAGCCGGATCGGCTTCGACCCGGCCACCGCCACCGCCCGCGCCCGTCCGGACGGCACCGGCGCCGCTGCCGCCGGGACCGGGGCCGAGACGGGCGGCGAGGAAGCGGATGCCGCGCGCGAGGACTACGCGCGGGCACTCGACGCGTACGACGACGCCAAGACCCGGATGGCCGACGCGCGCCGCCCCCAGGACGTCCGCGAGGTGAGCCGGGCGCTGGCGGACGGCAGATTCGCCCTCGCCACCCTGGAAGCCCGGCTGCGCGGCGCGGCCCTGCCCGAGCGCCGGGCCCCGTGCTTCTTCGACCCGCGGCACGGGCCGTCGGTCGAGGACGTGCAATGGGCGCCGCCGGGCGGAACCGAGCGGGCCGTCCCCGTCTGCGCGGCGGACGCCGCCCGGCTGGCCGGCGGCGAGGAGCCCGCGACCCGCGAGGTCGGCACCCCGCAGGGGCCGCGGCCGTACTGGGAAGCCGGACCGGTGTACGCGCCGTGGGCCGCCGGGTATTTCGGCGGGGGGCTGCTGCCCGGCCTGCTGATGGGCACCCTGCTGGGCGGCGCGCTCGGCGGGCCGTACCCGGACGGGCTCGGCGACCCCTCCGGCGGAGGCGACTTCGGCGGTGACTTCTCCGGGGGCGGCGCCGATCCGCGCGACTTCGGCGGCGGCTTCGGTGACGGCGGCGGCGGCTTCGGCGGCGGTGACTTCGGGGGCGGATTCTGAGGGGCGAGGGGCGATTTCCGGCCGAACTCCGACCCGGCGCCCCCGGTGGGCCGCTGCCACTTCCGGTGCGCCGCGGGCCCAGTCGGGTTTGCCCTTGCGGATCGGCGGTAACGTGCACCGGTACGCGGGAGTGAGCTCGCCTCGCGGAGGCACCGGCGGGTTGGGGACACAGCCCCCGGTGCCGTTTTTCTGCTGCGATGCCCGGTTGGCACAGGGTTGCTGGTATCGGGCCGGTGGGTTCACGCTCGGAGGAGCCCGGTACGCGGGTCGGCTGTCACAGCGGTTCCGCGGAAAGGGCCGTCCGAACGCTGGGAGAGCTTGATGAGTGCCGCAACCGGGTCTGCGCGTACGGCTGCGCTCGCGGGATGCCCGCGGCCCAGAACCGTACCGCTGGGCGAGGCGACCACGTCGGCCGCGCCCCCGGCCCACAGGACCGAGGCCGAACGCGAGCCCGTCGACGTGGACGGGGCGGAACCGGACGGCTCGGCGGACCCCGGCGACGGGCCGCTGTCCGCGCGGGAGCGCGCGGAGCTGACCGCGCGGATCGACGAACTCGAGACGGAGGCCGGGCAGCTCCGGGAGGCGCTGACGAGCCGTCCCGCCATCGACCAGGCCAGGGGCATGGTGATGGCCCTGGCGCCGTGTGACGCGGAGACGGCCTGGCAGGTCCTGGTGCGGGTGTCCCAGCACTCCAACGTCAAGCTGCGGAGCGTGGCCGCCGCGCTGGTGTCCGGCGCCGAGGGCACCGCCGTCCCCAAGCCGGTGCGCAAGCACCTGGCCACCGCCCTCCGCGAGGTGCGGACGGAGCCCGGCCGACGCGCCGGAAGCGGCCCACCGGACCGCCGCGAGTCGCGCGGACAGCGCTGACCCCGGTCGGGTGACCCGGCGCACGCACCGGCGGGTCACCCGGCCACCGGCACCGGCCCGACGACCGTGGCGGCACCGCCGTGAGCCGCGCGGTCCGTCCCGGCGCGGAACCGCTTCCGTGGAAGGCGCCGGTCCGCGGGCGTGCCGGTCCGGGCCGCCGGGCCCCGACTACTCCGTCGCGTACTGCTGCGGCCGCTCCCCGGCCGGGGGGCCGGGGAGCTGACCGGCTCGCGGGCCGGCGGGCCCGGCCGGCGCCTTCGGCGCGGGCGGTCCGTTACGGCGCGGCTGCTCAGGAGCAGGAGCAGGAGCAGGCGCGGGACGACCCGCCGGAGGCTCTGCTGACTCCGGTCTTCCGGTACTGGGGTGGCGGTGGTGCACGGGCGAGAAGTCCACCGCCTGCTCGGCTTCCTGCGTGAGTGCCTCGGCGGCCTGGCGTACATCACCGGGCACGTCGCCGTGCTCCTCGATCAGGCTGCTGTAGATGGGCGGACCGGTGGCGCTGTCGGTCGTCATGCGGGGAATCTCCTGGTGAGGGTAAGGGCAGACAACCGGCCATCCACAGGGATGCAGATGGCCGGACGCCGACCTTACGCCCCCGGCCCGGTCGGCCCGCCACGCGGGCCCGCCGCCGCGGCGGGCTCCGACCGTCCCGCACAGATCCGCACAAACTCCGTACCCTCCCGTGCAGCCCCGAACAGTCCCAGGAACTCCCGGACAGCAGTCGTACCGGCTCGGAGGAAACGGATGTCCACCTGACAGGTCGGGGTGTTTACCGGAGTCCGAGTCGGATACACGAGACTCCACGTGCTTGGGAGTACAGGCACATCGCGGGAGGAGACCCCAGGGTCCCCCGGGTGTGTCACCCGGGCGTTTCTCCCGCGATCGTCCACGTGTCAGCGACACCGGGAGGAGCCCGATCCCATGTGCCCCGTGAAGTACCGTCCGCAGCGCACCCGCCACAGCCACGACGACGCACCCGACACCGCGGAGGACTTCGCGCGGCTGGCCACACTCCCGGAGGGTCCGGAGCGGGAGGAACTGAGCAGCCGGCTGGTGGAGGCGTGGCTGCCGATGGCACATCGGCTGGCCGCCAAGTACCGCAACCGCGGCGAGTCCCTGGAGGACCTGGAGCAGGTCGCCGCGCTCGGCCTGGTCAAGGCGGTGGACCGCTACGACCCCGCGCAGGGGACGCCGTTCGTGCCGTTCGCCGTGCCGACCGTGACCGGTGAGATCCGGCGGCACTTCCGGGACCACACCTGGGACGTGCATGTCCCCAGGCGGGTGCAGGAACTGCGGAACAAGGTGCGGAACGCCGTCCGGGAATTGACCGCGGGCCTGGAGGAAGGCCCGCCGTCGGTGGCGCGGATCGCCGAGCACACGGGCATGTCCGAGGAGGACGTGGCCGCTGGGATGGAGGCGCTGGACAGCTTCCGCTCGCTGTCGTTGGACGCGTCCGTCGCGGGCAGCGCCGACGACGGCTTCTCGCTCGCCGACACGCTCGGGGCCTCGGAGCCCGAGTACGACACGGTGGTGGCGCGGGAGGCGGTCAAGCCGTGCCTGCGTGAACTGCCCGAGCGCCAGCGGCAGGTGCTGTATCTGCGCTACTTCCGCGACATGACCCAGTCGCGCATCGGCGAGGAGCTGGGCATCTCCCAGATGCACGTCTCCCGGCTGCTGTCCAAGAGCTGCGAGCGGGTCCGCCGCCAGGTCGAACACGAGCGCCGTGCCGCGCGCCGCCCGGCGGAGACGGGCTCCGCCCGCACCGGCCGGAGCGGGCGCGGCAGCCGCCGTACGACCGGTGCCGGCCAGACCGGGCGCCGTACCTCGGCGGCCGCCCCCGGTGCCGCGGCAGCCGCCTGACGACGTCGAACGTCCTCGGCGCCGGAGCCGTCAGCCCCCTGCCTCACCGCCGGGGTGCCCGCGAAGCGTGTTCCGGGCACCCCGGCACGGGTCTGCCGCGGGGCGCCGGCGGTGTACCCCTACCGTCGGCGCCGCCCGTACGGGCCCGCCGGTGGGCCTCAGCCCGCCGTTGTCGTGTGCAGGGCCTCGGTCACCTCCGCGTCGGTGATCTGCGGGAAGTTCTCGTACCACAGGCCAACCGCCTCGAAGACGGCCGGCTGGTTCGGGCAGAGCACGGTGTCCGCCTCGCGGCTGAGTTCCCGGACGGCCTGCGGCGAACCGACCGGGACCGCCAGGATGAGCCGGGCCGGTCGCTGCCGCCGCAGATGCCGCAGCGCGGCCCGGGCCGTGACACCCGTCGCCAGCCCGTCGTCGACGACGAGGACGGTGCGGCCCTCGATCCGCGGTTCGGGGCGGCCGCCCCGGTAGAGGCTCTGGCGGCGGTGCATCTCGGCGCGCTCGTGCGCCACGGTCGAGGACAGCCGGTCCGCGGTGAGCCCGAGCATCTCCAGGGCCGTCGCGTCGTAGACCGGCGGATCCTCCCCGGCGATGGCTCCGACACCGTACTCCGGCCGGCCCGGCAGCCCGATCTTGCGGGCCACGAGCACGTCCAGCGGCGCGTGCAGCGCGCGTGCCACCTCCGCGGCGACGGGTACCCCGCCCCGCGGCAGCGCCAGCACCAGCGGGTCCCGCAACTCCTCCGTCCGCTGCAACCGGCTGACCTCCGCGGCGAGTTCGCGGCCCGCCTGGACGCGGTCTGCGAAACGCATCTCGGCTCCCTTCTCGCGACATCCGGCCGACGCCCGGCCGGCACCGGCCGATGTGCGGCCCGTACCGGGCCGCGCCTCATTCGCCGTCCGTGGTGGGCGGGAGCGCGAACCACCCGGCCGCCACCCGCGCGACCTCCTCCAGGGTTCCGGGCTCCTCGAACAGATGGGTGGCGCCCGGGACGATGTGGATCCGGTGCGGGGCGCGCAGCCGCTCGGCGGCGGCCTCGTTCAGCCGCAGCACCTGGTGGTCGTCACCCCCGACGATCAGCAGCACCGGAGCCAGCACCTCCGGGAGGGCGTCACCCGCCAGATCGGGCCGGCCGCCGCGGGAGACCACCGCGTACACGGTGCCCGGCCGCTCGGCCGCGGCCGTCAGCGCCGCCGCCGCCCCGGTGCTCGCCCCGAACAGGCCCACCGGCAGTCCGGCCGTCCGCCCGTGGCGGGTCAGCTCGTCGACGGCTGCCACCAGACGGCGACCCAGCAGCGGGATGTCGAACCGGTGCTCCGCTGTCGCGGCGTCGATCCGCTCCTCGTCCTCGGTCAGCAGATCCAGCAGGAGGGTGGCCAGCCCCTCCTCGCGCAGCGCGGCGGCGACCGCGCGGTTGCGGGGGCTGAAGCGCGAGCTGCCGCTGCCGTGCGCGAACAGCACAGCGCCCGTCACCCGGTCCGGCACCTGGAGATCACCGGTGAGCACCGTTCCGCCGCCGGTCCTGATCCGGACGGTTTCCATGGTTTCCGTAGGCACGCCCTCTCACTCCCCTCACACCGCGTGCCCTTCCCGGGTGCCCAGCGCCGCCGCGTCCAACCAGGTCGGCGCCGTCCCGGCCGGACGGCTCCGACGTCGGACCGGGGCCGCCGGGAGTCCGGGGCCGCGGACCCGGACTCCCGGCCCTCGGGATTGCCGAGCCACCCGTGTGAGCTGGGGTTTCGCGCATATTGCTCGCGGATGACGCCCTTGTGACGACGAGTCGACGCTGCTTACCGTCGGGCGACCGCAGGGCGCCGGGGCCCCGTCACAGGGCCGCCACCCGGCGCTCCGTCACCGGGCACCGGGCCCCCGCCGCGTCACGGCAGGGGCGCGGGCGGCTTCCCCCGCCGCGTCGCGGCGGGCGAGAGATTGGTTTTCCATGCTGACGATCCTCGGATTTGTCATGATCGCCACCTTCCTGGTGCTGATCATGGCCAAGAAGATGTCCCCCATCGCCGCGCTCGTGCTCATCCCCGCGCTCTTCTGCGTGCTGGTCGGACAGGGTGCGCACCTGGGCGAGTACGTCCTCGACGGCGTCGGCGACCTCGCCCCCACAGCCGCCATGCTGATGTTCGCCATCATCTACTTCGGCGTCATGATCGACGTCGGCCTCTTCGACCCGATCGTCCGCGGCATCCTGCGCTTCTGCCGAGCCGACCCGCTGCGGATCGTGCTGGGCACGGCGCTGCTCGCCGCCATCGTCTCGCTGGACGGGGACGGCTCGACCACCTTCATGATCACGGTCTCCGCGCTGCTGCCGCTCTACCGGCGGCTGGGCATGAGCGTCGTCGTGCTGACCGGTGTCGCCGCCACCGCCAACGGCGTCATGAACACCCTCCCCTGGGGCGGGCCCACCGCGCGGGCCGCGACCGCGCTGCACGTGGACGCCGGCGACATCTTCGTCCCGATGATCCCCGCGCTCGCCGTCGGCCTGCTGTGCGTCCTGGTCCTCTCGTACGCCCTCGGCCTGCGGGAGCGCCGCCGCCTCGGCCTGCTGTCCGGGACCGGGGCCGACACCGCCGGATCCGGGCCCGGCGCCGAGGCGGAGACCGTGCTGGTGGGTGCGGGAGCGGGCACCCCTGCGGGCGCCGGACGGGTCTCGCTGAGCAAGGTGCGGCCCGGCGGCGCCGCGGGTCCCGGTGCCCGGGCCGCGGACGGCGGCGCACACTCCGGTACGGGCAGCGGCGGCACCGCGCACCCCGGCACCGGCGGCGATGCCGCACCTTCCGGCAGCCCGGCGGGCGGGGCCGCGGTGCTCGACCCGCACCGGTCCACACTGCGCCCGAGGCTCTACTGGTTCAACGCGGCCCTCACCGTCGCCCTCCTGGCCCTGCTGATCACCCAGCTCCTCCCCATCCCTGTCCTGTTCCTGCTGGGCGCCGCGGTCGCGCTGACGGTCAACTTCCGGGACATGGCCGACCAGAAGGCCCGCATCGCGGCGCACTCCGAGAACGTGCTCAACGTGGCGGGCATGGTCTTCGCCGCGGCCGTCTTCACCGGCGTACTGACCGGTACCGGCATGGTGGAGGAGATGGCGCGCACCGTGGTCGGCGCGATCCCCGACGCGCTGGGACCGCACATGGCGGTGGTCACCGCGATCCTGAGCATCCCGTTCACCTACCTGATGTCGAACGACGGCTTCTACTTCGGCATCGTCCCGATCCTCTCCGAGGCCGGGGCCGCGCACGGGGTCAGTTCACTGGAGATCGCCCGCGCCTCGCTCGTCGGCCAGCCGCTGCACATGTCGAGCCCGCTGGTCCCGGCGGTCTACGTCCTGGTCGGGATGGCGAAGGTCGAGTTCGGGGAGCACACCCGGTTCACGATCAAGTGGGCGGTGCTGACCTCCCTGACGGTGCTGGGCGCGGGACTGCTCTTCGGGATCATGTAGCCGGACTCTCCTGGACGCCCCGCCGCGATCGTCCTCTACTCTTCCTGGCATGAAGTACCGGAAGGCCTGATTCCGGACAGGCTCGGCCGCCCCCGGCGGACGGCTCCCGGCATCGCGGAGCCGAGGCCGGACGGATCCAGGGGCACCGGCGGACGGGTCCGGACGGCGAGGCCGGACCGCCGGACCGGACGAACGCACGACGGGACCCGGCCCGACCGGACCACGACAACGGACGAGAGGAGGCGGGGCGGATGCGTGTCGGACCACCACGCCGCGTCTCCTCGCATGTGCTGACGGCCCAGCTCGCTCTCGTCGTCGGCGTGACCGCGCTGGTCAGCGGAGTGTTCCTGGCCCCGCTGAGCGATCAGCTCGACCGGCAGGCCACCCGCCGCGCCCTCGCGATCGCCCAGACCACCGCCGCCCGGCCGGGGCTGGCCCAGGAGCTGACCGCCGCCGCACACGCAGCCGAGCGCCCCAGTCCGCGCGGCCCCCTGCAGACCGAGGCGGAACGCATCCGGCGCGCCACCGGCGCCGAATATGTGGTGATCATGGACGAGCGCGGCATCCGCTGGTCCCACCCCTCGCCCTCGGCCCTCGGGCGGCACGTCTCCACCGATCCGGGACCGGTGCTGGCGGGCCGGGACGTCGCCCAGATCGACGAGGGAACCCTGGGCCGCACCGCACGCGGCAAAGCCCCGCTGCGGAACGCCGACGGCCGGATCATCGGCGCGGTCTCGGTCGGCATCGACTACGCGAACGTCCGCGAGAGCCTGCTGGCGCTCGTCCCCGAACTGCTGACGTACGCGGGCGGCGCACTGGCCGTGGGAGCGCTGGCCGCCTACCTTCTCGCCCGGCGGCTGCGCCGGCGCACCCATGCGCTCGCCTTCTCCGACATCTCGGCACTGCTCGCCGAGCGCGAGGCCATGCTGCACGGCCTCGCCGAAGGCGTGGTGGCGCTGGACGCGGACGGCCGGGTACGGCTCGTCAACGACGAGGCCCGGCGGCTCCTCGGCCTCGGTGACGACGCGCTCGGCCGCCCGGTGACCGAGGCCCTGGGTGCGGGCCGGACAGCCGACGTGCTCTCCGGCCGGGTGGCGGGCCGCGACCTGGTCACCGTGCGCGGCTCCCGCGTCCTGGTCGCCAACCGGATGCCCACCGCGGACGGCGGCGCCGTCGCCACCCTGCGGGACCGCACCGAACTCGAACGCCTCGGCCGCGAACTCGAAGGCACCCGCGGTCTGCTCGACGCCCTCCGGGCCCAGGACCACGAGCACGCCAACCGGCTGCACACCCTGCTCGGCCTGCTGGAACTCGGCCTGCACGAGGACGCCGCGCGGTACGTCACCGACGCGCTGGGAGTGCACCGCGCGACGGCCGAAGAGGTCACCGAGCGCGTGCACGACCCCCTGGTGTCGGCGCTGCTGGTCGGCAAGGCGGCGGTGGCCGCCGAACGCGGCGTCGCGCTCCGCCTCCACCCCGGCTCCCTGCTGCCCGACCGGCTGGCCGACCCGAGCGGCCTGGTCACGGTCGTCGGCAACCTGGTGGACAACGCGCTGGACGCCGCGGCGGGCAGCGCGGACCCGGCGGTCGAGGTCGAACTGCGCACCGAGGACGACCGCACGGTGGTGCTCGCCGTACGCGACACCGGCCCGGGCGTCCCCGCCGCGCACCGGGAGCTGGTGTTCGAGGAGGGCTGGTCCACGAAGGCCGCAGCCGCGGACACGGACGCCGGCGGCACGGCGCACCGCGGTCTCGGCCTGGCCCTGATCCGCCGGTTCGCGGAACGCGCCGGCGGCGAGGTGGGGGTCAGGGCCGCCGGGAGCGACACGGAGGCCGGAAGCGGCGCCGAGTTCCGCGTCGTCCTGCCCGAGGCGCTGACGGACACCGCCCACGCGCCGCCCGACCGCGTCCGCGGGGGTGACTGCGCCGCCTCCCGCACCGGGCCGCAAGTCGACACGGGACCCCGGACATGATCGACGTGCTGGTCGTCGACGACGACCCGGACGTGGCCCGGATCAACGCCGCCTATGTGGCCAAGGTCCCCGGCTTCCGCGTCGCCGGAACCGCGCACAGCGCGGCCGCCGCGTTGCTCTTCCTGCGCCGGCACCCGGTGGACCTGGTGCTGCTCGACCACTACCTCCCGGACGAGTCCGGCCTCACCCTCCTCCGCCGCCTGCACGACCTCGGCGTGGAGACGGAGGTCATCATGGTGACCGCCGCCCGCGACACCGGAACCGTGCGCGCGGCCCAACGGCACGGCGCACTGCAGTACGTGGTCAAACCGTTCACCTTCGCCCATCTGCGCGGCAAGCTCGACAGCTACGCCGCTCTCCGTCACGAGCTGGCGACGGCCCCGCGGTCCGGCGCCACCCAGGAGACGGTGGACCGCGTCTTCGGCGCCCCCACCCCACCCGGTTCCGCGGAGACCCTGCCCAAGGGCCACTCCGTCCTGACGGCCGACCTGGTGCGGGAGGTGCTGCACAGCGCCCCGGACGCCCTCTCCGCCCAGGAGGTCGCCGACCGCGCCGGCCTCAGCCGCCAGACCGCACAGCGCTACCTCAAACTCCTGGAGAGCGCCGGCTTGGTCCGCCACCGCCTCAGACACGGCGAGACCGGACGCCCGGTACACCTCTACCGCTGGCGCGGCCCGGCGCGATGAGTGCGGGGGCGGCCGGGGCTGCCGCGGTACTCGACCCCCCCGCGAGGTCCCGCACCTGGAACCCCACGTCGCCCAGCGGCAGGGGAAAGCTTCGCCGGACTCAGCGAGGTGCCCGACGCGATGACGTCCGTGGCCGGCCGGGCCGGGGCTGTGACCCGGGCTTCGTCGGTACCGGCCCGGCCGCCTCCGGCGGCGTCAGCCGGTCCGCGTCCAGCAGGAAGGGGTGCTCGCCCAGCGGGTCCACCAGTGCCCGGACACCGTCGGGCAGCAGTTCCACCAAGTCCTCCGCCGTGGTGGAAGCCCAGTCGCACGCTCCGGCGAACAGGGCCAGTCGCTCCCAGGAGGTGAAGACCGGCACCACCGGGCCGTCCACCGTCTCGGCCACCAGGAAACCGGGATTCTCAGGACGCTGGAAGTACAGACGTGCGGAACGCAGCCGGTCCAGCCGCTCGGACGTGGACATCCGCGCCACGGCGGTGTCGTGGACGAGATCGCGCAACGACATGGATCCCCCTCCCCCTCTTGCCCGGCCGCTTCGTCCGGCCGGACCGGCAGATATTCGCACATCCATGGGACACACCCGCATTCCGCGGAGCCGTGCCGCCGGTGGTGGGTTCCCGGGTGGTGGGGGCACGCCCCCTGGCGTTCTCGGCCGCCGCCGACAGGCCGTGTTGGGGGGCTCCGCCCCCCAACGCCCCCCGCCAGGTGGCTTCGCCCCCTAGAACCCCCGGCCGCGAAACGGAGCCGTCCTCAACTCCCGTCCGCGGCGTGCGGCACCGGGCCCTTGGTACCCCCGGTGACAACCCCGCGGGCCGATCCCACAAAAGACGAGTTCGCTTTCCTTCTGACGCGACCCGCAGGGTTGTCACCGGCCGCAACCCGAGGCGGAGGCACCTCGCCCGGTGCCCGGAGCCGGACGGTGCCGCAGATGCGGACGGGGGTCCTAGGGGGCGGAGCCCACTAGCGGGGGGCCGTCGGGGGGCGGAGCCCCCCGACACGACCCCTCGGCGGCAGCCGGAAAACAAAGGGGGCGTGCCCCCACCACACGGCACCCCCCACCGGCGGCAGCCGAAACGCGAGGGCACCCCGCAGGGGTCAGCGCCAGGTGCTGCCCGCGAAGTGGAGGTCTTCGAGCGCGTCGAGGACGACGGTGTGCCGGTACCACTCCAGCCACTGCGCGCACTGCGCTGCCATCTCGTCCAGCGCCCGGGCCTCCGCGGCGGAGAGTGCCCGCACCGGACGTTCGTGGTGGGTGGAGACGACTCCCTCGGGCCGGTCCGAGGGCTGCTTCACCAGGGGTGTGCTGTGGCAGCCGCGGCTGCCCGCGGCCAGGATGGCCTCTCGGGCGGGCTCGTCGAACACGGGGTCGGTGGCCACGTCTGTGACGGTGACGCGGGCGACGTGCTGCGAAGCCTGCGCGCAGGCGGTGCCGTCTTCGCCGACGCGGTCGAAGAACTCCACGAAGTCCTCGTCCAGTCCGCGGTGCTTCTCGATCCGCAGGTCGCCGGTCACCGGGTCGACGAGCTGGACGTTGCCCATGTCCGTGCCGACGACCTCCATGCTGCGGCGCAGTACTGCCGAGAGCACCTCCGCGGTGTTCGCGGAGGCCGTCCGCAGTCCTGGGGCGAAGGCCAGCCGTGGCGCGGTGAGCCGCTCCCGGGCCGGGAACCACACGCTGTCGTAGGAGCGGGGGCCCGGGGTGGTGACGAGGGCGGTCGCGAGGGTGCGGAGCCGTACGTTGAACCGTTGCGAGCTGGCTTCCAGCAGGGAGAACGCCGCCCGGTCGTCCGGCAGTCGGTAGCGTTCCTCCAGGATGCCCTGGGCGCGGGAGACCAGCGGGTGGGTGCGGGCTTTGGCCCGCAGGTGACGTATCTCCTTGCGCAGCCGGAGCAGTTCGCCCGGTGGGGCGGCCTGCTCCGCCGGCCGGATGGCGAACGCGGAGGGTGCGGCGGTCGCGGTCGGTCCGGTGGACGTGGCGGCGGGCTGCGCGGCGGACATCGCGCAGTCCGCGGCGGCACCGGCAGCCCCTGCGGCGCGTTCGACAGCCCCCGCGGCGGCACCGGCCTTCGCCAGGCGGTCCGCGGCCGCCTCCGCGACGGAGTGGACCACAACCGGGCGGCCCTTTGTGGGGAAGTCTCCCTCCGCGGAGAGTGCGCGGCGGAGCCGTTCGTTCGGGGCGGCCAGCAGGAGTGCGCGGTGGTCGGCCGCGAGGGTACGCGCGCAGGCGGCCAGCGCCCGGACGCCCGCCGGGGACACATACGGGACCAGGGCGAGGTCGATCACCACGGCGGTGCAGCCGACCGCGGGGCGCACGGCTGCGCGGAGCGCCGGGTGGTCGGCGTCCGTCACGCCGCCTTCCGCGCGCACCGCCCACAGGCCGTCTCCGTGCGGCAGTCGCACGACTTCAGCGCGTGCGGTGCCGAGGCCGCCCGTCGTGCCCATAGGGTGTCCTTCTCTCTCCCCCGGAACAGTTGCAGTGTGACAACAGTACTCACCTCTCGGAAGGTGCGGGAGCACGGTCCCCCGTCGGGCCGGAAAGGCCGGGTGCCGCCCTCTTGTCGGCGGTCGGCGGGCGCCGCACCGTATGGGAATGGACCTGGAACTCCGGCACCTCAAGGTCGTCTCGGCCATCGCCGAGGCGGGGAGTCTGACGCGGGCCGCGACCGGGTTGGGGCTGGCGCAGCCGGCCCTGAGCGCGCAGCTCAAGCGGATGGAGCGGGCGCTGGGCGGTGAGCTGTTCGTCCGGGGTCCGCACGGGGTGCGGCCGACCGAACTGGGGGAGCTGGTGCTGGAGCGGGCGCGGGTGCTGGTGCCGGCGGTCGCGGAGCTCCAGGAGGAGGCGCGCAGCTTCAGCCGGAAGCGGGCGGCCGGCCGGGATCGGCGGACCCGCTACCGGCTGGGCGGGACGCATGGACCACTGCTGGGCGGCCTGGTGGACCGGCTGGCCTCGGCCTGCCCGGCGGCGTCGGTGACGACGTACACCTCGTGGTCGACCCGTGAGCTGGCGGGGCTGCTGGCCGAGGGGCGGATCGACTACGTGCTGACGGGGGTGTGCGGGCCGAGCCGTCCGCCGGCCGCCGGGAGCGGTGTGGCGGTGGTGTGGCGGGAGGTGGCGGTCGACCCGGTGTTCGTGATGCTGCCCGAGGGGCATCCACTCGCGACCTGCGAGGAGGTGCCACTGGGGGAGTTGGCGGACGCGTGCTGGACGAACGTCCCGGGGGACGGTTGTTTCGCCGAGTGCTTCGCTGCGGCCTGCGCGCGGGTGGGGTTCACCCCGGAGGCGGTGTACGAGACGGACACCGCCTCCTGTGTGCATCTGGTGCAGGTGGGGCGGGCAGTGGGCTTGTGCCGGGCGACGTTCCCGCCGACTCCCGGGTTGGTGACGCGTCCGCTGCTCGGCTCCCCGCTGATGTGGCGGCACGTCCTGGGCTGGTACCCGGACACGCGGGCCGCCGAGACCGCGGAGAGCGTTGTGGCGCACGCCCGCGCCGTGCACGCCGGCGCCGCCGCGCTCAGCCCCAGCTATGCCCACTGGCGCCGGCTGCGGCAGGTGCCGACATGACGTGAGGAGCCGGGTGAGGCCGGGTGAGGGGGCGGGCGCCACCATGACACGGAGGCCGCGCCATGACACGGAGGGCCGGACCATGGCACGGGCCCGCGCCATGCCGCGGGCGCCATAACGCCGTGGCAGGGGGAGAGATGAGAGGTCCGGACCAATGGTGGTCCGGTCTACGGTTTCGCCAACCCGCTCCCCGTCCCCGCCGGGAGCGCCCCACAGAGGAGAACTCCATGGCGAGACCCACGAGTTCCGGAAGCCTCCCACCCGGATCACGCGCCGTGCGGCGGCAGGGTGCGGCCGCCGGCGCCGCCGTCCTGGCCGTCGCGGGCCTGGTGCTGGCCGGGCTGAGCGAGCCGTCCCCCGCCGCTGCCGCCGAGGGGGCACCTGCCCCCGGCACCCACGCGGCCCCCGATCCCGACCTGGTGCGGGCGATGAGCCGCGACCTCGGGCTCACCGCGTCCGAGGCCGAGACCCGGCTCGGCAACGAGGCAGCGGCGGCTGCCACGTCCCGGGCGCTGCGCACCGCGCTCGGCGACAGTTTCGCCGGGGCCCATGTCAGCGGCCGGACAGCCGGGCGGTTGACGGTCGCGACCACGGACGCGGCCGAGCGGTCGCGCATCACCGGGGCGGGCGCCACCGCGCGGGTCGTCGCGCGGGACCTGGGTGCGCTCGACCGGGTCCAGAAGGCCCTCGACCGCGCGGCAGCCCGCTCCGCGCCGAAGGGTGTCCCCGTCTGGTACATCGACACCGTCCGCAACGATGTCGTCGTGGAGGCCCGCAGCACCTCGGCGGCGCACGCGCTGCTGAAGCGGGCCGGTGTGGACCGGGACGCGGTGACGGTGCGCCGCACCACCGCCGAGCCCCGCCCGCTGGCCGACCTGCGCGGCGGCGACGCCTACTACATGAACGGCAGCGGCCGGTGCTCCATCGGCTTCTCCGTCACCCGCGGCGGCCAGGGCGGATTCGTGACGGCGGGCCACTGCGGCACCCCGGGCACCTCCACCTCCGGGTACAACCAGCAGGCCCAGGGCAGCTTCCAGGGCTCGACGTTCCCCGGCCGCGACTACGCCTGGGTCGCGGTGAACTCCTCCTGGACGCCGCGTCCGCTGGTCAACGGCTACGGCGGCGGTGATGTGACGGTGGCCGGCTCCACCGAGGCGCCGGTGGGCTCGTCGGTGTGCCGCTCGGGTTCGACCACCGGCTGGCATTGCGGCACCATTCAGCAGCGCAACACCAGCGTCACGTATCCGCAGGGCACCGTCTCGGGGGTGACGCGGACCACGGTGTGCGCGGAGCCGGGGGACTCGGGCGGCTCGTTCATCTCCGGCAGTCAGGCCCAGGGCATGACCTCGGGCGGTTCCGGCGACTGCACCTCGGGCGGCACCACGTTCTTCCACCCGGTCAACCCGGCGCTCCAGGCGTACGGCCTCACCCTCGTCACCAGCGGCGGCGGTGGTCCGACGGACCCGCCCGACCAGGGCACCTGGGCCGCGGGCACCGCGTACCGGGTGGGCGACCAGGTCACCTACAACGGAGTGACCTACCGCTGCGTCCAGGCCCACACCGCGCAGCCGGGCTGGAACCCGCAGGACGCGCCGTCCCTGTGGAGCCGGGCCTGACGGCGCCGTCCCTGTGGAGCCGGGCCGAACCGGCCCGGAGGCGCGCCTGAACCGACCGCGAGTCCGTCCGGCTCCAGCTCGCGGTGGCCGGCCGGCGGCCCCGTCACCGGCGGGATCCGCAGGGCCGCCGGCCATTCCCCGGGGTCCCGCCGGGCGCCACGCGCGCCCGGCGGGACCCCGCTCCCGTACCGCTCCCACCCCCGGCGGCAGAATTGGGCGGTGTACGGGAGAGACGAGCTCGGGTGAGAGGGGCAGCGCGTGCCGGCGGAAGGCGCACCCGGCGATAGAGCCGACGGGGGAAGAGCCGACGAAGCGGGAGCGGCGGGGGAGAACGGCTGGACGGCCGAGGGTGACGTCGTGGCGCGGGTCCTGGGGCAGTGGCGGCAGGTGCTGCCCGACCTGGACACCGAGCCGATCGGGGTGATCGGCCGGCTCACCCGGTGCGCGGCGCTGCTGCGGCAGTCGTCGGACGCGCCGCTGGCCCGGGAGGGCTTCTCGCGCCCCGAGTTCGACATCCTCAGCGCCCTGCGCCGCGAGGACCGGGATCTGACCCCCGGGCGGCTGGCGCGGGAGACCTACGCCTCGGGGACGGCGGTCACCAAGCGGGTCCGCACCCTGGAGGAGCGGGGTCTGGTGGAGCGGCGCCCGGACGCGCGGGACCGCCGCGTCGCCCATCTCTCGCTGACCGTGCAGGGGCGCGAGCTGGTGGACCGGATTCTGCCGGAGCAGGTGGCGTTCGAGCGGTCGCTGCTGGCGGGGCTGGGCGAGGAGGAGCGCGACGGGCTCGCCCGCACGCTGGGCGAGCTGCTGAGGCTGCTGGAGAGCCGTGAGGAGGCAGGCGCCCGGGGCTGAGCGGCGCCGCGGCGCGCCCGGCGCTCACCGGGAGCCCTTGACCACCAGGCTCTCCAGGAGGTCCTCGGTCGCCGCGGTGATCCGTTCGACGGCCTGGTCGAAAGCGGCCTGGTTGTGTGCTGCCGGGGCACGGAACCCGGACACCTTGCGGACGTACTGGAGTGCGGCCGCGCGTACGTCCTGCTCGGTGACGGCCTCGGCGTAGGGCGGACGCAGGGTCCGAATGCTTCTGCACATACCGCCGACGGTACGCCGCGTCTCTTCCGGCTCGCCTGTTCGAGTGAGGAGAGGTACCGTGAAATGGCCGTGACGTGGGAATACGTCGCTCCGTTCCCGGAAGGGAGGGCGGGCCATGCAGACCACGACGGGACTGCTCGGCGAGCTGACACCTGAGCAGCGAGAGCGGGTGCGCTCCTTGGGGTCCGAAGTGCGCTTCGACGCCGGGGAACGGATCTTCGAGGAGGGTTCGAGAGCCGACCGGTTCTGGATACTGCACACCGGTTCGGCGACCCTGGCCATGCACATCCCGGGACACCGGGACGTGGCCATCGACCACGTCCGGCACGGGGAGCTGCTCGGATGGTCCTGGATGTTCCAGCCGTATGTGTGGTCGCTCGCGGCCCAGGCGGACAGTCCCGTCCGCGCCCTGGAGTTCGACGCCCTCACGGTCCGGGTGCTGTGCGACGAGGACAAAGCGCTGGGCCTGGCGATGACCAGATCGGTGGCCGCGGTGATGGCGGACAGGTTGCAGCGCTGCCGCGCCCGGCTGGTGGACCTGTTCGGGCCCTACGCGCCGCACGACGCGGCCACCGACCCGATCTGAACCCGGACGCCGCACAGTGCCGCCACGACGCGATCCGAGACCGGACGCCGGGCAGCGGCGGTGCGCCCGGTCGGCGGCTAGCCGATGTCCTGTCCCGGCACCGGCACGGCCTCCGCGCCCCCGGCGAGTGCTCCGGCGCCCGCGGGGACGGCCGCGCCCTCGGCCGCCGGGGAGTCCCAGCCCGTGGGGTGCGGGGTGATCCGGCCGGACATCATCGCGGCGAGCCCGTTGACCGCGCACAGTTCCGGTTCCTCCGCCACCTGCACGGCCATCCCGGTGTGCTCCCGCAGCTGGTCGGCGAGGCCCGGCAGCAGCGCGGTGCCGCCCGCCAGCACCATGCCGTGCTCGGCGAGGTCGGCCACCAGATCGGGCGGGCAGCGGTGCAGCACGATCCGGATCGTGTCCAGGAGGCCGGTGAGCGGCGTCTGGATGGCGCCGCGCACCTCCTCCGGGTCGATGGTGACGGTGCGGGCGAGGCCCGAGACCACGTCCCGGCCCTGGACCTCGAGGGTTCCGGTGTAGACGCCGGTGCCGACGCCGCCGCTGCCGAGCAGCGCCAGATGGAGCGGGCGGACGTCCTGGCTGGGCAGCAGCAGCTCGTGCCGGTTGCGCAGGTACTGCACCACGGAGTGGTGGATGGTGTCCCCGCCCAGGCCGACCGTGCCCGCCGCCACGATGGCGCCCAGTGAGACCACCGCGATCTGGGTGCTGGTCGTCCCGCACAGCAACACCATCGCCCCTTCGGGGTGGACGACGGGGAGTCCGGAGCCGATCGCCGCGGCGATCGGGGCCTCCACCAGTTCGACGTGGCGCGCCCCCACTCCGGAGAGTGTCTCGACGGCGGCGCGGCGCGTCAGGGGGTCGGCGTCGTGCGGGACGGTGACCACGGCCCGCTGCATCGTCCGGCGCCGCTTGAGCCGGGGCAGCTTCTCGCCGATGAGGGTCCGCACCATCCGCCGGGCCATCTCGATGTCCACCACATGGCCGTTGGCGATCGGCCGGATGACCTCGATGTGCTGCGGCGTGCGCCCCGCCATCCGTTCCGCGGCCTGGCCGACCGCGATCAGGCTGCCGGAGTAGGTGTTCACCGCGACGGCCGACGGCTGGTCGACGATGAGCCCCGCACCCTTCGCGTACACACGGGTCCTGGCCGCTCCCAGGTCGACGGCGACGGAGCAGCGGGTCAGAGACTCAAGGCTGGAGCAGCTCATGGCGCTCGTGTCCTTCCGGCAGGCTGGCGTGTACCAGTGGACCGCCGCGGGACGGAGCCGTGGGACGGTCCACGGCTCAGCCTGTGCCTCTGCGCGGGGGCGCGCCTGCCGAGCGCGTCCGCGGGGGTGACGCGGGCCGGCCCGCGTGCCGCGTCCGGGTGCGCTCCGGGGCCTCCCGTGTCCCGGTGGCGTCCGCGGTGCGTGCCGGTGCGGAGCGCTCACCGGTGGGGAACCGCTTCCGGTCTCCCGGGTGCGCCCGCGGCCGGTGCTTCCGCCGGGTGCGCTTCGGCGGGGTGGTCGCCCGCGAGGAACTGTGTGCGGTGGAGTTCCTCGTAGCGGCCGCCCGCGGCCAGCAGTTGCTCGTGGGTGCCCTGCTCGACGATCCGGCCCTCTTCCAGGACGAGGATCCGGTCGGCGGCTCGCACGGTGGACAGCCGGTGGGCGATGACGAGGGAGGTGCGGCCTTGCAGCGCCTCGGCGAGCGCTTCCTGCACGGCGGCCTCGGAGGTGGAGTCCAGGTGGGCCGTCGCCTCGTCCAGCAGTACGAGGCGGGGCCGGGCGAGCAGCAGCCGGGCGATGGTCAGCCGCTGCCGCTCGCCGCCGGAGAGCCGGTAGCCGCGTTCTCCGACGAGGGTGTCCAGGCCGTCGGGCAGGGCGGCGACCAGCCCGTCGAGGCGGGCCCGGCGCAGCGCGGACCACAGCTCTTCGTCGGTGGCCTCCGGCCGGGGCAGCAGCAGGTTGGCGCGGATGGTGTCGTGGAAGAGGTGGCCGTCCTGGGTGACCATGCCGAGGGTCTGCCGGATCGTGGCGGCGCTCAGGTCGCGCACGTCCGTCCCGCCGAGCCGGACGGCGCCGCTGTCCACGTCGTAGAGGCGGGGCAGCAGCGAGGCGAGGGTGGATTTGCCCGCGCCCGAGGAGCCCACGAGGGCGACCATCTGTCCTGGTTCGGCGCGGAAGGAGATGCCGTGCAGCACCTCCTCGCCGCCCCGGGTGTCGAGCGTGGCGACCTCCTCCAGGGACGCGAGGGAGACCTTGTCGGGGGAGGGGTAGCTGAAGTGGACGTCGTCGAACTCCACGGAGACGGGGCCGGCGGGCACCTCTTCCGCGTCCGGCTTCTCGTCGATCAGCGGTTCGAGGTCGAGGACTTCGAAGACGCGCTGGAAGCTGACGAGGGCGCTCATGACCGCGACCCGGGCGCTGGCCAGTGCGGTCAGCGGGGCGTACAGGCGGGTGAGCAGCAGGGCGAGGGAGACGACGGCGCCCGGCTCCAGGCTGCCGCGCAGCGCGTAGTAGCCGCCGAGTCCGTAGACGAGGGCGAGTGCGAGCGCTGCCACCAGGGTCAGCGCGGTGAAGAAGACTTCCTGCACCATGGCGGTGCGCACTCCGATGGCGCGTACCCGGTCGGCGCGGGCGGCGAATTCCTCGGACTCCTCGCGTGGCCGTCCGAACAGCTTGACCAGGGTGGCGCCGGGTGCGGAGAAGCGCTCGGTCATCTGGGTGCTCATCCGCGCGTTGTGGTCGGCCCGTTCCCGCTCCAGCCGGGCGAGCCGGGCGCCCATCCGCCGGGCGGGGAGGACGAACAGGGGCAGCAGCACCAGCGCGAGCAGGGTGATCCGCCAGG
Organism: Streptomyces sp. WMMB303; assembly: GCF_029351045.1. NCBI lineage: Bacteria > Bacillati > Actinomycetota > Actinomycetes > Kitasatosporales > Streptomycetaceae > Streptomyces > Streptomyces sp. WMMB303. The sequence continues at coordinate 6,494,460 of NZ_JARKIN010000001.1, read as the reverse complement.
ACAGGTTGAACATCACCACCAGGGTCAGCAGCAGGGTGACGACGTTGCTGAAGACCTGCGAGAGCGTGGAGGAGAAGGCGCGCTGGGCGCCGATGACGTCGTTGTTGAGGCGGCTCACCAGGGCGCCGGTCCGGGTGCGGGTGAAGAAGGCCACCGGCATCCGCTGCACATGGTCGTAGACGGCGGTACGCAGATCGAGGATGAGTCCCTCCCCGACACGCGCGGACAGCCAGCGGGTCAGAAGGCCGACGCCCGCCTCCGCCAGGGCGATGGCCGCGATCAGCCCGGCGAGTCCCAGCACGGTGCCTGCGGCGGCCTGTTGGTCGATCGCGGTCACCACCCGGCCCGCGAGCAGCGGGGTGGCCACCGTGAGCACCGCGAGCACGCTGCTGAGCAGCATGAATGCGAGCATTCTGCGGTGGTGGCGGTGTGCGAAGCGGACGATGCGGCCGATCGCGGCCGCGGAGAAGGGGTGCTGGTCCTGGTGGGCCTGGCGTGCGTTGTAGAGCGCCTGCCATGCCGTCATCTCCATGCTCATGACGCGACGCTAGAACTTGAAGCCAAGTTTAAGTCAAGGGTCTGACCAGCTGTGACGGCCTTGCGACCCGCCGTCGTGCACGTGCATCGGCACATGCATCCGTACGTGAACAAAGTTATGATCCCGGGAAGTTGGCAGTTCACGGCTGCGCGACCCGGTCCTGCACATTCGACCACCTCAGGAGTTCCAAGTGCCCGACGCGTTCAACGGCATGGCCGCCAGGGACCTCCAGGGGGTCGTGTGGAGAAAGAGCCGCTTCAGTAACTCGCAGGGAGCCTGCGTGGAGTTCGCCAAGCTGCCCAACGGGGAGATCGCCATGCGCAACTCGCGCTTCCCCGACGGGCCCGCGCTCGTCTACACGTCCGCTGAACTGGAGGCGATGATCCTCGGCGTCAAGGACGGTGAGTTCGACGACCTGACAGCCCGCTGACGGCCGGTATTCCGCCGAGGGCCGGTACCTCGCCGAGGGCCGGCGCCTCGCGGCCGGTCCGGAAGAGCGCCCAGACGATCTTCCCGGCGAGCAGTCCCGAGAGCGGGTGCCAGCCCCAGGCGTCGCTGAGGGAGTCGACCAGGCGCAGGCCGCGGCCGGACTCCGCCGTGAAGCCGGGCGTCTCGTACTCCGCGTCCTCGGAGTACGAGACGCCCGACGCGTCGCCTGCGGCGAACGCGTCACCGGCTTCCACGGCGCCCCCGTGTCCCCCGTGTCCCCCGTTTCCCCCGTGCCCGGGAGGCCCCTCGGAGCCGAGGAGCCTCCCGGGTTCAAGAGGGGCCCCGAAGGCCGAGGCACCCCCTCGATCCATGGAGCCCCCGTACTCCATGGAGCCTGCGAGTGCCGGCCGGCCCTGGGGGGCGGCGGGTGTCCCGCGGTCGTCGAATCCCCCGTGCGCCCCCCGGTGTGCGGCGGCGTCCTGCACGGCCGTCACATCGGGGGGCTGGTCGCTGGGGTCCCGTACGGCACAGACCAGCCGGCCCGACCAGCGCATCAGATGCAGCCGGACCGGCAGGCCGTCCTCGTCCCCCGACGCCGCCCCGTGATCGGCGCCGGGGGTGAGGCCGTGCCGCATGGCGTTGGTCACCAGTTCGGAGACCACCAGCGCCACGTCGTCGAATTTCTCTGCCAGTTCCCAGTGCCGGAGCGTGCTGCGGGTGAAGTTCCGGGCGCTGGAGACCGCTTCGTGGCGCGGCGGGAGCGCGCAGGAAGCGGAGCCGGAGACCGAGGCGGCATCCGGCGTCCGGAGCCCCTCCAAGGGCTCCAGCACCGTCGATCCTTCGGTCCCCAACAAGGGCCACTCCTGGCGTCAGCGGCAGTTTCGATCCTGCGCGGATCCTGTCGGCCGTGCTACCCCGCCTGGTGCGGGCGCCACAGTGCAACCCACGCGGCCAACTTGCGTACCGGCGAGTCCACTTGTGCCCTCCCCATGGTTCCCAATGCTCACAGCAGATGCAAGGGCAGATGCACGTGCACGAGAGACTTTCGATCGTGTGTAATCGGCCGCGCACGCAACGGAGCGCGGGGATGGCACACTTCCCTTCAAGCAGGGGTGGAGGGCTGATCAAATGGCAGCAGAATCGGCAGCGAGCGACCTCGGAGCGGCGAAGGGAGTGAACAGTTCCAGCGGCTCGATGGTCCGGCGCATCCTGCTCGGATCGCAGCTCAGGAGATTGCGCGAAGCCCGCGGCGTCACCCGCGAGGCCGCCGGGTACTCGATCCGGGCCTCCGAGTCCAAAATCAGCCGGATGGAGCTGGGCCGGGTCAGTTTCAAGGCCCGGGACGTGGAGGACCTGCTCACGCTCTACGGCGTCACCGACGACGCCGAGCGCGCCCCCCTCCTGGGGCTGGCCAGGGACTCCAGCGTCGCGGGCTGGTGGCACAACTTCAGCGACGTGCTGCCCGGCTGGTTCCAGACCTACGTCGGCCTCGAGGGTGCCGCTTCGCACATCAGCACGTTCGAGGTGCAGTTCGTGCACGGCCTCCTGCAGACCGGCGAGTACGCCCGGGCCGTGGTCGCGGCCGGCCACCGCGCCCCGCTGGCCGAGGAGGACGCCGAGCGCCGCGTCGCGCTCCGGCTGGAACGGCAGAAACTGCTCCTGGCCGAGAGCGCCCCGCAGTTGGTCTGCGTGCTGGACGAGGCCGCGCTGCACCGGCCGTTCGGCTCGACGGCCGTCATGGAGGCCCAGCTCGCCCACCTCGCCGAGATCTCCCACCAGCCCAACGTGCACCTGCACGTGGCGCCGTTCGCCGTCGGCGGGCACGCCGCCGAAGCCGGCGCCTTCACCCTGCTGCGCTTCCCGGAGTCCGACCTCAACGACATCGTCTACCTCGAGCAGCTCACCAGTGCCCTCTACCTGGACAAGCGGGACGAGGTGGCGCAGTACGACCAGGCGCTACGGCGACTGGTGGATATCAGCCTTTCTCCCGAAGACACCCGGGATCTCCTGTGGCGAATCGGTCAACTCCTGTGACACGTCGGTACGATGACCAAGCAGCAGCATCTCCTTCAACCCCCCGAAGGAATGGCATGGCCTACTTCACGGACCTGGCACTCCAGTGCATAGACGGCGAGTGGCGTCCCGGCTCCGGCTCCTGGGACATCATCGACTTCAACCCGTACAACGGGGAGAAGCTCGCCTCCATCACCGTCGCCACACGCGACGAGGTCGACGAGGCGTATCGCGCGGCCGAACGCGCGCAGCGCGACTGGGCTGCCACCAACCCGTACGCCCGCAGACGGGTCTTCGAGCGAGCGATCCGGGTCATCGAGGAGAACGAGCCGCGGATCACCGAGGCCATCATCGCCGAGCTGGGCGGCACCCGGCACAAGGCGGCCTTCGAGATCCACATGGTGAAGGAGTTCTTCCGGGAGGCCCTCCAGCTCTCGCTCAACCCGCTCGGGGAGATCCTGCCCTCCTCGGTGCCCGGCAAGGAGAACCGCGTCTACCGGGACCCGGTGGGGGTCGTGGGGGTCATCTCCCCCTTCAACTACCCGTTCCTGCTGGCGGTCAAGTCCGTGGCGCCCGCGCTGGCGCTGGGCAACGCCACCGTCCTCAAGCCGCACCAGTCGACCCCGGTGTGCGGGGGCACCCTGGTCGCCAAGGTGCTGGAGGACGCCGGGCTGCCGCCGGGGCTGGTGAACGTCGTGATCACCGACAGTGCGGAGATCGGTGACACGCTGATCGAGCACCCGGTGCCGAAGGTCATCTCCTTCACCGGCTCCGACCGCGTCGGCCGCCATGTGGCCACCGTCGCGGGCCGGAACTTCAAGCGGGTGATACTCCAACTCGGCTCCAACAGCGGCCTGGTGGTGCTGGACGACGCCGATGTGGACTACGCCGTGGACGCCGCGGTCTACAGCCGCTTCGTCAACCAGGGCCAACTGTGCATGGCGGCCAACCGGATCATCGTGGACCGTGGCCTGGAGCGGGAGTTCACCGCGAAGTTCGTGGACCGGGTCGGCCGACTGGTGGTGGGGGACCCGGCGAAGCCGGAGACCCACATCGGTCCGCTGATCAACTCCCGCCAGGCGGAGCGGGTGACGGCCATCGTCGAGCAGGCACTCTCCGAGGGCGCCACGGCGCTGCTGCACGGTTCGGCGAACGGCAACCTCGTCTCGCCCAGCGTGCTGGCGGACCTGCCGGCGGACTCCCCGCTGCGGCACGAGGAGATCTTCGGGCCGGTCGCACTGATCATCGGTGCCGACGGCGAGGAGGACGCGGTACGGATCGCCAACGACACCCCCTACGGACTCGCCGGCGCGGTGCACACCGCGGACATCGAGCGCGGTGTCGCCGTCGCCCGCCGGATCGAGGCGGGCATGGTGCACGTGAACGACTCCACGGTCGCCGACGAGCCGATCGTGCCGTACGGCGGCGAGAAGCACTCGGGTCTGGGCAGGCTGAACGGGCCGCAGGTGGTGGAGGCGTTCACCACCACCCGCTGGGTCTCCATCCAGCGGGAGCGCAGCGAGTTCCCGTTCTGATCGCTCCGGCCGTTCCGCCCGCTCCGGCCGTTCCGCCCGGCCCCGTCACGGTCTCCGTCCGGGGCGGGGCGGAGCCCCGGGAAATGCCGCACCCCTCGTGCCCGATCGAGGACAGACCCTGACCGCGAGGCCGCATAGCTTGTGGTCATCGGCCGGGGAGAGGCCCCGGACCGACCCGAGAGGTGGCGAGCAGCATGCCGGTAGTCGTCCAGGCAGAGGCCCCCGGTGACGAGCGCGGAGCCCTGCTGGCGTTCCTGGAGGCGCAGCGCGGCGGCATCCGCCGGGCCGTGCACGGGCTGACCGAGGAGCAGGCCCGCAGCACCCCCACGGCCGGCGAACTGTCGGTGGCCGGGGTCCTCAAGCACGTGACCGTGACGGAGGCGAGCTGGCTGCGTACCTTCCGTGGGATCGACGTCGCCGAGGAGGTCAAGCGCGCGGAGTGGGAGACCAGCTTCAGGCCGGGCGAGGACGAGACCGTCGAGGTGCTGCTCGCCGAGAGCGAGCGGGTCGGTGCCGAGACCGAGCGGGCCGTCGCCGGGCTGGGCTCGCTGGACGAGACCTTCGTCGTGCCGCCCGCGCCGTGGGACAAGGGCGGCGAGTTCTCCTGGCGCTGGGGCCTGCTGCACCTGATCGAGGAGTACGCGCGGCACGCGGGGCACGCCGACATCATCCGCGAGACGCTCGACGGCAAGGGTGCCTTCGATCTCGTGTTCGAGACGGGTGCGATGCCCGAGCCGGACTGGTCGGCCTTCGGCGGCGCGCCCGGCGGGGGCGACACCCCGCGGGACTGACCCCGCTGCCGCCCCCGCCCCGGCGGCCCCGCATAGGGTGGTGCTTGACAGAACCACGGCGGTGTGACGGGGACAGGGAGCGATGTCGGCGATCCGGCTGCTGGTGCTGGGGGACGTGCGCCTGCGGGGGCGGGCGCACGGCTACCAGGTCCGCAACGATCTGGAGTTCTGGGGCGCGCACGAGTGGTCGGCGGCCAAGCCCGGCTCGATCTACCACGCGCTCAAGCAGCTCGCCAAGCAGGACCTGCTGCTCGCCCACGCCATCGCCCCCAGCACCGCGGGCGGCCCGCCGCGCACCGAGTACGAGATCACCGCGGCCGGTGAGGCGGAGTTCTTCCGGCTGCTGCGGCACGCGCTGACCGCCACCCGGGAGAAGCAGGAGCTGCTCACTTCCGCCGTCGGGTTCCTCGTGGACCTGCCCCGCGCGGAGGCCGTCGCGCTGCTGGAGGAGCGGGTCGCCGCGCTGGAGTCCTGGCGCGACGAGGTCACCTCGAACTGGACCCCGGACGGTGGTGCTCCGCCGGAGTGGGGGCACATCGGGGAGATCATGAAGCTGTGGGTGCACACGGCCGAGAGCGACGCGGCGTGGGCCCGCGACCTGATCTCCCGGCTGGAGGGCGGCGCCTTCGTGATGGCGGGCGAGGGCGAGCGGGACCTCAGCGTCCTGACGGACCGGCGGCCGTTCTGAGTCCGTCGCCGCAGCGGCGCCCGGAAGAACGGCTTGCACCTCACGTGACGTGAGGGCGCACCGTGGATGCCGCAAGCCAACGAGGAGGCGGATATGAGCCACTCCGTCGGGCAGGTCGCCGCTCTCGCCGGGATCACGGTGCGCACCCTGCACCACTACGACGAGATCGGCCTGCTGGTCCCCGGGGAGCGCACGGCGGCCGGACACCGGCGCTACACCGATGCCGACCTGGACCGGCTGCAGCAGATCCTCTTCCACCGGGAACTGGGTTTCCCGCTGGAGGAGGTCGCCGTCCTGCTGGACGACCCCGCTGCGGACCCGATCGACCTGCTGCGCCGGCAGCACGCCGTGCTGACGGCGCGGATCGGTCGGCTCACGGAAATGGCCACCGCCGTGGAACGCGCCATGGAGGCACGGAAAATGGGCATCAGTCTCACCCCCGAGGAGCGGTTCGAGGTCTTCGGGGACTTCGACCCGGAGGCGCACGCCGAGGAGGCGGAGCACCGCTGGGGCAGCACCGAGGCGTACCGGGAGTCGCAGCGCCGGGCCGCCTCCCGCACCAAGGAGGACTGGAAGGCGCTCACCCGGGAGCTGGACGGGATCCACCGCGCGGTCGCCGACCGGATGGCGGCCGGGGATGCGCCGGACGCGCCCGGAGTGACCGATCTGGCCGAGCGGCACCGGCTGTTCATCTCCCGCACCAGCTACCCGTGCGACCACGGGATGCACAGCAGGCTCGGTGAGATGTACGTCCAGGACGAGCGCTTCACCGCCACCTATGACGCGATCCGGCCGGGGCTGGCCCGGTATCTGCGGGACGCGATCGCGGCCAATGAGGAAGCCGCACGTGACCGCGCCCGCGCACGCGCGGCAAACGCAGTAGGAAGGGAGCGGGGCGAGGGCGGTTCTTCCGCCTCCTGAGCCCCCTCCGCACCCCCTTCCCTCGTGTTCTCTCACTTTTAATTCCCCTGTACAGGGGGATCTTTGGGGAGAGGATCACTTCTCATGCTCCACTGTGAGGTAGCACGCTTCCGGTTCGTGGAACCATTTCCGTTGGACACCACGTCGGTCGTGTGGCACTGCTGGAAACTTGAGACGTAACGCGCATCAGGCGCGAGAGGGTAAGGAGCGCACAGAAAGTGGTGGGGCAGCCCCGGGGAAACGGCGACGCCGCGGAGCAGGGTGGTGAGCCGGAGGACGCCAAACCGGCGTCCGACGAGTCACGCAGCGCCTTCACGGCGCCCTTGGGCGTGCCGCTTCCCCCCATCCCGGAGGAGGAGCACGCGACCTCCGAGTTCACCATCCCGGAGGGGCTGGTCAGCCCGCTGTCGTACGAGCCCGGCAGCGCCTTCACGCCACCCGACGGCATCCCCGTCGTCGGGCCGCTGGCCAAGCCGGGCTCGCCCTGGCAGGACCGGATGCGCTCCATGGTCCGGATGCCGCTCGCCGAGCGTCCGGTACCCGAGCGCTCCCCGCGCGGCGACGAGGGCGCGGAGAGCGGACCCCCCGTTCCCCGTGTCCTCGACCTGACGCTCCGGATCGGCGAGCTGCTGCTCGCGGGCGGAGAGGGCGCCGAGGACGTGGAGGCGGCCATGTTCGGCGTCGCACACGCCTACGGACTCGACCGCACCGAACCCGAGGTCACCTTCACCCTGCTGGCCATCACCCACCAGCCGTCGTTGGTGGACGACCCGGTCACGCTCAGCAGGACCGTCCGCAGACGGGGTACCGACTACACCCGGCTGTCGGCCGTCTTCGCACTCGTCGCCGACATCACCCAGGGCGAGGTGTCGCTGGAGGAGGCCTACCGGCGGCTCGCGGAGATGCGCCGCAACCGGCACCCCTACACCAAGTGGGCGCTGACCGTGGCCAGCGGCGCCCTCTCCGGCGCGGCCTCGCTGCTGGTGGGCGGTGACGGGCTGGTCTTCGTGCTGGCCGCGGTCGGCGCCATGCTCGGCGACCGGCTGGCCTGGCTGTGCGCCGGGCGCGGACTGCCGGAGTTCTACCAGTTCGCGGCCGCCGCCATGCCCCCGGCCGGGATGGGCGTGGCCGTCGCGCTGCTCGCCCAGCACACCGACACCCGCATCCAGGCGTCCGCGGTCATCACCGGTGGGCTCTTCGCGCTGATCCCGGGGCGGGCGCTGGTCGCCGCCGTGCACGACGGACTCACCGGCTTCTACATCACCGCCGCCGCCCGGCTGCTGGAGGTCATCTACCTCATCGTCGGCATCGTCTCCGGTGTGCTGATGGTGCTGTACGTGGGCGCCCGGCTGAACGCCCGGCTGACGCCCGACATCGTGCACCACAGCGACCGGCCGGTCACCCAGCTGCTGGCCGCGATGCTGCTGGCGCTCGCGTTCTGCGTGCTGCTCCAGCAGGAGCGCCACACCGTGGTGCTGGCCACCATGAACGGCGGCGTCGCCTGGCTGATCTTCGGCGTGCTGACCAAGGCCGATGTCACACCCGTCCCGGCCACCGTGGTGGCCGCCGGGCTCGTCGGCCTCTTCGGCCAGCTGCTGTCCCGGTACCAGTTCGCCTCGTCGCTGCCGTACATCACGGCGGCGATCGGACCGCTGCTGCCGGGTAGCAACACCTACTTCGGGCTGCTGAACATCGCCCAGGGCGACGTCAACAAGGGGTTCGAGCACCTGGCCACGGCCGGCGCGCTGGCCCTGGCCATCGCCATCGGGGTCAACCTGGGCGGCGAGCTGGCCCGCCTCTTCATCAAGACCCCGGGCCAGGAGACGCCGCTGCCCGGCCGCCGCGCCGCCAAGCGCACCAGGGGCTTCTGAACGGCGGAGGGGCTGCCCGGCGTCCGGGCAGCCCCTCCGTCACCCGAACGGGGGCAGCGGCGCAGCCCCGTGCAGAAACGGTTCTCAGTGCCCGCCCTCGGCGGCCAGCCGCTTGATGGACGCCTCGACCTCGGCCTCGGCCTCGGCACGGCCCACCCAGTCGGCGCCCTCGACCGACTTGCCGGGCTCCAGGTCCTTGTAGACCTCGAAGAAGTGCTGGATCTCCAGCCGGTCGAACTCGCTCACGTGGTGGATGTCGCGCAGGTGCTCCATCCGCGGGTCCGAGGAGGGGACGCACAGCAGCTTGTCGTCGCCGCCCGCCTCGTCGGTCATCCGGAACATCCCGATGGCGCGGCACTTGATGATGCACCCGGGGAAGGTGGGCTCCTCCAGCAGCACGAGCGCGTCGAGCGGGTCACCGTCCTCGCCCAGGGTGCCGTCGACGAAGCCGTAGTCCGCCGGGTACACGGTCGAGGTGAACAGGTGCCGGTCGAGGCGGATGCGGCCCGTCTCGTGGTCCACCTCGTACTTGTTCCGCGAGCCCTTCGGGATCTCGATGGTGACGTCGAACTCCAAGGGAGGCTCCTCCGTATAGATCATGATGAGATCAGCACTCGTGTGCCCTGGGGGCCGTCCCCCAGAAGAACTCCAGTCTGGTGATTAAGTGTCCCCCACGCACATGTGTGCTCGCGAAAGGGGCTGGTCGAGGTGCATGACACCGGATCGAAGGTGCGTGACACCGCGAACCGGGCATACCGCTCCGGCCTCCGCGCGACCCGCTCCGCGGCGGCGTACGCCCGGACCGTCGCGCCCCGTGCGCACGCCCTCGCGGCGCACGTTCGTACGACCGCCGTACGCGCGAACACACGCGGGCGCGCGACGGTGCACGGGGCCCGGCGCCGTTGGCGGGCGGCCTCTCCGCAGCAGCGGCTGACGGTCCGGTTCACCGCCGCCTCCACCGCGCTGGGGCTCGTGGCCGCGCTGCTGGCGGTGGCCGCGGCGGGGCCGTGGGACTCGGGTCAGCGTACGGCCGAGCGGGTCCGGGCGGCCCGTCAGGAACGCGGAAGTGGCGCGGACCACACCCCCGGCACCCCCGGCACCCCCGACCGTCCGTCCGGGCCCCCCACCGCCCCCCAGGTGCTCGCCGCGGCCGGTCCCGTCCCGGAGCAGGACGCGGGGGAGGGCGGCCCGCAGGGCTCCGGCCGCGGCGACAGCCGGCCGGAGCAGATGCCGCCGCCCACCGCCTCGGCCCTCGCCGACACGCTCGAACCGCTGATCGAGGACGGCTCGCTCGGCGCCGTACGGCACGCCTCCGTCGTGGACGCCGTCACCGGACGGCAGCTGTTCTCCCGGGACGCCCGGGCGGTCTCGGCCCCCGCCTCCACGATCAAGCTGGCCACCGCCGTCGCCGCGCTGACCGCGCGCGGGGAGACGTACCGCATCGCCACCCGCGCGGTCCGCGAGGACGACCGGGTCACCCTCGTCGGCGGCGGCGACCCCACGCTCACCGGGAAGGACCTGACGGCCCTGGCCGCGCGGACCGCCCGGGCCCTGGACGGGGGCGAGGTGCACACCGTCCGGCTCCGGTACGACACCTCCCGCTACACCGGCACCGAGCGGCACGTCATCGGGCCCAACGAGAACCTGGCCCGGGTCACCCCGCTGATGGTCGAGGAAGGCCGCACGGACGGCAGCGACCACGGCCCGGCGCCGCGCGTCGCCGACCCCGCCCGGGAAGCGGCCGACGCGTTCGCGGACGCGCTCGAGGACAAGGGCGTCACCGTCGAGGGCGCACCCCGGGAGCGCACCGCCGGAAAGCAGGCCACCGAGCTGGCCGTGCACCGCTCGGCACCGCTCTCCGCGCTGGTCGAGCGGATGCTCACCCACAGCGACAACGACCTCGCCGAGGCGCTCGCCCGCCAGACGGCCCTCGCCGCGGGCGAGCCCGCCGACTTCCGCGGCGCGGGCCGCGCCGTACGGCACACCCTCGACCGGCTCGGCCTGCCCCTCAAGGGCGCCCGCTTCGCGGACGGCAGCGGCCTCGACCGCGCGGACCGGGTCTCCCCGGCACTGCTCACCCGGCTGCTCACCCTCGCGGCCGATCCGGACCGGCCCGCCTTGCGCACCGTCCTCACCGGGCTGCCCGTCGCACGGTTCACCGGCACCCTCGGCAGCCGGTACGGCGGCGAGCGCGGCGAGCCCGGCGCGGGGCTGGTGCGGGCCAAGACCGGCACCCTGACCGGAGTGAACACGCTGGCGGGCACCGTCGTGGACGCGGACGGCCGGATGCTGGCCTTCGCGTTCATGACGACGGGAGCCGCCACGCGGGACGCGGCCCAGCAATCCCTGGACCGGCTCGCCTCGGCCCTGGCCAACTGCGGCTGCCGGGATTCGCCCTCGGCCGGCTGATCCCCGGGGCGGGCGCACGGTCCTCGCGCTCTCCTCCCGCCCCGCGCGCACTGCACGTACGGTGAAAGAATGACGAGCCTCGGTGGTGTGCAGATGGTCGACTGGAATCTCGCGGTCACGACCGCGACCCGGCTCGGACGGCCGGGGCCGGAAGTCAGCAGGGAGGAGGCCCGCGGCATCGTCGCCGAGCTGCGGCGGCACGCGAAGGTCTCCGAGGAGCACGTACGCGGCTTCACCCGGCTGTCCCCCGCCGACGCCGAGGCGGGGGACACGCCCGTGCTGGTGGTGGACCGGCCCGGTTGGGTGCGGGCCAACGTCGCCGGATTCCGGGAGCTGCTCTCCCCGCTGCTGGGCAAGGTGGCCGAGCGCCGCGCCGGCGTCCCCGGCGGGGCCGTGCTCGGCGCGGTCGGCGGCAAGGTCACCGGGGTGGAGGTCGGCATGCTGCTCTCCTTCCTCTCCTCGCGGGTGCTGGGTCAGTACGAGACGTTCGCGCCGGCCGGCCGGGACCTGCCGGGCGGTGCCGACGGTGGCGGCCGGCTGCTGCTGGTGGCGCCGAACATCGTGCACGTGGAGCGCGAGCTGGAGGTGGATCCGCACGACTTCCGGCTGTGGGTGTGCCTGCACGAGGAGACCCACCGCACCCAGTTCACGGCGGTTCCCTGGCTGCGCGACCATCTGCGGATGGAGATCCAGTCCTTCCTGGAGCAGACCGACATCGACCCCTCGACGCTCGTGGAGCGGCTGCGGGAGGCCGTCCAGTCGCTGTCCGGCGGCAGGCCGGGCGAGGGCGGCACGGAGGACGGCGCGGAGGAGCGGCCCGGCCTCGTGGAACTGGTGCAGAGCCCGGCGCAGCGCGAGGTGCTGGGCCGGCTGACCGCCGTCATGTCGCTGCTGGAGGGGCACGCCGACTACGTGATGGACGGGGTGGGCCCGCAGGTCGTCCCGACCGTCACCGAGATCCGGGAGAAGTTCCAGAAGCGCCGGGCCGCCGGTGCCGGGCGGCTCGATCTGGCGCTGCGCAAGCTGCTGGGCCTGGACGCGAAGCTGCGGCAGTACCGGGACGGGGAGCGGTTCGTGCGCACCGTGGTGGACGAGGTGGGCATGGAGGGTTTCAACCGTGTGTGGACGTCACCGAACACCCTTCCGACGAAGGCGGAGATCGCCGAACCCGCCGAGTGGATCTCGAGGGTGCACCGCAAGGCCGATTAGGGCGGCCGGAAGCCTCGCCAATCACCCTTCCGAGGGACCGTGCGGGCGGGGTACGCGTGCGATGCTCGGGGAACACAGTCCGTCTCTGTCACCATCGACACACACAGCGTGACAGCAGTGCCGACAGTTGCCGACTTCGACGCCCCCACCCGGATCCGCGGAAGCCTCCTTCCGCGATCTGCGCAGCTCCTGACGAGGAAGTGAATCGGACATGGGTCCCCACCCCGCGGTCGCCGCGATACGCCTGGCGGTCCGCCGCACACTCCACGACGTGCTCAGCGCCCACGACCTCAGCGCCCACGACGCGAGCACGCGCGGCGCGCGCGGCGCACAGCTCGCGGCGACCCCCCAGCCCGCGGCGACTCCCCAGCCCGGCGCTGCCCTCCCCGGCGACCTCCCCGCCGAGTCGTCGCCACCGCTCGTCCTCGTCGCCTGCTCCGGCGGCGCCGACTCGATGGCCCTCGCCTCCGCGCTCGCGTTCGAAGCCCCCCGCCTCGGCCTGCGGGCCGGCGGCGTCACGGTCGACCACGGCCTGCAGCCGGGCTCCGCCGAGCGCGCCCAGGACGTGGCCGACCGGCTCGCCGGGCTCGGCCTGACGCCGGTCGAGTCGGTCGCCATCCAGGTGGGACGGACCAACACCGGCCCCGAAGCCGCCGCGCGCGAGGGCCGGTACGCCGCGCTGGACGCGATCGCGGAGCGGTACGGCGCGGCCGCCGTGCTGCTCGGCCACACCCGCGACGACCAGGCGGAGACGGTGCTGCTCGGGCTGGCCCGCGGCTCCGGCACCCGCTCGCTGTCCGGCATGGCGGCGGTCTCCGGCCCCGGCGGCCGCTACCGCCGCCCGTTCCTGGCCGTCGACCGGCAGACCACCCGCAAGGCGTGCATGGTCCAGTCGCTCCCCGTCTGGGACGACCCGCACAACGCCGACCCCGCCTACACCCGCTCCCGCGTCCGCCACGAGGCGCTCCCCGCCCTGGAGAAGGCGCTCGGCAAGGGCGTCATCGAGGCACTCGCCCGTACGGCGCAGCTCTCCCGGGACGACGCGGACGCGCTGGACGCGTGGACCGACGACGCCGAGCGCGCCGTCGTGCGCACCCCCGGCAGCGGTCCTCAGGACGCCGGGGTGCCGGACCAGGCGGACGGGTCGGCGCCCTCCGACCGGGCCGTCGCCCGGACGGAGGGCGCGCCCGGCGCCGACGGAGCGGTGGAGCTGGACGTGGTACGGCTGTACGCGCTGCCGCCCGCGGTGCGGCGGCGGGTGCTGCGCCGGGCGGCGATCGAGGCGGGCTCTCCGGCGGGGTCGCTGTTCGCCCGGCACATCGAGGAGATGGACCGGCTCATCACCGCGTGGCGCGGCCAGCGGGCCCTCAACCTGCCCGGGCGTGTGGAGGTCGCGCGCCAGGGTGGCAGACTGGTCATCCGGCACGGCTCACCGAGCTGACCGGCGCCCCGGCACTCACCGGGCCGTCCGGAGGGCTGCGGCGGGCCGGGGCGACCGGACCGCGACGAGCGAGAGCAGCACGGGTGGACGAGAAAGACATGGGCACCGACCTGCAGTCGGTGCTGGTCGGCAAGGAAGAGATCGACGCGAAGCTGGCCGAGCTGGCGGAGCGGATCGACGCGGAGTACGCGGGCGAGGAACTGCTGCTGGTCGGGGTGCTCAAGGGCGCCGTCATGGTGATGGCGGACCTGGCGCGGGCCCTGTCCACCCCGGCGACGATGGACTGGATGGCGGTGTCCTCCTACGGCGCCGGGACCCAGTCCTCGGGTGTGGTCCGGATCCTCAAGGACCTGGACACCGACATCAAGGGCAAGCACGTCCTGATCGTCGAGGACATCATCGACTCGGGGCTGACGCTCTCCTGGCTGCTGTCCAACCTGGGATCCCGCGAGCCCGCCTCCCTCAACGTGTGCACCCTGCTGCGCAAGCCGGACGCCGCCAAGGTGGCGATCGACGTGAAGTGGGTGGGCTTCGACATCCCGAACGAGTTCGTCGTCGGCTACGGGCTCGACTACGCCGAGCGGTACCGCAATCTGCCGTTCGTCGGCACGCTTGCCCCGCACGTGTACGGCGGCTGACATCCGTCGCGCACGCGCGTGCGGGCCGGGAACACAGGGCCGGTGTCCCTCGTTGCAGGGTCGGAGGGCGGTGCGGTTGACCGTCCTCGGCGGCGCCGGGTGACAATGCTGGGGTACCGTCCGAAGGTCAGGCTTTTCAACTCACTGTGGCAGGAGGGACGGGGCCCACGCGCTCCGTATGGATGGACGTGAAGCGATACTTCCGCGGGCCGGTCATGTGGATCGTGCTGGCCGTCCTTGCCGTGGTCGTGTTGATGCAGGTCGTCGGCTCGTCCGGCGGCTTCAAGACGGTGGACACCGGCCAGGTCGTACAGGCGATCCGACAGGACAAGGTGAAGTCCGCAGAGCTCACCACGGGCGACGAGCAGATCGTCAAGCTCGAGCTCAAGGACGGCGCCAAGGTCGAGGACAGCGACAAGATCAAGGCGAGCTACATCGACTCCCAGGGTGTCGATATCGCCAAGGAACTCCAGAGCAAGTACGACCAGAAGGAGATCCCGAAGGGATACACGGTCGCGCCGCAGAAGCAGAACCCGTTCGTCGGGATGCTGATCTCGCTGCTGCCGTTCGTGCTGATCATCGTCATCTTCCTGTTCCTGATGAATCAGATGCAGGGCGGCGGCTCCCGGGTGATGAACTTCGGGAAGTCCAAGGCCAAGCTCATCACCAAGGACACCCCGAAGACGACCTTCACCGACGTGGCCGGCTCCGACGAGGCCGTCGAGGAGCTCCACGAGATCAAGGACTTCCTCCAGGAACCCGCCAAGTTCCAGGCCGTCGGCGCCAAGATCCCGAAGGGCGTGCTGCTCTACGGCCCGCCCGGTACCGGTAAGACGCTGCTCGCCCGCGCGGTCGCGGGTGAGGCGGGCGTGCCGTTCTACTCGATCTCCGGTTCGGACTTCGTGGAGATGTTCGTCGGTGTCGGCGCCTCCCGGGTGCGCGACCTGTTCGAGCAGGCCAAGGCGAACGCCCCGGCCATCGTCTTCGTCGACGAGATCGACGCCGTGGGCCGGCACCGCGGCGCCGGCATGGGCGGCGGTCACGACGAGCGGGAGCAGACCCTCAACCAGCTCCTGGTCGAGATGGACGGCTTCGACGTCAAGGGCGGCGTCATCCTGATCGCCGCCACCAACCGGCCGGACATCCTGGACCCGGCGCTGCTGCGTCCGGGCCGGTTCGACCGGCAGATCGCCGTCGACCGCCCCGACATGCAGGGCCGCCTGGAGATCCTCCAGGTCCACCAGAAGGGCAAGCCGATGGCGCCCGACGTGGACTTGAGCGCGGTCGCCCGGCGCACCCCGGGCTTCACCGGCGCCGACCTGAGCAACGTGCTGAACGAGGCGGCGCTGCTCACCGCGCGCAGCGACCAGAAGCTGATCGACAACAAGTATCTGGACGAGGCGATCGACCGCGTCGTGGCCGGACCGCAGAAGCGGACCCGGATCATGAGCGACAAGGAGAAGAAGATCACCGCGTATCACGAGGGCGGGCACGCCCTGGTCGCGGCGGCCTCACCCAACTCCGATCCGGTCCACAAGATCACTATCCTCTCCAGAGGCCGCGCGCTCGGGTACACGATGGTCCTCCCCGACGAGGACAAGTACTCGACCACGCGGAACGAGATGCTCGACCAGCTCGCCTACATGATGGGCGGCCGGGCGGCCGAGGAACTGGTCTTCCACGACCCGACCACGGGCGCGGCCAATGACATCGAGAAGGCGACGGCCACCGCGCGCGCGATGGTCACCCAGTACGGCATGACCGAGCGGCTGGGCGCCATCAAGTTCGGCTCCGACCAGTCCGAGCCCTTCCTGGGCAAGGAGATGTCCCATCAGCGGGACTACTCCGAGGAGGTCGCCGGACTGGTGGACGAGGAGGTCAAGAAGCTGATCGAGACGGCGCACAACGAAGCCTGGGAAATCCTGGTGGAGAACCGCGACGTCCTCGACAACCTCGTCCTGGCCCTGCTGGAGAAGGAGACGCTGAACAAGGAGGAGATCGCCGAGGTCTTCAACCCTGTGGTCAAGCGTCCGGCCCGTCCCGCCTGGACGGGGTCCTCGCGGCGTACTCCCTCCACCCGGCCCCCGGTGTCGGCTCCGCCCGCGGCGCTGACCAACGGGAACTCCGGCCCGAACCTGGGTAAGGAGATCGGCCCTCGGGACTCGGACGCCATCGTCGAGCCCGTGGATCCGGACAACGGATAACCGCAGGTGGGCGCGGTGAGAGCCGCGCCACGGAATGTCAGCCGCGCCCCTCGGGTTACTGTCGAGGGGCGCGGCTTTTCGCTGTGTACGCGACAGCCGGAACCGGTCACGCACGGTGACGGTCCGCAGGCTGTGGAAGTCGAGGAACGAGGGACCAGATGACCGACCCGGTGACCCTGGACGGGGAGAGCCCGAACAGCGCCTTCGACGAGAAGCGCGCCGAGAACGCGATACGTGAGCTCCTGATCGCCGTGGGCGAGGATCCCGACCGGGAGGGGCTCCTGGAGACCCCGGCGCGGGTGGCCCGCGCCTACCGGGAGATGTTCGCGGGCTTGAACCAGCGTCCCGAGGACGTGCTGACGACGACGTTCGATCTGGGTCACGACGAGATGGTCCTGGTCAAGGACATCGAGGTGGTCAGCCAGTGCGAGCACCACCTGCTGCCGTTCCACGGTCTGGCGCACGTCGGCTACATCCCGTCCGCCAGCGGCAAGATCACGGGGTTGTCCAAGCTGGCCCGGCTGGTCGATGTCTTCGCCCGTCGGCCCCAGGTCCAGGAGCGGCTGACGACCCAGATCGCCGATTCGCTGATGCGGATTCTGGAGCCCCGCGGGGTCATCGTGGTCATCGAGTGCGAACACATGTGCATGTCGGTGCGGGGCGTCCGGAAGCCCGGTGCCAAGACGACGACCTCCGCGGTCCGCGGACAGCTCCGCGACGCGACCACCCGGGCCGAGGCGATGAGCCTGATACTGTCCCGCTGAGCCGGAGCTCCCGCATCACGCGTCCCGCCCCTTCCGGGCTGCGGGACGGCCGGTCCGGGCCGTGCTCCGGCCCTTCCGGGCGACCCGTTCCCCGGCCCGAGGCACCTGCCGAGGTCAGGCCCGCCGGGAGTGAGGTCCGTTCGGGCTCAGGCCGCGGCGGTCGGGGGGCCGCTCTCGTCCTCGTCCTCGGGCAGTCGGCAGATGCGCTCCAGCAGCACCGCCGCCGCTATCACCGCGATGCCCGCCACCACGGAGAGGCCCGCATAGAGCGCCTGCTGGGCGCGGGCCGGGACCTCGGCGCGCTCGGTGATCAGGAACAGCCCCGTGCCGCCGTACATGCCCGAGACCAGTCCGGCCACCAGCGCGCTCGCCTGGCCGAAGAGGACGGCACGGGCCGCCATCATCGGGTCCACGCCCTTGGCGCCCGGCTCCCGCTCCCGCTGGGCCTTCAGCCGGGAGCGCAGCGAGAGGGCGGTGGCCAGCAGCACGGCCGCGATGGCGCCTAGCACGATGGGCGCGGCGAACGGCACCCCCGGCAGCGTGCCCAGCGCGTCCCACAGCCGCGCTCCGCCCCACGAGAGCACTCCCGCGATGACGAAGAGCGCCGCGAGGGTGCGGATACGGAGTTGGTTCATCGAGCTTCCACCTCGCGGGTGCGGTCCGGGCGGTGCGGGGCGTCGGCCGGGGACGCCGGGCAGGTACGGCAACGGGGTACGGCAGAACGGCAATGGGTACGCGCAGCCAACGCTCAGGCGTGCACGATGAGTTCCAGGTCCGGGCGGGCGGTGACGTCCTCCGTGCCGAGCGTCCGCAGCAGCTCCTCGACGCTGCCGCGGCCCGGAACCTCGGCCGCGGGGTCCACGTCGTGCCACGGCACGAGGACGAAGGCCCGCTCGTGCGCCCTGGGGTGGGGGAGGGTGAGCTGCGGGTCGTCGGAGACGACGCCCTGGTAGGCCACGATGTCCACGTCGATGGGGCGCGGTTCCCAGCGCTCGTCGCGGACCCGCTCCAGCGCCTCCTCGATGGCGTGGCCGCGTTCGAGGAGGGAGCCGGGCGGCAGGGTGGTGCGGACCACGACGACCGCGTTGAAGTAGGCGGGCTGGCTGCCGGGCTCGACGCCCCACGGCTCGGTCTCGTAGACCGGCGAGACGGCCGTCACCTTCATCCCCGGGGTGTCCGCCAGCGCGTCGACGGCGCTCTGCAGCGACTCCAGCCGGTTGCCGAGGTTGCTGCCGATCGACAGCACGGCGGTCTTCGGGTTGTGCAGCGTCGTGTCGGCGGCGTCCACCTGCTGCACCACGGAGGCGGGCACCGGCTGTACGGTCGGGTCACTGTTCGGCGTCATGCGCGGCTCCGCTTGATAGTGATGGTCACGTCCTCGAACGGCACGGCGATCGGGGCGTCGGGCTTGTGCACGACCACCTCCACCTCGCGTACGGCCTCGTGCCGCAGGCAGGTGTCGGCGATCCGCTGGGCGAGCGTCTCGATCAGGTCGACCGGTTCCCCCTCGACGACCGCGACGACCTCTTCGGCGACGACTCCGTAATGGACCGTACGGGACAGGTCGTCGCTCTCGGCTGCCGACCGCGTGTCGAGTCCCATGTCGAGATCCACGACGAAGGTCTGCCCCTGCTCGCGTTCCCTCTCGAACACGCCGTGATGCCCACGCGCCGCGAGGCCGCGCAGTGCGACGCGATCCACTTCATCACTCCCGTCGGTCGTGCGAACGTATACCGGCTCTCGGGGCACCGACGGCCCCTGGCGGCACCGGATCGAAATCTACCCGTGAGCATGACGGCTCGCCGCGCCGCCTACCCCACAGCGTTCGCGGCCACGCGCGCATTCCCGGTCATGTGCCGGATCGGGTGGTCCGCAGGTAACGGTTTCCGACCGGAGCCCGGCGCCCGGGTGCGGTCGGAAGGGGTGAGCACCGGCATCAAGTCCCCGGCGCGCGGCCGAGGCCGGGCGCGTACCGGGTCGTGCGGACCCGGCCTAGAGCTCGATGTCGCCCTGGCCCAGGTCCCCTTCTCCCTCGCCGTCCCCGTCCTCGTCGTCCTGCTCCACCAGGACCGGCGAACCGTGGTGCGACCACAGCTTCCACTCGCCCTGCTCGCTGCGGCGGAAGACGTTGGTGGCCACCACCAGGCCGCCGACCAGCGGTCCCGCGGAGCCGTCCGCCTCGGCCGGGCCGCCGCTGAGGATGTTCTCGGTGCAGCTGACCAGCGCGGTGTCGCCCAGCACCGAGATCTCGACATCGGTGAGGAAGAACTGGACGTACTCGGTGTTGGCCATGATCAGGGCGTAGGAGCGCAGCACCTCGCCGCGCCCGGTCAGCACCGGCCAGCCGGGGTGCACGACCCGGACCCCGTGCTCGCCCTCGCCGCCCTCGAGGTCGTCCGGATCGACCGCCTCCTCACCCAGCCACATCCGGGAGAGGGCCTCGATGTCGCCCTGCTCGACCGCCTCGTAGAGGGCGGTGTTGGCGGCCTCGACCGCCTCGCTGTCGGTTCGCGCGCCGCTCATGTCGCTGCCTCCGGATTCGTCGTCCCGGGGGTGACCGGGACCCGGGGTGCGTCGGGGAGAGCCGCGCCGGCCGCGTCGACGGCCCGGACGACGCGGACGGCGTCCGCGCTGGCCCGCACCTCGTGGACCCGTACCGCCCAGGCGCCCTCCCGGGCCGCCAGCGCGGTGACGGCGGCTGTCGCCGCGTCGCGTTCGCGGGCGGGCGGCGGGGTCGCGCCCTGCTCGTCGGTCAGCACCCGGCCCAGGAACCGCTTCCGGGAGGCGGCCACCAGCATCGGGTGGGGCAGTCCGGCCCGCAGTTCGGCGAGCGCCGCGACGAGGGCGAGGTCGTGCTCGGCACGCTTGGCGAAGCCCAGCCCGGGGTCGACCACGATCCGGGCGGGGTCGATACCGCCCGCCACGGCCTGCCGCACCGCCGTGCGCAGTTCGTCGAGAACCTCGCCGACGACATCGGTGTAGACGGCTCGGTTGTTCATGTCGATGCTCTGGCCCCGCCAGTGCATCACCACGAACGGCACACCGGCGTCGGCGACCGCGGGCACCATCTCCGGATCGGCGCGGCCGCCGCTGACGTCGTTGACCAGGACCGCACCCGCGGCCACCGCCTGCGCCGCCACGGAGGCCCGCATGGTGTCGACGCTGACCACCAGACCCTCGCCGGTCAGCCCGCGCACCACCGGCAGCACCCGGCGCAGTTCCTCGTCCTCGCCGACCCGCGCCGCGCCGGGCCGGGTGGACTCGCCGCCGACGTCCACCAGGTCGGCGCCCTGCGCCACCAGGTCGAGCCCGTGCTTGATCGCTGCTTCGGTGTCGAACCACCGCCCCCCGTCCGAGAACGAGTCGGGGGTCACGTTGACCACACCCATTACTGCGCAGCGGTCCCATTCGGGGAGGCCGTCCACGCGGCCACGCGTTCTCGCACCCATGTGCCCAGGGTAGGCGCCCGCCTCCCACGGGGCGGGACCGCCACCGTGCCGCCGCGGGCCGGCTCCGTGCCGGGGCCGCGGCCGGTGCTCAGTCCGCGGCCGCCCCGGGCGCCGTCAGCCAGCGCTCCGGCAGCGCCGAGCGGCGGCCGGTGCGCGAGCGGTCGGCCTGGGCGCGCAGCAGCGCCAGGGCCTCCTCCTGGTCGCGCAGGCGCGCCCGTGCGGTGCCTCCGGCGCCGAGGTCCACGCACACGTCGGCCAGCCGGTGGCGGCGCTCCCACGGCCCCTGGGCGAACCGCACGCTCTGCACCTTCGCGTGCGGCACCAGGGTGGTGCGGCGGGTCAGCAGCCCCTGGCGGGCGACGAAGACGCCGGGCGTGACCCCGTGCCCGTAGCCGCGCCGGACCACCGGTGCGCACCAGCGGGCGCGGCGGGGTGCGGGTGTCGACGCGGCCAGGGCGGCGTCCGGGTCCACGTCGGGCAGCACCCGTGCGAGCACGGCGGCGGCCTGCCCCCAGGTGGCCACCGGTACGAGCACGCCGTCCCCGGTACCGCCGCCGGTGCCCGCGACCTCCATCTCGACCCGCACCCAGTCCCGCCGCCGCCACAGCAGCGGCTGCGCGATCCGGAGGGCCTGCACCCTTCCGGGAGGCACCGTGGCGTGCTGCCGGTCCAGCAGGCCCGCATCCAGGCGCAGCCCGTCGGGGGACTCCGCCACGGTCCAGTCGAACTCCTTGACGACCCGCCCGCCGCTCGCCGCCCAGCAGCCGCCCGCGAGCGGCACCGCCGCCGCCAGGACCGTCCACACGCTCTCCGTCGCCAGCCACAGCAGGGTCGGTACGAGGAGCAGCGCGGCCAGCGTCCCCCAGGCGGAGCCCCGCAGCAGCACGCTGACCACCAGAGTGCGCGGCGGCACCCGCAGCAGCTCCCTGGCGGGCGCCTCGCCTGCCTCGTGGGCCGCGTCGGGGGCGATTCCGGCGGCGCGGGCGAGCAGTTCGGCGCGGAGCGCGACGGCCTGCCGCTCGCCCAGGTACGCCAGCTCGTCCTTGTCCTCGGTGCCGACGACGTCCAGCTTCAGCTTGGCCACCCCGGCGATCCGGGCCGGCAGCGGCCGGGAGATGTCGACGGCCTGGACGCGGTCCAGCCGGATGTGGGCGGTGCGGCGGAAGAGCAGACCCGTACGGATGCGCAGCTCGGTGGCGGTGACCAGGTAGCTGGTGCACCACCAGGACAGGAATCCGTACCCGGCGGCCACCGGCAGCAGCACCGCCAGGCCCAGCGCCAGCCAGGCCCCCGTGAGCTGCTCGGACCACTCGCGGGCCCGGTCGAGGTCGTGCGCGGCGAACGCCAGCAGTCCGGCGAGCGGCGCCCAGGCCCGCCGCCAGGGGGTCACCGGGTGCAGCCGGTTGCCCTCGGGGCGGCGTGGCAGGAAGCGCGGGCCGCCGGCCGCGGGGTCGCCGGTCACAGGCCCGCCGACCGGGCCTCGCCCAGCTCGGTGAGCCGGTCGCGCAGCCGTTCGGCCTCCGCGGGGGCCAGCCCCGGGATGCCCGCGTCGGTGGTCGCGGCGGCAGTGTGCAGTTGCAGGGAGGCCAGCCCGAAACGCCGCTCCAGCGGTCCCGAGGTCACCTCCACGAGCTGCATCCGCCCGTAGGGCACCACAGTGGTCTCGCGCCACAGCACGCCGCGCGAGACGAGCAGGTCGTCAGCCCGCTCCCGGTAGCGCCACGAGCGCCAGTTGCGCGCCAGCGCTCCCCAGCCCCATCCGGCCGCCGCGAGCGGCGGCAGCGCGCACAGCGCCCACACCGGCCCCGCGATCAGCGCCGGTACCACTCCCGCTGCCGCGGCCAGCGGCAGCAGCCAGGCCAGCAGCACGCACCGGCGCAGCGGCAGCAGGTTCCGCTCCACGCCGCGCCACGCGGGGTCGCTCCCCGTCCCGTCCGGGAAGCTGCCGGGTTCCTGGGGGTCCGTCGGCCGGTGCCCGGTTCCGGGTTCCGCCGGGCCGGTTCCGTCCGGGCCGGAGCCGGGCTGTCCGGAGCCCGGTGTGGCGGGCGATATCGGGATGGGGTCGGTCATCCGTTCAGCGTACGTGTGGGCGGCCGGAGCCCGTGTCCGCCCGCAGGAGGAAGCTGACAGGATGAGCGTCATGACTCAGACGGAGACGACCGTCGGCATCGGCGGTGCCGCGGAGAGCACCGACATGGTGCTCAACATCGGCCCGCAGCACCCCTCCACGCACGGGGTGCTGCGGCTGCGGCTGGTCCTGGACGGCGAGCGGATCGAGCGCGCCGAGCCGGTGGTCGGCTACATGCACCGGGGGGCCGAGAAGCTCTTCGAGGCCCGCGACTATCGCCAGATCATCGTGCTCGCCAACCGCCACGACTGGCTGTCGGCGTTCTCCAACGAGCTGGGTGTGGTGCTCGGCGTCGAGCGGATGCTCGGTATGGAGGTCCCGGCGCGCGCGGTGTGGACCCGCACTCTGCTGGCCGAGTTGAACCGGGTGCTCAACCATCTGATGTTCCTGGGCTCCTATCCGCTGGAGCTGGGCGGGATCACGCCGGTCTTCCACTCCTTCCGGGAGCGAGAGGTGCTCCAGAACGTGATGGAGGAGCTCTCCGGCGGCCGGATGCACTACATGTTCAACCGGGTCGGCGGGCTCAAGGACGACCTGCCGGCGGGCTGGCGGGACCGGGCGCGGCAGGCGGTGGCCGCGGTCCGCGGCCGGATGGACACCTTCGACAAGCTGGTGCTCGGCAACGAGATCTTCCGGGGCCGCACCCGGGGCGTCGGTGTGCTCAGCCCGGAGCTGGTGCACGCCTACGGGGTCAGCGGTCCGATCGCCCGCGCCTCCGGGGTCGACTTCGATCTGCGCCGCGACGAGCCGTATCTGGCCTACGGGGAGCTGGCCGACGTGCTGCGGGTGGCCACCCGGTCGGAGGGCGACTGTCTGGCCCGTTTCGAGCTGCTGCTCGACCAGACGCACAACTCCCTGGATCTGGCCGACGCCTGCCTGGACCGGCTCGCCGAGCTGCCGCCCGGCCCGGTCAACCAGCGGCTGCCGAAGGTGCTCAAGGCCCCGGAGGGCGCGACCTACACCTGGACCGAGAACCCGCTGGGCCTCAACGGCTACTACCTGGTCTCCAAGGGGGAGAAGACCCCGCACCGGCTCAAGCTCCGCTCGGCCTCGTTCAACAACATCCAGGCGCTCACCGAGCTGCTGCCCGGGACGCTGGTGGCCGACATGGTCGCGATCCTGGGCTCGTTCTTCTTCGTGGTGGGCGACGTCGACAAGTGACGCCGAGTGACGCCACAGAGCATCACACGGCGCCGAGCGGCGCCCCGCGCCCGCAGCGCTTCCGGGGGCCGCGGGCGGCCCTCCGGCGCCGCGGCTCAGGAAGAGGGCGAGTGCGTCCGGCGCCTGCTGCGCCCGAAGAAGTCGAAGCCGCCCGTGCCGCCGTCGCGGCCGTCCGGCCCGGGTGCGCCGCCCGCCGCCGTCCCGGTCGTCGCGGCTGCCCCGGCCGAACCGGCCTCCGGGCCGTCCGCGGCCTCCGGATCCCGGGGGCCGCCCGGTCCGGCCGCCGAAGCGTCCTGCGCGGCGGGCCCGGCCGTGCGCCGCTCGGTGTGCCGCGCGGACACCGGCCGGGAGCGCGGCGGGGTCTGCGGAGGCACCACGGTGGCGGCCCGGCTGTGGGACAGCCGGGCCGCGGCGCGCTGCCGGACCGCGTTGCGGGCGAGCGTGTCCAGCGCCTCGGCCGCCTGCCGGTAGGTCAGCGGGGTCGGCGCGCCGGAGCTGTGCCGGTGGTCGGTCGCCGAGGTGGTGAGGGCCTTGGCGGAGGCCGTCGTCCCTGCCTCCAGCTCCAGCACCCTGCGGCCCTCCAGCGCACTCGCCCGCTCCGTCTGGGCGTTGGCGTAGCGGCGCAGCAGGTCGGCGTGTTCGGAGCGGAGCCCGGTCAGCTCGGCGCGCTTCTCGCGCAGCCTGCCCTCCAGCTTGGTGCGGAGCTCGCGCAGCTCCTCGACCTCGCCCTCCAGGTCCGCCTGCTTCTCCTCGGCCCGCCAGGCCGAGCTGGCGAGCTGCGCCTTGAGATCGCCGACCTGCTTGCCCGCCGCGCGGTCCCAGCCGCGCAGCAGGACCGCGCCGGTGACGGCGGCGGCCGCCGCTGCCGCGGTGAGCGCGCGCAGCACCACCGTCTCCGGGTCGGCGACCCCCGGCTCACCGATCAGCCAGGCCCCGCCGGCGCAGGCCAGTGCGGGCACCGCCACGGACACCGGGGGCAGGCGTCGGTGCAGCGGCGGGGAATGGCGATGACGTCCACGTGGCATGGCTGGGAATTTACCGTGTTCCGCCGGGGGGATGACACCGGACGAACCGTGTCACGCCAGTCCCTTGCTCTTCAGGTACTCCTCGGCGACGTTCGCGGGCTTCTCCCGGTCCTGGTCGACCTTGCGGTTCAGCTCGGTCAGGTCCTTGGTGGTGAGGGTGCGGGTGAGCTTGCCGAGCGCGTCCGCCACCTTCTTGTCACCGGCGTCCTTCGCGTTGACGACCGGCACGATGTTGTCCGCGTTCTGCAGCTTCTTGTCGTCCTTCAGCAGCACCAGGCCGAACTGGTCGAGGGTGGCGTCGGTGGTGGTGGTCAGCACGAGCTGGTCCTTGCCGTCCTTGACGGCCTGCTTGGACTGGCTGGTCCCGACGCCCTTGGGGTCTATGCCCTTGACGTCGATCCCGTAGGTCTTCTCCAGACCGGGGCGGCAGAACGGCCGGGTCTCGCACTCGTCGCCCGCCGCGATGGTGACGCGCTCCTTGGAGCGGCCCAGGTCGCTGAGGGTCTTGAGGTCGTGCTTCTTCGCGTAGTCCGCGGAGACGGCGAACGCGTTCTGGTCGACCGCGTCACCGGCCTCCAGCACCTTCAGACCGCGCGGCTCGGCCAGGTCGCGGAGCGCCTCGACGGTCTCGTCCGCGTCGTTGGAGGCGACCGGCTCGGCCTTGGCGCCGTTCTTCTTGGCGTTGAGGAACTCGGCCATCGTCGCCGCGTACTCCGGTACGACGTCGATGCGGCCCTTCTCCAGTTCGGGGGCGTACAGCTCGCGGTTCTTGACCTTCTTGACCGTGGTCTTCCAACCGGCTTCGGACAGCACTCCGGAGTAGAGCTCGGAGAGGATCTCCGACTCGGTGAAGCCTGCCGAGCCGATGACCAGGCTGCCCTTGCCGCCGCCTGAGCCGGACTCCTTCTCCTCCAGGTCGCTGCCGCCGCAGGCGGCGAGCGTCAGAGCCAGCGCGGAGGCCGTACCGACGGCGGCGAGACCGCGCCGGGCCGCCGTTCCGCGCCGGGGGGCGGTGGTGTCGGGTGTGGTGCGGGAGCGGGCCATCATGCGTCCATTCGTCCGGTGTCGTTCTTGGTGGGGCGGTCAGACGGGCGTCGTGCGGCGGGCGGGCTGCCGCCGCATCGGGTCCAGGAGTCGCTCGGTGAGGGTCAGGACGCGCTCGACCAGCAGCGCCAGCGCGGCCACGAGCAGGGCGCCCGCGACCACCTGGGGTGTGTCGTAGTTGCCGAATCCGGCGGTGATCAGCCGGCCGAGGCCGCCGCCGCCCGGCAGCGCGGCGAGCGTCGCGGTGGCGACGAGCTGCACGGCGGCGGTCTGCACCCCGGTCATGATCAGCGGGAGGGCGAGCGGCAGTTCGACCTGGCGCAGCAGTTGTCCACCCGTCATGCCCATGCCGCGGGCGGCCTCGACGACCTCCCGGTCCGCCTCGCGCACGCCGGTGTACGCGTTGGTCAGCAGCGGCGGCAGCGCGAACAGCACCAGCGCCACGATCGTCGCCCAGTCGCCGTACCGGCCCAGCGGGCCCATCGACAGCAGCACCAGCACGGCGAAGGTGGGCACGGCCCGGCCCGCGTTGGAGAGGTTCACCGCCAGCGCGCCGCCCCGCCCCACATGGCCGAGCCACAGCGCGAGCGGCAGTGCCAGCGCGCAGGAGAGCAGCAGGCAGACGCCCGTCAGATAGATGTGCTCCCCGAGCCGCTGGAGCACGCCGCCGGTCCCGGTCCAGTGGGAGCCGGTCGTCAGCCAGGTCCACACGTCGGTGACGATGCCCATGTGCTCAGTCCGCCTTCCCCACGGGTTCCGGTGCCGCGGCCGCGGGAAGCGCGGACGGGGCGCGCACGGCCCGCTTGCGGGCGCCCGCTCGGGTCCACGGGGTCAGCATCCGCTGGAGCCACAGCAGCAGCAGGTCCGCGACGACCGCCAGGACGACGCAGATGGCCGAGGCGGTCAGCACCTGCGCCTTGAAGTAGCTCTCCATGCCGTCGTAGATGAGGTTGCCCAGCCCGCCGTAGCCGACGATGGCACCGACCGTGGTGAGCGAGACCGCCGTGACGGTGGCGATGCGCACCCCCGCCAGCAGTGCGGGCAGCGCCAGCGGCAGCTCCACCTCCAGCAGCAGCCTGCCGGGCCCGTACCCCATCCCCTCGGCGGCCTGCCGGGCCTCGCCCGGCACCGCGTCCAGCCCCGCCAGGATGTTGCGCACCAAAACCGTGAGGGAGTACAGCACCAGGCCCGTCACCACCACGGCGGCCGACAGCCCGAAGACGGGCAGCAGCAGCGCGAACATCGCCAGCGACGGGATCGTGTAGAGGATCGTCGTCACGCCCAGGGCCGGGGCGCGGGCCGCGCGCCAGCGCCGGGCCGCCACCGCCAGCGGCAGGGCGATGGTCAGGGCGATCGCGATGGAGAGCGCGGTGATCCAGACGTGCTCCACCGTCGCGTCGAGCAGTTCGCTCTGCCGGGTGCGTACATACGTCCAGCACAGCCAGTCGTTCTGCGCGAGGCAGCCCTGCGGGCCGCCTGCTGCCGTGCTGCTCATCTGTCACCTCCCCGCGCTGTGCGGTGCTCGGACGACGTTCTTCGGACGACGGTGTCCGGACGACGTGCTGTTGATGCTGTTCGGACGATGTTGTGAAGTGTCATGCCACGATGACGGCCGACCCTATCCCGGCGGACTGACAATCAGTCCGGAGTGCCGTACCCCGGAACCGTTCGGTTCATCCGCTGTCCGCGGGATCAGCACGGCTGCCGGGAGGATTGTCGGCGGGCTGTGTTTCGCTTTCCGCATACGACCGGAGCGGCCGGGGCAACAGCCGGGAACGGGCCGGAGACGAGGATGGGCAGATGATTCGCTTCGAGAACGTGGCCAAGCGCTACCCCGACGGGACTGTCGCGGTCGAGGGGCTCTCCTTCGAGGTGGCCGACGGGGAACTGGTCACCCTCGTCGGGCCCTCGGGCTGCGGCAAGACCACCACCATGAAGATGGTCAACCGGCTGATCGAGCCGACCGAGGGGCGCATCCTGGTCGACGGCGCCGACATCGCCGGCGTCGAACCGGTCGAGCTGCGCCGCCGGATGGGCTACGTCATCCAGCAGACCGGGCTCTTCCCGCACCGCACGGTGCTGGACAACACCGCCACCGTTCCGCACCTGCTGGGCTGGTCCAAGGCGCGCAGGCGGGAACGCGCCCGTGAACTGCTGGACCTGGTGGGTCTGGACCCGCACGTGTTCGGCGACCGCTACCCCGAGCAGCTCAGCGGGGGCCAGCGGCAGCGGGTCGGGGTCGCCAGGGCGCTGGCCGCGGATCCGCCGGTGCTGCTGATGGACGAACCCTTCGGCGCCGTGGACCCGGTGGTGCGCGAGCACCTGCAGAACGAGTTCCTGCGGCTCCAGTCCCGGCTGCACAAGACGGTGCTGTTCGTCACGCACGACATCGAGGAGGCCGTCCGCCTCGGCGACCGGATCGCCGTCTACGGGGAGGGCCGGATCGAGCAGTTCGACACCCCCGCCACCGTGCTGGGCGCCCCCGCGTCCGGATACGTGGCCGACTTCGTCGGCGCCGACCGCGGCCTCAAGCGGCTGTCGGTCACCCCGATAGAGCCCGGCGACCTGGAGCAGCCGCCGACCCTCCATCTGAGCGACGGGCTCGCCGAGGCGGCCGCGCGGATGGCGACCGACGGCGCACGCTGGGCCGTGGTCCTGGACGGCGCGGAGGAGCTGCACGGCTGGGTCTCGGCCGCCGCCCTGGTCGAGGCGTCGGTGCGGGGCGGGGGCGGCTCGGGGACGGTCGGTGACCACGCGCAGCGGATGGAGGCGTGGCTGCCGCTGGGCTCCACCCTCAAGCAGGCGTTCAGCACGATGCTCCAGCACGATGCCGGATGGATCGCCGTGCTGGACACCGCGGACCGGTTCGTCGGTGTGCTCACCCCGGCCAAGCTGCACGAGGCGCTGCGCCGCTCGGTCGACGCCGACGCCCGCGCCGTGGCCCGCCAGGAGGTCGAACTGGAGACGATCGAGAGCTCCTGAGCCGGGCCGGGAGCTCCCGGCCCGGCGGACAGCCGCCGGGCGGCCGTGGCGCGTACGTCCGCGCACGGCAGGCGGCCGACGGCGGCCGGGCGGCCCGGGCGCGCCCCCGGCGCGCTGCGACCCGTGGCGGCCGTCAGTCCGCGGCGAGGTCGCCGAGCGCTTCCAGGACGCTGCGGTGGAAGGTGGGGAAGGCGAACATCATGTCGCGCAGCGTCGCCGTGGGCACGGCCGCGCGGATGGCCACGGCGAGACCGTAGAGCACTTCCCCGCCCATCGGTCCGGCGGCCGTCGCGCCCACCAGGATGCCCCGCTCGGCGTCCTCCACCAGCTTGATCAGGCCGTCGTTGCCCGCCTTGTGGATCCAGCCGCGGATCCCGTCCGGCACCCGGGCCGTCCCGGTGCGGACCGTCAGCCCCCGCTCGCGCGCCGCGGCCTCGGTCAGCCCCACGGAACCGATCTCCGGGTCCGTGAACGTCACATGGGGCAGCGCGCGGTAGTCGGCGCCGGGGCCCGCTTCGCCGCGGCCCGCCGCGGCCAGCACGGCGCGTACCGCCACGTCCGCCTGGTACATGGCCACGTGGGTGAAGGCGCCCCGGCCGACCAGGTCTCCCAGGGCCCACACGCCGGGGGCCGCCCGCATGTGCGCGTCCACCTCCACCCGGCGGGCCTCCGCGCCCAGCCCCAGCGCCGCGTGGTCCAGCGCGTCCAGCCGCGGCCGCCGTCCCGTCGCCACCAGCAGCCTCTCCGCTGACACCTCCTCGCCGCCGTCCAACGTGAGGACGAAAGCACCGTCCGCGTACCGTGCCGCACGGGCGCGCGTCCCGGTCAGCACCGTCAGCCCCTCCCGCCGCAGGACCTCCAGCAGCAGGTCACCGGCTTCCGGTTCCTCGGCCGAGACCACCCGCTCGGACGCCTCGACCAGGGTCACCCGGGTGCCGAAGCGGGCGTAGGACTGGGCCAGTTCCACCCCCACCGCGCCGCCGCCGAGCACCAGCAGCGACTCCGGGGCCTCCGCCGCGGAGACCGCCTCCCGGTTCGTCCAGTACGGCACCTGGTCGAGGCCGGGCACCGGCGGCGCCGCCGGGGCGCTGCCGGTCGCCAGGACGACGCCGACGCGCGCGGCGAACGTCTCCGCTCCGGCAGCGGCATCGACCTCGACCCGGCCCTGCCCGGTGTACCTGCCGCGGCCGCGTACGAAGCGGCCGCCCTTGGCGGTGAACCGCTCCACGGCCGCCGCGTCGTCCCAGTCGGCCGTCGCCTCGTCCCGGATCCGGGCATGGACGGGAGCGAAGTCCGGCTCCACCCGCGTGGTGCCCGCCATCCCGGGCACCCGCCGCGCCTCGGCGAGCAGATCACCGGCCCGCACCATCATCTTGCTGGGCACACACGCCCAGTACGGGCACTCGCCGCCCAGCAGCTCCGCCTCGACGCCCAC
This sequence comes from Streptomyces sp. WMMB303, assembly GCF_029351045.1. NCBI lineage: Bacteria > Bacillati > Actinomycetota > Actinomycetes > Kitasatosporales > Streptomycetaceae > Streptomyces > Streptomyces sp. WMMB303. Next base: position 6,463,785 of record NZ_JARKIN010000001.1, on the reverse strand, counting down.
CACGTCGAGGCCCGCCTCGGCCAGCCGGCCCGCGACCTCCTCGCCGCCCGGCCCCATCCCCAGCACGACGACATCGCATTCCCGCGCCATACCCCGGACTCCTCCGCTCGTCGGCCCGGCCGGGCGCCGCTGCCCGCCGCCCGGGCGGTGCCGGGCCTCCGGCGAGCATAAGAGCCCCTGCGCCGACGGGCATTCCGGGCGCGGTCGCTCTCGAGCGGGTCACCCGCCGAACGGCCGGGTCACTCCCAGGGACCGGCAGCGCACTCCACTTCGCACACCAGCCAGCCGAATCCGCCCAGCCCGCCGGGGTCCAGCAGCTCCGCGGCCGCACCGGCCGCACCGAGCTCCCGCACGTAGGCAGCGGGGTCGCCGGAGGCCAGGGACAGCGCCGGGCGCCGCCCGGTCACTCCCAGCGCCCGCAGCGCCGCCCGCTGGGTCAGCAGCGTGCTGCGGCCCGGCGCCGCGGCGGCCACCGCGTCCAGGGCGACATGGGAGGTCAGATCGCAGGAGCCGTCCGGCACCGGCCGGCAGCCGTGCCCCGCGCGGAAGCCGGTCAGCGTGCCGAAGGGCGGCCGGTCGGAGCGCCGGTGCGCGTAGTCGACGGCGACGGCGGCGCCCCGGCGCAGCGCGCTCACGGCGCCGGCCCACGCGGTGTCCCGCGGGTGCCCGATCTCGGCCCGCGCGCCGTCCCCCGCGGGCGGCCACCAGCGGGCCAGCCAGTCCGCGTCGGTGCCGGACACCGGGGGGCCGGGCCGCTCGGTGCCGTCCGGCTCCACCAGCACCAACCGCGCGGTGCCCGCCGCGTCGTACTCGGCGACGTCCACGGGGACGTTGTCCAGCCACTCGTTGGCGAACAGCAGCCCCGTGCACGTCCCGGGCTCCGGCAGCTTCTGCTGCCAGCCGATCGCCGGCTCCAGCCGCGCGGGCCGGGCCCGCCGTTCCACGGCGAGGGGGCGCAGCCGGGCCGCCACGTCGGCGCCGGCCGCCTCCCGGGTCCGCAGCGCCGCCAGCACCCCGGTCAGCAGTTCGCCCTCGCCCGCTCCGACATCCACCAGGTCCAGCGGCTCGGGGTGCCCCAGCGCCTCGTCCACCCGCAGCAGGAGGCGCGCCACGGCGTCGGCGAACAGCGGCGAGGCGTGCACCGAGGTGCGGAAGTGCGCTGCCGGGACCTGGTGGGCGTAGAAGCCGTCCGGCCCGTAGAGCGCGTGTTCGGTGGCTGTGCGCCACCCGGGCGGCTCGTTGTGCACGGCCTCACTCTAGGCCGCCGCGGAGCCCGTGCCGGGCGCGCGCCTCCGGGCACCGGCAGGCGTCAGGCCCCGCTCCCGGCCGGTGACGGGCCGGCCCGGACGACGGACCCGGGCCGGTCTCACCGCTGGTGCGGACCCCTGTCCTCCACCTTGCGGAGTAGGCGGGCGGCCCGGGATCGGCCGTCCGGTTGACCTCCGCACGTGCCTGCCCTGCATACGCTTAGTTACGTGAATCGGCTCTACGACTTCATCCGCAGGCACCCCACGTGGGTGGACAGCCTCTGGGCTGTGTTCCTGCTGATGCTGTCGTCGCTGTGGATCGTCGCGAGCGTGTCGACACCCCCGGGCCCGGACGCCGCCGACCCGCTGCCGCGGGGTATCGGCCAGCAGATCGCCATCGTCCCGATCTCGCTCGCGCTGAGCCTGGTGGTGGCGCTGCGGCGGCGGGCGCCGGAGAAGATGCTGCTGCTGGCCACCGGTGCCGGCGTCGCGCAGGTCGTCGCCGACGTGGGCCCGTTCCCCGGCAACTTCGCCTTCCTCGTCATCCTGTTCACCGTCGCCTCCCGGCACACCCGCTGGGCCTCCCGCTGGGCGCTGGCCGGGGCGCTGCTGGCCCCCACCATCAGCACGCTGCGCTGGCCCAGCTCGCCGCACAATCCGACCGCCGACATCTTCGGCACCCTCTTCATGACCCTGGCGTTCGTGCTGGCCTGGGTGCTCGGCGACTCGCTGCGCACCCGCCGTGCCTACTACCTGGAGCTGGAGCAGCGCGCCAGGCGGCTGGAGAAGGAGCGCGAGGCCCAGGCCAAGGTGGCGGTGGCGGCGGAGCGCGCCCGGATAGCCCGCGAACTGCACGACGTGGTGGCGCACAACGTCTCGGTGATGGTCGTCCAGGCCGACGGTGCCTCCTACGTGCTGGACGCCTCGCCCGACCAGACCCGGATGGCGCTGGAGACCATCTCCGGGACCGGCCGCCAGGCCCTCGCCGAGATGCGCCGGCTGCTGGGCGTGCTGCGCAGCGGCGACACCGCGAAGCGGGACGGGGACGCCTATGTGCCGCAGCCCGGTGTCGAGCAGATCGCCGACCTCGTCGAGCAGGTGCGCGGCGCCGGTCTGACGGTCGACTTCAGGGTGGAGGGCGACCCGCACCCGCTGCCCAGCAGCGTCGAGCTGACCGCGTACCGCATCGTGCAGGAAGCGCTGACCAACACCCGCAAGCACGGCGGTCCGCACGTGGGCGCTACGGTGCAGCTCTGCTACCGGGACGACGAGCTGTCGGTGCTCGCCGAGGACGACGGCCGCGGCGCCCAGCGCGAGCTGTACCGGGACGGCGGCGCCGACGGCCTCGGACACGGGCTGATCGGGATGCGCGAACGCGTCGGCATGGTGGGGGGCGCGCTGGAGGCCGGGCCCCGCTCCGGCGGCGGGTTCCGCATCCGTGCCGCCCTCCCCCTCAAGGGCGCGGACTGACGCCGCCCCCGGCGGGTACCGCCCGGCCCGCGCCCCGGGTCCGCCCCCACCGTCCACCGACCTGCTGCCCGAGCCGAGAAGAACCCGAGGACCTGCCATGACCATCCGTGTGATGCTCGTCGACGACCAGGCGCTGCTGCGCACCGGATTCCGCATGGTGCTGACCGCACAGCAGGACATGGAGGTCGTGGCGGAGGCGAGCGACGGCGCGGAGGCGCTGGCCGTGCTGCGGGAGCAGCCGGTGGACGTGGTGCTGATGGACGTGCGGATGCCCGGCGTCGACGGCGTGGAGGCCACCCGCCGGATCTGCGAGGGCGGCGAGGGCGGGCCGGGCGACCCCAAGGTGCTGATACTGACCACCTTCGACCTGGACGAGTACGCCTTCTCCGCGCTCAAGGCCGGGGCCAGCGGTTTCATGCTCAAGGACGTCCCGCCCGGCGACCTGCTGGCCGCGATCCGGGCCGTGCGCAGCGGGGACGCGGTCGTCGCCCCCAGCACCACCCGGCGACTGATCGACCGTTTCTCCTCCGTGCTGCCCGCCTCGTCCTCGGAGCCGGTCGCCAAGGAGCTGCGCCGTATCACCGACCGCGAGCGCGAGGTCCTCACCCTGATCGCGCAGGGCCTGTCCAACAGCGAGATCGCCGCCCGGCTGGTGCTGTCCGAGGCCACGGTCAAGACCCACGTGGGCCGCATCCTGGCCAAGCTGGAGCTGCGGGACCGGGTGCAGGCCGTGGTGCTGGCATACGAGACGGGTCTGGTGCGCGCCGGGAGCCAGTGAGGAGCCCGGCGGCCGCGGACGGCCCGGCGGTGCACCGTCACCGTCGGGAGGGGGCGCGGCCGGGCGCGGTCAGCGCAGCACCGTCTCCAGGAAGTCGCTGCCCAGCCGGCCCACCACTTTCAGGTCCAGCTGGTACTGGACGTACCGGCCCCGCCGCTGCGCGGTGATCAGACCGGCCTTCTTCAGCACGGTCAGGTGCCGGGAGATCTCCGGGGAGCTGACCGAGTGGTGGTCGGCCAGTTCGCCGGTGGTGTACGGGCCGCGGGCCAGGCTCCGGCACAGCTGCATCCGCATGGGGTGCGCCAGCGCCTCCATCCGCAGCTTGAACCGCTCGACCGACAGCGGAACCGACAGCTCCCGCGACGCCAGCGGATAGTGCACGACGGGCCGCCAGCCGTGCCGGTACAGCACCATCAGATGCGGCCACTGGTGGACGGACGGGACGAAGGTCACCCCGGGGCCCACCGCCGGGTCGACGGCCGTGGTGCGCCCGCTGACGAGCTTGTCCACGGCGATGACCGAACCCCGCTCGTCGGTCGACAGCGATGCGGAGACGGCCTCCAGGGTCGCCGCCAGCCCGCGGCGGCGCAGCAGTTCTGTCTTCTGCCGCGCGTCCGCCGCGAGCTGGCCGCGCACCCGGTTCCAGGTGTCGGCGAAGAACGCCTGCTCGCAGTCCTCGAACAGGCGCCGCACCCAGGCCCGTACGGCGGGCGGGTCCTCCAGCAGCCGCTCGGTGAACCGGCGCTGCTGCGGACCCCGTGCGGCGGCCAGTTCGACCGCCCGGGTGCGCAGCGCCGCGTCCGTCAGCGGCGAGAGCCCGGCAGCGGCCGCGTAGTCGGCGCCGCAGGTGAACTCCAGCGCGGTGGTGACGAACTGCTCGTCGTTCAGCTTGTCGACCACGTCCAGGTCCTCGGCGAGCGTCGCCCCGGGCTGGACGGCGGCGTCACCCAGCCCGGCGAAGCCCATCAGCAGGTCGGAGAACGTCGTACGCCACAGGAAGTCCGCCTCGCACAGCCGGTCGGCGAGCTCCGGCGCCAGGGAGGCGTTCACGGCGGTCGCCCAGTTGTGCGCCCGGGGATGGTGCCCGGGCTCGGAGAGGGTGTGCAGCGCGGCGCCCAGCTCCGCCAGCGGGGAGGGGGCGAAGACGAGGCGCTCCAGCGGCAGCCCGGCGATGTCGATGGTGACGCTCATGCCCCCATGGTGCCTCCCCGGCTGGACGCCGCCCCTGCCGGAACCCCCCTTTCCGCTGCGGCTTCTTCCCCGATTGACCGGGGCCGTCAATCCACGCCGGGTCGATTGACGGCCCCGGTCAACCCGCGTGCTCCGGCTGCGGCGGCGCCGCACCGTGGTGCGCATGGCACTCATGGATCAGTACGCGTTGGACAGCTGGCGGCTCGGCTCCCACGGTCAGGCACCGCCCCCGGCACCCGGCAGCCACGAGGCGAAGCTCCTGCGGGCCTGGTGGGTGGCCCGCCGGGAGGCCAGGCAGGAGCTCGGGTCCGGGGGCGCCGCCGCGGACCGGGCCGCGGCGCCCTCCGCCGGCCCGCGCGCGGACCGGGACGGGGCACGGCAGCGGGCCTCCCGGACGGCACCCCGGCCCCTCCGGCGCCGGGCGCGGAGGGCTTAGCATGGCGTGGTCTCGTCCGGTACCGGCCACTGAGCGGACCGGAACGCATACGGAAGGCCGCTTTCGTGAACGCACACCACTCCCCTCCCCCGGACGGCACCGGGGACGCCTCCCGGCCCGGCGCCGGGAGCAGGCCCGAGCCCGCGGCCCCGGCCCGCGCCGAGGACCGCCCGGCGCGGCTGTCCGTGGGCGTCGTCGGCGCCGGACGGGTCGGCCCGGCGCTGGCCGCGGCGCTCCGGCTGGCCGGGCACCGCCCGGTCGCGGCCTCCGGGGTCTCGGACGCGTCCCGCGGCCGGGCGGCCGAGCTGCTGCCCGGCGTGCCGCTGGTGGACCCGGCCGAGGTGCTGGCCCGCTCCGAGCTGGTCCTGCTGACCGTGCCCGACGACGCGCTGCCGGACCTGGTGTCCGGTCTGGCGCGGACCGGTGCCGTGCGCCCCGGCCAACTGGTGGCGCACACCTCCGGCCGGTTCGGCGTCTCGGTGCTGGAGCCCGCGCTGCGGGCCGGGGCGCTGCCGCTCGCGCTGCACCCGGTGATGACGTTCACCGGTACGGCCGTCGACGTGCAGCGGCTGGCCGGGTGCGCGTTCGGGGTGACCGCGCCGCAGGAGCTGCGGCTGGCGGCCGAGGCCCTCGTCATCGAGATGGGCGGCGAGCCGGAGTGGGTCGCCGAAGAAGCCCGTCCGCTGTACCACGCGGCCCTCGCCATCGGCGCCAACCATCTGGTCACGCTGGTCAACCAGTCGATGGACCTGCTGCGGGCCACCGGGGTGCAGGCTCCCGACAGGATGCTGGGCCCGCTGCTGGGGGCCGCCCTGGACAACGCGCTGCGCTCCGGTGACGCCGCGCTGACCGGCCCGGTGGCCCGTGGGGACGCGGGCACCGTCGCGGCGCACGTCGAGGAGCTGCGGCGCAGCGCTCCGGAGACGGTGGCCGGATATCTGGCGATGGCCCGCGCGACCGCCGACCGGGCCCTGGCGCACGGCCTGCTGCGGCCCGAGCCCGCCGAGGCGCTGCTGGGCGTGCTGGCGGCGGCGGGCGCACCCGGCGGCGACCCCCCGGACGACGGCCGGGACGACGACCCGGGAGAGGGCCGGGACGGGGAGGCGGGCGCATGACGCCGCGAGTCGTCGGTACGGCTGCCGAACTGCGCGCCCTGGCGCGCGTGGGCGACCGGGCCGTCGTCATGACCATGGGCGCGCTGCACGAGGGCCACGCCGCGCTGGTGCGCGCGGCCCGGGACCGGGTGGGTCCGCAGGGCCAGGTCGTGGTGACGGTCTTCGTCAACCCGCTGCAGTTCGGCGCGGGCGAGGACCTGGACCGCTACCCGCGCACCCTCGACGCGGACCTGCAGGTCGCCGGGAAGGAGGGCGCGGACGTGGTCTTCGCGCCGTCCTCGGCCGAGGTCTACCCGGGCGGCGAGCCGCAGGTGCGGATCTCCGCGGGGCCGATGGGCGAGGTGCTGGAGGGCGCTTTCCGGCCCGGGCACTTCGACGGGATGCTCACCGTCGTCGCCAAGCTGCTCCACCTGACGGCACCCGATGTGGCGTTCTTCGGGCAGAAGGACGCGCAGCAGCTCGCCCTCGTCCGCCGGATGGTGCGGGACCTCAACTTCCCGGTGGAGATCGTCGCGGTCCCCACCGTCCGCGAGCACGACGGTCTCGCCCTCTCCAGCCGCAACCGCTTCCTGAACGACGCGCAGCGCGTCGGCGGCCTGGCCCTCTCCCGCGCCCTGCGCGCCGGTGAGCAGGCCGCGCCGCAGGGCCCGGCGGCAGCCCTGCGCGCCGCACAGCAGGTGCTGGAGCCGGCCGCCGGGCAGGGCCTGGACGTGGACTACGTCGCGCTGGTCGACCCCGAGGGGTTCGCCGACGTCACCGACGAGGCACGGCAGGGCGACGCCGTGCTCGCCGTCGCCGCCCACGTGGGCACCACCCGGCTGATCGACAACGTCCCCCTGCACTTCGGCCACTCGAACCTCGGAGAAGCCCGATGACCGCCCACAGCCGGCCCCCCGAAGCCGTCGGACCCGGCATAGCCGGCACCGCGCTGCCCGCGCCCGCCCCGGGCTGGACCCTCGACGCCGATGTGGTCGTCGTCGGCTCCGGGGTCGCCGGGCTGACGGCCGCGCTGCGCTGCGCGGCAGGCGGCGGCCGTACCGTCATCGTCACCAAGGCCCGGCTGAACGCCGGATCGACCCGCTGGGCCCAGGGCGGCGTCGCCGCCGCGCTGGGCGAGGGCGACAGCCCGGAGCAGCACCTGGACGACACCCTGGAGGCGGGTGCCGGACTGTGCGACGAGCATGCGGTGCGCACCCTGGTCACCGAGGGTCCCGCGGCCGTACGGCGGCTCATCGCGGCGGGCGCCGATTTCGACCGCTCCGCCGACACCGGTGAGATCGCGTTGACCCGCGAGGGCGGCCACCACCGCAACCGCATCGCGCATGCGGGCGGCGACGCGACCGGGGCCGAGATCTCCCGCGCGCTGGTCGAGGCCGTACGCGAACAGGGCATCCGCACCGTCGAGAACGCCCTCGTCCTCGACCTGCTCAAAGACGCCGACGGTCACACTGCGGGCGTCACCCTGCACGTGATGGGCGAGGGGCAGCACGACGGCGTCGGCGCCGTCCGCGCCCCCGCAGTCGTACTGGCCACCGGCGGCATGGGTCAGGTCTTCGCCGCGACGACCAACCCCGCCGTCTCCACCGGCGACGGCGTCGCCCTCGCACTGCGCGCCGGCGCCGAGGTCTCCGACCTGGAGTTCGTCCAGTTCCACCCGACGGTGCTCTACCTCGGTCCGGACGCCGAGGGGCAGCAGCCGCTCATCTCCGAGGCCGTGCGCGGCGAGGGAGCCCATCTGGTGGACGCCGACGGGGTCCGCTTCATGCAGGGCGCCCACCCTCTCGCCGAGCTGGCGCCGCGCGACATCGTCGCCAAGGGCATCACGCGGCACGCCGCGCAGCAGGGCACCGATCACATGTATCTGGACGGCCGGCACTTCGGCGCCGCCATGTGGGAGACCCGCTTCCCCACCATCCTGGCCGCCTGCCGCGCCCACGGCATCGACCCGGTGACGCAGCTCGTCCCGGTCGCCCCGGCCGCCCACTTCGCCAGCGGCGGCATCCGCACCGATCTGACCGGCCGCACCACGGTCCCCGGCCTCTACGCCTGCGGCGAGGCCGCCTGCACCGGCGTCCACGGAGCCAACCGGCTGGGTTCCAACAGTCTGCTGGAGGGTCTGGTCTTCGCGGAGCGGATCGCCGAGTCGGTCCTGGGGTCGGCGGCCGGCTCCGGGCGGGCGCTCCCGGCACCGCCGTCCGACAGCGGTGGAACGGCGGGCCACGGCGGTGGGCCCGCGGGCATCAGCGGCGGGGCAGGGGCCACCCTCCTTCCGGCCACCGCCCGCACCAGCATCCAGCAGATCATGACGGCGGGTGCCGGAGTGCTGCGCAGCGCCCGCACCCTCTCCGCGGCCGCCGACCGCCTGAGGGCCCTCCCCGGCACGGCAGCCGGGAAGCCTCCCGAGCCGGGCGTCGACACCTGGGAGACGACCAACCTCCACCTGGTCGCACAGGTCCTGGTGGCAGCGGCCCTCCGCCGCGAGGAGACCCGAGGCTGCCACTGGCGGGAGGACTTCCCGGACCGCGACGACGAGGAGTGGTCCCGCCACATCGTCGTGAGCCTCGGCACCGGCCCCGAAGGCGCGGCACAGCCCGACGCCCGCTTCACTCTCCGTACCACCCGGACGACCGCCTTCCCGCCGGTTGTCGCCCTGCCCAAGGAGCAACAGTGACCGACGACCTCCCCCTCCTGCAGATCGGCCGGGGCCCCTCGGCGCCGTCCGAGGGCGGTGGCTGCGGCGACGGCTGCGGCTGCTCGGCCGAGCCGGAACCGGACGGGCTCGACCCGCTGGAGTGCGGCCTGGACCCCGATCTGGCGCAGCTGCTGAGCGACTCCGGCCTGGATCCCGTTCAGGTCGAGGACATCGCCCACCTGGCGGTCGAGGAGGACCTCGACCGCGGTGTGGACGTCACCAGCGTCGCCACCATCCCGGAGGAGGCCGTCGCCACGGGCGACTTCACGGCCCGGGAGGCGGGCACCGTCGCCGGGCTCCGGGTCGCCGAGGCGGTCCTCTCGGTGGTGTGCACCGACGAGTTCGAGGTGGAGCGGCACGCGCTGGACGGGGACCGGGTGGTGGCCGGGCAGCGGCTGCTGACGGTCCGCACCCGCACCCGTGACCTGCTCACCGCCGAGCGCAGCGCCCTCAACCTGCTGTGCCGGCTCTCCGGGATCGCGACCGCGACCCGCGCCTGGGCGGACGCGCTGGAGGGCACCGGGGCGCGGGTTCGCGACACCCGCAAGACCACGCCGGGGCTGCGTGCCCTGGAGAAGTTCGCGGTGCGCTGCGGCGGCGGTGTCAACCATCGGATGTCCCTGTCCGACGCGGCGCTGATCAAGGACAACCATGTGATCGCCGCGGGCGGGGTGGCCGAGGCGTTCGCGCGGGTGCGCGCGGAGTTCCCGGACATTCCCATCGAGGTGGAGGTCGACAGCCTCGACCAGATCCCGCCGGTGCTCGACCAGGGGGCCGATCTGCTGCTGCTGGACAACTTCACCCCGGGGACGACCGCCGAGGCGGTCACCCTGGTGGCGGGCCGGGCCCGGCTGGAGTCCTCCGGGCGGCTGACCCTCGCCAACGCCGCCGAGTACGCGGCCACCGGTGTCGACTACCTCGCGGTGGGGGCGCTCACCCACTCGGCGCCGGTCCTCGACATCGGCCTGGACCTGCGGGAGGAACAGCGCTGATGCTGCTCACCATCGACGTGGGCAACACCCACACCGTGCTGGGCCTGTTCGACGGCGAGGAGATCGTCGAGCACTGGCGGATCTCGACGGAGGCGCGCCGGACGGCGGACGAGCTGGCCGTGCTGCTGAACGGGCTGATGGGGATGCACCCGCTGCTCGGCGAGGAGCTGGGCGACAACATCGAGGGCATCGCCATCTGCTCGACCGTCCCCTCCGTGCTGCACGAACTGCGCGAGGTCACCCGCCGCTACTACGGGGACATCCCGGCAGTGCTGGTGGAGCCCGGCGTCAGGACCGGTGTGCCGATCCTGATGGACAACCCGAAGGAGGTCGGGGCCGACCGGATCATCAACGCGCTGGGGGCGGTCGAGCTGTACGGCGGCCCGTGCGTGGTGGTCGACTTCGGCACGGCCACCACGTTCGACGCGGTCTCGGCGCGTGGCGAGTACGTCGGCGGCGTCATCGCACCGGGTATCGAGATCTCGGTGGACGCGCTGGGCATGCGGGGTGCGCAGCTGCGCAAGATCGAGATCGCGCGGCCGCGCAGCGTGATCGGCAAGAACACCGTCGAGGCGATGCAGGCGGGCATCGTGTACGGGTTCGCGGGCCAGGTGGACGGGGTCGTCAACCGGATGGCGGCGGAGCTGGCGGACGATCCGCAGGACGTCACCGTCATCGCGACCGGTGGGCTCGCCCCGATGGTGCTGGGCGAGTCGACGGTGATCGACGAGCACGAGCCCTGGCTGACGCTGATCGGCCTCCGGCTGGTGTACGAGCGCAACGTCGAACGGGCCTGAACGCGGCCAGTGCGAGGGGCGGGCGGTGCCCGCGGACCCCGCGGGGTCCGTGCGGCGGGTGGTCCGGAGTCGCCACGCCGTAAATCAGGCAATACGTACATTTACCCCCCGCGCCCTCTATCGTCGCCGCATGCCCACGCCATACGGTTCCCGAGGCGGCGTGGCGTTCGGCCCGCACGAGCTGCGTGTGCTCGGCGGCGCTCTCGCCATCGCCCTCCAGTCCGACCCCGCACCCGAGCGGGTCCAGGAGTACCTGCGGCTCGTCCGGGCCGTGGACGAGGCGATCGGTGAGGGTGCTCGGCTGCGCTCCTTCGTGCGCGCCGATCTCGCCCGCCACCGCGCGGCACTGCCCGGCGCCGCGGCCGGTTATCTGGAGCAGTTCGAGGACGCCCTCGCCGCCGGGTACCTCCCCGCTCCCGCCGACCTCGCCGCGCTCCGCGAGCTGTGCGCCCAGCCCGTGGGCCCGCGCGAGACCGCCCGCCGCACGGGCCTGCTGCAGCGCGCCGAGGAGGCTCGCGTGCCCCGGCTGCCCCGGCCGCAGGACGGCCGCCAGGAGGCCCGGGTGCCCGCTGTGCGGGGGGCCGGCGAGCAGGAGGACGGCGACGGGCCGGAACCGGCGCCCCGGCGGCCGGGCAAGCCCGCACCCGGTCCGGCCGAGCCGCCTCCCGCCGAGCGCCCCGCCACCCCCTCGCGCCCCGTGCCCACTCCCGCCGAGGTCTTTCCGCCCCGGCGCCGCCGGACCCCGCCCGAGCCCCCGAGTGAGCCGCCCACGGAGCCGGACGCGGAACCGGGCACCGAACAGCGGTCCGCCGGGTGCCGTCCGCGACAGGCCCTTCTGGCGCCCCGCGCCGTCCCTGCGTGACGCGGTAGCCGCCGGCGGCCCGCGCCGCCGGGACACCCCGCCCCGTCCTGCTTCTCCGTCCCGCCTCTCCGCCCTGCATTGCGCACGGTCGTCCGGCCTCCGCCCCGCCGCGGCCCCGCCCTGCCGGTCCGGCCGCGGGGGGCGGCGTTACCCTGGGGGCTCCGTTCACCGAGGAGGCCCTGGCATGGACTACGTCGCCGCACTGACCCCGCCGCTCGTGATGGCGGTGGCCTTCACGGCGCTCATCGTGACGATCGTCAGGACCCAGGGCGGCGCGAACAAGGCCAAGGAGGACGGCATCGTGGACGCCGCCGCCGCGCGCGCCGAGGCGGGCGGGCGGCAGCGCCGGAGCTGAGCCCCGGGGAACCTCTCGCGCCGGACGTCCGGACTCCGGGCTCCGGATCCCGGCCTCCGGTGCACCCCGCCCACCGTCCGGGTAATTTCCTCGATTCGGACATTTTCCACTATTGTTCTTCTGTGCCGAGGCCATTGGGAGAGTTGGAAGACGCCGTGATGACCCGGGTGTGGCGCTGGAACCGCCCGGTGACCGTCCGGGAAGTCCTCGAAGATCTCCAGAAGGAACGCACCGTCGCGTACACGACGGTGATGACCGTAATGGACAACCTGCGCCAGAAGGGCTGGCTGCGCCGGGATCAAGAAGGTCGCGCCTATCGTTATGCAGCCGTCTCCACCCGGGCCGCATACTCGGCCGCTCTCATGCATGAGGCGTGGTCGGCCAGTGACAACCCCGCAGCCGCTCTTGTCGACTTCTTCGGGATGATGTCCCCGGAACAGGCCGAGGTGTTGCGGACCGCCTTGCGAGTCGCACATCTGAACGGTATCCATCTCGATCCCCCCGCTGCGGGCGGCGAGACCGAGGATCGATAGCGTCCGTTCATGACAGAACGCGCACCGCTATCCGAGATCACCATCCGCAGGGCCCGCACGGCCGATGTCCCGGCGGTGCGCCAGTTGCTCGACGCCTACTCGCGCGACCGCATCCTGCTCGACAAAGCCACCGTGACCCTTTACGAGGACATCCAGGAGTTCTGGGTGGCGGAACGGGACGCGGACGCGGAAGTCGTGGGCTGCGGCGCGCTGCACGTCATGTGGGAAGATCTGGCGGAGGTCCGGACCCTGGCCGTGGACAGTTCCCGGCGCGGAACCGGCGTCGGGCATCTGCTGCTGGAGAAGCTTCTGCGTACCGCCCGCTGGATCGGGGTGCGGCGCATTTTCTGCCTCACCTTCGAAGTCGAGTTCTTCGCCAAGCACGGCTTCACGGAGATCGGCGAGGCGCCGGTGGACGGTGATGTCTACAGCGAGCTGCTGCGTTCCCCCGACGAGGGCGTGGCCGAGTTCCTCGGTCTCGAACGGGTGAAGCCCAACACCTTGGGCAACAGCCGGATGCTGCTGCATCTGTGAACCGGGGGCGAAGGCCCGGCACTATGTCCGAAAGATCCCGCCAATCCCAGCGGAGCCGACGGTCAAACTCGGCACAGGGTTTGTGTTTCCCGGAGAAAAGCGGTTTGCTTTCCACGTCGGTATCTGTAATCCGTTATCCAGGACGAATGGGAGTAGCAGGTGGCACAGAAGGTTCAGGTTCTTCTTGTCGACGACCTCGAGGGCGGCGAGGCGGACGAGACGGTGACGTTCGCGCTGGACGGTAAGTCCTACGAGATCGACCTCACGACCGCTAATGCGGACAAGCTCCGATCCGCTCTGGAGCCCTATCTGAAGGGTGGCCGGCGCACCGGCGGCCGTTCCTCGCGTGGAAAGGGGAGCCGCTCCGGATCGGGTTCCAGCAGCAGCCAGGACACCGCGAAGATCCGCGCGTGGGCCAAGGAGCAGGGTTACGAGGTCAATGACCGCGGCCGTGTTCCGGCCAGCATTCGCGAGGCGTACGAGAAGGCCAACGGCTGAGGCGTCCCGGCTCACGGGCCGACCCTGACCCCGATGGCCGTCCCGGTTCGGGAGGCCCCCTCGTGGCGGCCTCCCCAGGGGCCTGCCGACCGCCGGTCGGCGGGTCCGTCGCGCATCGGCCCCGTCACGCGCCGCTGTGCCGCGTCACCCGGTGTGCCGCTCCTGCGGTGTCCACGGAAAGGGCACTCGTCTGTTCGCCCTCAGCGGATGCGGGGTGCCGTATCCGGCCGAAGCCGCATGGATTGTCACACCGAGCGGGTAAGAAGGCTCTGACAGCCAGGAAGCCCCAGGTGGCGGCGGCGGATCGGGGGTGCGGAGTGACAGGTGCCACCGCACGGCCAGGGTGCCGGTGCGGAGGTGTTCGCCTTCGGCGTAGTGGATCCAGGTGAATACGCCTGGCCTGCGGGAACATCGTCTCGCACCATCGGGTTGGAACTGGTGTCGGCTGTCCGGGCAGGAGGCGCATGATCGACCGGGTCGACCGGGCCGCAGTCGGCAGTTGGAATGAGCGGTCCCCCGTTGCGGGACTAAGCTGCGGAAGGACAGCGAGGGGAGCGTCCCCTCACTGCCTGACCGCTCTGAGGAGCGATTAACGATGTTCGAGAGGTTCACCGACCGCGCGCGGCGGGTTGTCGTCCTGGCTCAGGAAGAAGCCCGGATGCTCAACCACAACTACATCGGCACCGAGCACATCCTTCTGGGCCTGATCCACGAGGGTGAGGGTGTCGCCGCTAAGGCACTGGAGAGCCTCGGGATCTCGCTTGAGGCTGTCCGCCAGCAGGTGGAGGAGATCATCGGACAGGGCCAGCAGGCGCCGTCCGGCCACATCCCTTTCACTCCTCGTGCCAAGAAGGTGCTGGAGCTGTCGCTCCGCGAAGCCCTTCAGCTCGGCCACAACTACATCGGTACCGAGCACATCCTGCTGGGGCTGATCCGCGAGGGCGAGGGCGTCGCCGCCCAGGTCCTCGTCAAGCTGGGCGCCGACCTGAACCGGGTGCGCCAGCAGGTGATCCAGCTCCTGTCCGGTTACTCCGGTGGCAAGGAAGCCGCCACGGCCGGCGGACCCGCCGAGGGCACGCCGTCCACCTCGCTGGTGCTGGACCAGTTCGGCCGCAATCTCACGCAGGCCGCCCGCGAGTCCAAGCTCGACCCGGTCATCGGGCGCGAGAAGGAGATCGAGCGGGTCATGCAGGTCCTGTCCCGCCGTACGAAGAACAACCCCGTGCTCATCGGTGAGCCCGGCGTCGGCAAGACCGCCGTCGTCGAGGGGCTGGCGCAGGCCATCGTCAAGGGCGAGGTGCCCGAGACCCTCAAGGACAAGCACCTCTACACCCTCGACCTGGGCGCGCTGGTCGCCGGCTCCCGCTACCGGGGCGACTTCGAGGAGCGCCTGAAGAAGGTGCTCAAGGAGATCCGTACGCGCGGCGACATCATCCTGTTCATCGACGAGCTGCACACCCTGGTCGGCGCGGGCGCCGCCGAGGGCGCCATCGACGCGGCGAGCATCCTCAAGCCGATGCTGGCCCGCGGCGAGCTGCAGACCATCGGTGCCACGACGCTGGACGAGTACCGCAAGTACCTGGAGAAGGACGCGGCCCTCGAGCGCCGCTTCCAGCCCATCCAGGTCGCGGAGCCGTCGCTGCCGCACACCATCGAGATCCTCAAGGGCCTGCGCGACCGGTACGAGGCGCACCACCGCGTCTCCATCACCGACGCGGCCCTGGTCGGCGCGGCCACCCTCGCCGACCGCTACATCTCGGACCGCTACCTGCCCGACAAGGCGATCGACCTGATCGACGAGGCCGGCTCCCGGATGCGCATCCGCCGGATGACCGCTCCGCCGGACCTGCGTGAGTTCGACGAGAAGATCGCGAACGTGCGCCGGGACAAGGAGTCCGCGATCGACTCGCAGGACTTCGAGAAGGCCGCCTCTCTCCGGGACACGGAGAAGCAGCTGCTGGCCGAGAAGGCCAAGCGGGAGAAGGAGTGGAAGGCCGGCGACATGGACGTCGTCGCCGAGGTGGACGAGGAGCTGATCGCCGAGGTCCTGGCCACGGCCACCGGTATCCCGGTCTTCAAGCTCACCGAGGAGGAGTCCAGCCGGCTCCTGCGCATGGAGGACGAGCTGCACAAGCGCGTCATCGGCCAGGAGGACGCCATCAAGGCGCTCTCCCAGGCGATCCGGCGCACCCGTGCGGGCCTGAAGGACCCCAAGCGCCCCGGTGGCTCGTTCATCTTCGCCGGTCCCTCCGGCGTGGGTAAGACGGAGCTGTCCAAGACGCTGGCCGAGTTCCTGTTCGGGGACGAGGAGGCGCTGATCTCCCTCGACATGTCGGAGTTCGGCGAGAAGCACACCGTCTCGCGGCTCTTCGGCTCCCCGCCCGGCTACGTCGGCTACGAGGAGGGCGGCCAGCTCACCGAGAAGGTGCGTCGCAAGCCGTTCTCCGTGGTCCTCTTCGACGAGGTCGAGAAGGCCCACCCGGACATCTTCAACTCGCTGCTGCAGATCCTGGAGGACGGTCGGCTGACCGACTCCCAGGGCCGGGTCGTGGACTTCAAGAACACGGTCATCATCATGACGACCAACCTCGGCACCCGGGACATCTCCAAGGGCTTCAACCTCGGCTTCACCGCCCAGGGCGATGTCCGCGCGGGATACGAGCGGATGAAGGCGAAGGTCAACGACGAGCTCAAGCAGCACTTCCGGCCGGAGTTCCTCAACCGTGTCGACGACACGGTCGTCTTCCACCAGCTCACGCAGGACGACATCATCCGCATCGTCGACCTGATGATCTCGCAGGTGGACGAGCGGCTGAAGGACCGCGACATGGGCATCGAGCTGAGCACCGAGGCCAAGGAGCTGCTCGCCGAGAAGGGCTACGACCCGGTGATGGGCGCCCGGCCGCTGCGCCGGACGATCCAGCGCCAGATCGAGGACATCCTGTCGGAGAAGATCCTCTTCGGCGAGCTGCGGCCCGGTCACATCGTGGTCGTGGACACCGAGGGCGAGGGCGAGGGCAAGACCTTCACCTTCCGCGGCGAGGAGAAGTCCGCACTGCCGGACGCTCCTCCGGTGGAGTCCGCCGCGGGCGGCGGACCCAACCTCAGCAAGGAGGCGTGACGGCCGCAGGGCCTGTACGCCGGATCATCCGAGTGGGGACCGACCCGTGCCGGGTCGGTCCCCACCGGTGTTTCCGGCCCGCGGCGTCCCGGCCCTCCGCCGGCAGGGCGCTCGAAACCGCCGGGCGCCCTCAGGACAGGATGCGGATGCCGTCGGGCACCCCGCTGACCCGGGGCAGCCGCGGGTTGACGCGCAGGGTCGTCAGGTGCGGGAAGGCCGCCAGCCACCCCATCGGCACGCCCAGGTCATAGGCGAGCCACAGATGGGTGAGCTGCTCGTGGGCGAGCCCCTCCAGCAGCTCGTCGGGGGTGAACGGTCCGACGATCTGCACCCGTGCCCGCCCGCCCAGCTTCCGCAGCGCCGCCAGCTCGAAGCGGTCGGAGACCGGGAAGTACAGTCCCTCCGGGTCCAGGTGCGCGATGATCTCCTCGGCGTACCGGTCGGTGTCGAAGTTCCGCCAGCCGCGGGCCAGCTCGGCGCGCAGCTCCAGCGAAGCCCGGTTCCGCAGCTGGGCGAGGTAGTGGATGGCCGCGTCGTCGTTGATCCGGGTGGTGGTCACGGCGAGCCGGTGCGCCTCCCGGTCGGGGACGGTGCCGGGGTCCGGCAGCATCTCCAGCACGATGGGCCCCACCCACCCCAGACTGCGGGCGCCCTCCAGGGTGGTGGGCCGCACCATGTTGCGGGTCTCGCGGCGGATGCGGGCGTGGGTCTCCGGGTCGAGCTCCGTCACATGCTCCAGGCAGGCGGCCGCCAGCAGCCGCCGCCGGTTGCGCTGCATGCCCTTGCGTCCGGGCGCCAGCAGCCCGCCCAGCAGCCGTGCGCACTCCGCGGGGCGGGAGTGCGCGACGGCCATCCGGATGACCTCCTCCCACTCGGTCTCGTGCGCGTGGTCGAGCAGCATGTCGAAGGCGCCCTGCTCGACGGACTCCTTGGCGGCGAGGTAGTCCTGCACGGTGCGGTGGACGAACTCGACCGAGCGGTCGGACTGCTCGCGCAGCAGCCCGGTACGCAGCAGCAGATGATTGAAGATGTCCTCGGGCCGGCCCTGGCCGGAGGTGGAGGGGATGGCGGGGAGCTGCCGGGCGATCTCCTCCAGCGCCTCGTCCATGGTCAGTTCCGCCCGCCGGCCGACCAGCATCCGGTAGGCGAGCTTGCGCAGCAGCCGCTCGCGGGCGCCGCGCCGCAGCTTCACGGCGTCGGCGTACAGGACGCGGCGCTCGGGGTCGCGGCGCTGCAGGAGCATCTCCATCGCGGCCTCGTACAGCTCCTTGCGCCCCTGCGGCAGCGAGCCGGACCGGTCCCGGTTGAGGGCGCAGATCAGCCCGCACATCAGCGGGTTGGTCGCCAGGCCGCGCAGTTCGCGGTAGAGCGGGATGGAGGAGAGGAGCTGGTCGCGGTAGTCGGCCAGCCGCCGGTGGTCCTTGCCCTCGTCGTCGGCGGCCGCGGTGTGCCAGGCGGTGATGAAGGCGGCCACCTGGTCGCGGCTCATGGGAGCCAGCGCCAGCTCGTCGAAGCCCTCGTCGGCCAGCCAGTTCGCCTCCACGGCCGAGGGCCGCGCGGTCACCAGGCAGAAGTTGCCCGAGTAGATCCGCATCAGGCGGCGCAGCTGGTGCCGCAGCGCGGCCCGCTCGGACTCGGGCACCTCGTCGATCCCGTCGACCAGCAGCAGCCCCCGCTCCTCGGTGAGCACCCGGGCCACCCAGCCGTCGGGCGCCTCGTCGGCCAGCGGATGGCGCACGGCCCGCAGGAAGTCGTCCGGGGAGGGGAACCCCTCGCGGGCGAACCGGCGCACCGGCAGCACGAGCGGGATCCGGCCGCGCAACGAGGCCAGTTCGGGCGGCAGCACATCGCGTGCCGCGGAGACGGCCAGCCACTGCACGAGCGTCGTCTTGCCCGACCCGGCCACACCGCGCAGCAGCACCCGCTCGTGGCCGCCCAGCGCGCGGTCGGCGGGAAGCACCGGCTCGCCGCTGCCCCCGTCCTCCTCGCGCCGGTCCGGGCTGTCGAACTCGGCGCTGAGGCTGAGATAGGTGGCGTCCAGCGACCAGTTGTCCGGGGTGTTGGGGTTGGGCAGATCGATCCCGTAGATGGTCACCCGGTTGTACTGCTCGGCAATGGAACGGGCGTAGCGGGCCTCGAACTCGGCGTCCACGGCGGAGGGCTCCGGTCGGCCCCGTACGGCCTCCACATCGTTCAGGTCGATCAACTGGCGTATCCGGTGGGCGCGTTCCGGCATGCGGTCGGAGAGGAGGGGGGAGCGGCGGATGAGGTGGTGCAGCAGGTGCAGGCAGACGGTGACCAGCAGCCGGTCGTGGAACCAGGCCGCGTCCGTGGACAGTTCGCGGTCGGCGCCCGGGAGCGCGGAGCGCAGCTTGCGGGCGAAGTCCTGCGGCCCCAGCCGGACCGCCTGCTCATCGGTGGTGTCGAGCTCCCCGATGATCCACAGGGTGCGGGCGAGTATCGCGGCGACGGGCCCCTCGTCCAGGTGCGGCAGCCGGTGTGCGGGCGCGGCGAGGCCCACCAGTTCCCGGGCGAGTGAGAGCAGCGACTCGTAGGACAGCGGCGGGTTCTCGCCCCGGAAGGAGACGAGCCGGGCCAGCAGCTCCCCCTCGGACTGGGCCTGGTCGGGGGTGGACTCGACGGGGAGCAGGAGTTGGCTGACATGCGGATCGGCGACGGTCGAGGCGAGTCGGACGGCGGGGTCCATACGTCGGGGACTCCCTGTCGAGGGCGACGACGGTGGGCTGTGGGCGGGCACGGTGGTCGGCGGGCGGCGATGACGGTGGACGGGGGCGCTCGGCGGTTCGTTGACTGGTCGATGACCAGCGTAGGCCGTCCGTGTGGATCCGGTCACCCTGCGTCCCGGTCAGCCCCGGCGGGGGCGCGGCAGGATGTCGACCTCGATGTGCGAGGGGAGAGAGCTGAGGTCGAGGGAGCTGGGGGGACGGAAGAGAGTGAGGTGCTGGAGCCGGGGGAGCCCGGCCAGCGGAGCGAGGCCGGGCGCGGCGGGCGCTTCGGTGAGGGAGAGATGTTCCAGCGCGGGGAAGGTGGCCGGCAGCGGCCATGCGTCGAGCGGTCTCCCGCCGAGGGGCACATACAGCCCCTCCAGCTCCGTGAGCCGCACCCCGGAGGCGTGCAGGCCCGCCAGGTGATGGGGCTCACAGGTGAGCTCCCGGAGCCGGGGGAGTCCGGCCACCTCCCTCCAGTCCTCCTCCGGGAGCCGGTGCGGCACCTGGAAGAGGTTCAGCACGCGCAGGTTCCGGAGCGTCGAGATGCCGCGGAGGGTCCGGGTGTCCTCGGGGAGGAGGAGCGTCTCCAGTGCCGTGAGGGGCGCGAGCCGCACCATCTCCGGGCAGAGAGTCCCCTCGCGGAGTGCCAGCGTGCGCAGGCCGGTCAGCTCTCCGAGGCCCGTTGGCTCCCGCAGGGTCCGCACGTTCCACAGGTACAGCGTGCGGAGCGGCAGCCCTGTCAGCGGCGACAGGTCGGTCACCGGGCACTCGCGCAGCTCCACCGCGTCCAGGTGCGGGAACGCCTGAACCAGGTCGAGCCGGTCGAGTGCGGCGTTGTGGGCGAGGCTCAGCTCGACCAGTTCCCCGGGGGACGGGTGAGCCGCGACGATCTCCTCCTCGCCGAACGTGCCGCGGATGCGCAGGGTCGACCGCGGGGTCAGGTTCCGTACCCAGGCGAGGTGTTCCCGGGTGCTCGCGGTGACCCGTACCGGTCGTCGGTCCGGGAGGTGGGCGAGGATCTCCCGCGCGTAGGTGTCGGTGTCGAACCGGTCCCAGTGCCCGGCCAGTTGCTGGAGCACCCCGTTCGAGGGGTGGGCCAGGAACCGCTGCAGCAGCACGAGCGCCGCGTCGGTGCCCATCTGGGCGGCGGTGTGCGCGACGGCCATCGCTTCGTCCGCCGGCAGGTCCGCCGTCTCCCCCAGCAGGTCCAGCACCACTCCGCCCAGCGGTGCCAGCTCCTTGGCCTCGTCGATGCTCCGTGGCGGGATCAGCTCCCTGGCCCGTTCCTCGACCGCCGCCCGGGTCCCCGGGTCCAGCTTGGTGGCCTGCTCCAGCGAGGCCATGGCCAGCAGATGCAGCCGGGTCCGGCACTCCGGCTCGGCGTCGCCGCGCTCCACCAACCCGCACAGCAGCCGGGCCCGCTCGTCGGGCCGGGCGTGGGCGACCGCCATCCGCACCACGTCCTCCCACTGGTCCAGGTGCGCGTTCGCCACCAGGACGCCGAAATCCCGCTCCTCGACGGCGGCCTTGGCGCCCAGGAAGTCCTGGAAGGTGCGGTGCACGAAGTCGACGGCCCCGGGGGCGGGCTCGCGCAGCAGTCCGGAGCGCACCAGCAGGAAGCGGAAGATCTCCGCGGCCGAGCCCTGCTCGGCGACGTACGGCATCGCGGGCAGCATCCGCTCCACCAGTTCGACCGCGTCCTCCTGCGCCATCTCGGAGCGGCCGTTGCGGATCAGCCAGTAGGCCAGCTTCTGCACCAGTTCGACCTGGGTCTCCTCGTCCAGCTCGACGCGCGCCGGATGCGCCGCGTACACGGCCCGCTCCCGGTCGCGTCGCTCCAGCAGCATGGACAGCGCCGCGTCGTAGAGCGCCTTGCGGCCGCGCGGCAGGAAGCCGCGCCGCTCCCGGTGCAGCGCACAGATCAGGCCGCACATCAGCGGGTTGGTGGCCAGCAGGGAGAGGTCGGCTCTGGCGCGCACCGCGGTACGCAGGGCGCCGCCCAGCTCGGCGTCCGCCTCGGCCGCCGTGTGCCAGCGGTCGATGAACAGGTCGACGTCGGCGGGGCGCAGCGGGGAGAGGGACAGCTCGGTGAAGTCGGCGCGGTCCAGCCAGTCCTCCTGTACGGCGCTGGGCCGGGAGGTGACCATGACGAGGTTGTCCGGGTAGGCCAGGGTCAGCTCGCGCAGCCAGTCGCGGGTGCGGGCCCGCTCTTCCTCCGGGACCTCGTCGATCCCGTCGACCAGCAGGACCCCGCGCCCGGCCGCCAGGACGCGGTCCGCCCAGCCGCCGGGCTGGGCGCCGGTCAGCGGGCAGCTCACGGCGGACAGGAAGTCGGCCGGCACCGGCAGCGCACCGCCCGCGCGGGTGAGGGTGCGCAGCGGCAGCACGAAGGGCACCCGGCCGATCAGGTGCGCGAGCCGCCCGGTCAGCTGGGACTGGCGGGCCGTCGCCACGGCCAGCCACTGGACGAGCGTGGTCTTGCCGGAGCCCGCGACGCCGCGCAGCAGCACCCGCCGGTGCCCGGCCAAGGCGCGGTCGGCGGATTGCGGGTCGTCGGCGGGGGAGCCGGCCGACCAGCTCTCCCGGCCCTCGAAGGGTGTGGCGCTGCGGCCGCTCGTGACGGCTTCCAGACTCAGATAGGCGGTGTCCAGCGGCCACTCGTTGGCCTGCTGGACGTCGATGCCGTAGATGGTGACGGTGCGGTGCCGGTTGACGATGTAGCGGGCGTACTGCTGCTCGAACCCGGCGTCCTGCGCGGACTGGGAGGGGACGCGCTCGATCAGGACGTCGACGAGGGTGACCAGGTCTCCCAGCCTGCGGCTTTGCTCGACCAGGGTGCGGGCCACGAAGGTGGAGCGCTGGGTGAGGAAGTGCAGGATGTGCAGGCATGCCGTCTCCAGCACCCGCTGGTGGAGCGCCTCCTCCGCGGGGGTGGCGTCCCGGTGGGGGTCGTCCATGGCGGCCTGTGCCCGGAGGGCACGGGCGAAGTCGGTGTGGCCGAGGCTGACCGCCTCCACGTCGCTCAGGCCGATGTCCCCGAGCGCGTGCAGGGTGTCGGCGAGCCGCTCCGCTGCCCGCTCCGCCTCGCCGGGCGAGGGGGCCTCGTGCGGTCCGATGCCCTGTACCGCCCGGTGGACCAGCTCCCGGGCGAGCTTCTCCAGCTGCCGCCGGCCCAGCTCACGGGCTTCGCCCGTGAAGGAGACCAGCCGTGCGACGCGTACCGGCCGGTCCACCAGTCCGGCGCCCGCGCCCTCCGCGATGAACAGCCGCTTGACCAGCGGTGCCAGCACGCTGGAGGCGATGCGCAGCCCGACGACCCCCGCGTCCATCCCCAACCCCCCCCGTTCGGCGCTCGACTCCCCGCAGTACGGAGCCGCGTACGGCGAGCAAGCGTAGAGGGGTCGGTACGCCGCGTCGATGACGGCCCCCTCCTCCCTCCGGGGCCTGCCGAGTGAGCGGGGCCATATGAGCCGGGCCACGTCCGGCGCGGGTCCGCCGTGAGGTGCGGCACAGGGTCCGGCGGGACTACGAGGCCCGATAGGAGACCGGGAGCCGCCGCGCGGGGTCCGGCCTTCCGGGCGGGGCCCGGCGCGGCGGCGCGGAGTGACCTGGGTCTCTCCTCCTGGTACGGGGCTCTTTAGTAGAAGGGGTCCTTGATGCCCCTTTTCGGGCGGGTTACCAAGGTGGCGCGTCCGCTTCGAGGCGCACTCCACGAACCCCCTTCCGGAGGTAGCACCCCTATGGCGATGTCGAGGACCACCAACCGCGCCCGTACCTACACGACGGCGCTGGCCGTCGGAATGGGCGCGTCGATGGCCCTGGGGGCCGGCACGGCGCTGGCGGCCGCGAAGGCCGAGGCGAACACGGCCCAGCACGACATCTTCGCGACCGGCACGGCGAGCAGCCTCGCGAAGTCCACGCAGCAGCAGGCCGACGCGCACCGCAAGGCCCTCGCGGCCGCCGAGAAGGCCGAGAAGCGCGCAGCCGAGGCGAAGAAGCGCGCGGCCGAGGCGGAGAAGCGTGCGGCCCGGAAGGCCGCCCGGGACGCCAAGCGGCTGCAGGCGTCCTGGATCACGCCGGTCGGCGGCGAGTACGAGCTGAGCGCCTCCTACGGCAAGGCAGGCGGCCGCTGGGCGCACAACCACTCCGGCCAGGACTTCGCCGTGGGCGTCGGCACCCCGGTCAAGGCCGTGCACAAGGGCACCGTGGTCAAGGCCGGCCCGAACGGCGCCGGTGACGGCCCCGCGTACGGCAACGCCATCGTGATCCGGCACGACAACGGTGCGTACTCGCAGTACGCGCACCTGTCGCAGATCAACGTCAAGCCCGGTCAGCAGATCAAGACCGGACAGGACATAGCCAAGTCCGGCAACACCGGTAACTCCTCGGGGCCGCACCTGCACTTCGAGATCCGCAAGGGTCCGAACTACGGCACGGCGGTCGACCCGGTGGCGGCCATGCGGGCGGTCGGCGTCACCTTCTGACCCACGCCCCCACGGTGCGGCCCGCCGCGGCGCCGACCGCCGGTCGGTGCCGTGCGGCCCGCGCCACCACAGGACACTCCGGCTCAGGGGACGTGCCGGAGTCGGCAGCAGCGCCCGTCATCCGTGACGGGCGCTGCTCGTCTCCGCGCCGGGCCGCGGCGCCGGGCCGTGGTGGTGGGCCGAGGTGACCAGTTCCCGGGCGACCTCCAGGGCGGCCCGGCGCTTCTCCTCGACACCCGCGCCGGAGCTCTCCAGCGCGAAGAGCGACGAGTGCATGGTGAACAGGGCCGAGCTGCAGCGCACCTGGTCGGACAGGGCGGCGTCCTCGTCCTTGATCAGCTTCAGCAGGGTGAACATCCGCGCCTTCATCTGCTCGCCCACGGACAGCTCGCGCAGCGCGGCCTGGTTCTCGTGCATGAACCGGACGAGCGGGGTGGCCTTGCTGATGCACGCGCTGTAGCGGTTGAGGATCTCCAGCTTCGTCTCCAGGGTGGTCGGCTGCCGCGCCTCGGCCCAGGCGATCACCTCGTCGGCCGGGCCCAGCACCAGGTCCTCGAAGAGGCTGGTGACCAGGTCCTCCTTGGTCTTGAAGTGGTAGTAGAGCGCGGCCTTGGTGACGCCGAGCTGCTCGGCGATCTCCCTGAGCGAGGTCTTCTCGTAACCGCGCTCAGCGAACAGCTCCAGGGCGATGTCCTGGATGCGCTGACGGGTGTTTCCCCTGCTCATGTCGGTCCCTTCAGAACTTACTTGACGCCCGGCTAGTGGCGCCCTACTTTGTCCATCGTACTGAACTAGCCGTGCGGCAAGTAAGTGGCGAGCAAAGGGAGTGGCCGCGCATGAGTGCGAGCAGCGCGACAAACGGGGCGAAACGGGGACCGGAGGATCTCCAGGTCAAGGAAGGGCCGAGTCCGGGCCAAGGAATTCCCAAGGTGGCCGAGGACGCGTCCGGGACGACCCCCGAGGCGACCGAGGACGCCGCCCCCGGGGCCGAAGCCGCCCCGCTCGCGGCAGCGGCCACCGACGCGGAGGGCGCCGACGGCGCCGGCTCCGCCTCCGGCGCGGGGGCCGGAGGACGCAAACCGCGCAGCGTGCGCCTGGTCCTGCTCTCCCTGATGATCGCCGTCCTGCTCGCCATGCTGGACAACATGATCGTGGGTACGGCCATGCCCACCATCGTCGGCGAGCTCGGCGGCCTCGAACACCTCTCCTGGGTCGTCACCGCCTACACCCTCACCACCGCGGCCTCGACACCGCTGTGGGGCAAGCTCGGCGACATGTTCGGGCGCAAGGGCGTCTTCCTCACCTCGATCGTGCTGTTCCTCATCGGCTCGATGACCTCGGGCGCGGCCCAGACGATGGGCCAGCTCATCGGTTTCCGCGCCGTGCAGGGCCTGGGCGCGGGCGGGCTCATGGTCGGCGCCATGGCGATCATGGGTGATCTGATCCCGCCCCGCGAGCGCGGCAAGTACATGGGCCTGATGGCCGGAGTGATGTCCCTCGCCATGATCGGCGGCCCGCTCGTCGGGGGGACGCTCACCGACCACCTCGGATGGCGCTGGGCCTTCTACATCAACCTGCCGCTGGGCGCCGTCGCGCTCGCCATGGTCGGCACCGTCCTGCACCTGCCGAAGAAGCCCGCCAAGGGCCGGATCGACTACCTCGGCGCCGGGCTGCTGACCGCCGGCATCACCTCGGCCGTGCTCGTCACGAGCTGGGGCGGCACCGAGTACGACTGGGACTCGGCCACCATCGTCGGCCTCGCGCTGCTCGCGGTGGTCGCGCTGGCCGCCTTCCCCTTCGTGGAGCGCCGAGTCGCCGAGCCGATCCTCCCGCTGCGGGTCTTCCACAGCAGGAACTTCTCGCTGATGGCCTTCATCGGCTTCGTGCTCGGCTTCGTGATGTTCGGCTCGATGACCTTCCTGCCGCTCTTCCAGCAGAGCGTCCAGGGCGCTTCGGCCACCAACTCCGGGCTGCTGCTGCTCCCCGTGCTGCTGCCGATGATGGTCGTCTCGGTGGTCACCGGCCGGGCCACCACCCGGACGGGCAAGTACCGCATGTACCCCATCATGGGCGGTGCGCTGATCCCGGTCGGCCTCTTCCTGCTGGCCCAGATGGACGTCGGCACCAGCAGGCTGACCTCCGGCCTCTACATGGCGGTGCTCGGCGCGGGCATGGGCTTCCTGATGCAGCTCACCATGCTCATCGCGCAGAACAGCGTGGAGCTGAAGGACATGGGCGTCGCCTCCTCGACGACGACGCTCTTCCGCACCATCGGAGGCTCCTTCGGTGTGGCCCTGATGGGCACGGTCTTCGCCCGGCGGGTCGAGGATTCCATGCGGGAGAGCGCCGCGGCCTCCGGAGGGTCCGGCGGCGGGAAGCAGCTCGCCGAGACCGGCCCCCAGCTCGACGCCGCCTCGCTGGAGAAGCTCCCGGCCCAGGTGCGGGAGGCGTACGAGCACGCGGTGGCCGGGGGCACCCACGGGGTGTTCCTGCTCGCCACCGGAGTCGCGCTGCTCACCTTCGTGGCCGCGTGGTTCATCAAGGAGGTCCCGCTCAAGGACGCGGAGGCCCAGAAGTAGGCGTCGGTGCGCGGCGCTCTCGCCCGCCCGCACCCGCACTCCGCCCCGTCCGCCCCCGCGCAGGAGCCCGACCCGCGGGGGCGGCGTCGTGACGGCGTCTCCGCACGCGGGTCCGGGGCCCGGCAGCCGCCTCGTTCCGGCTCGGCCCCTCCTCGTCGGGTCGGGCGGGGCCGGGCCGGATCGGGTCAGGTGAGCGGCAGGCGGTAGCGGTTCCCGTCCAGCGGCTCGACCAGACCGTCGGCCACCAGTCCGTCCAGCGCCCGTGCGCGCTGGACCGGCTCGTGCCAGATGCGGTCGAGATCCGACTGCGGCACCGGCTCCTTGGCGGCCCGCAGCACCGCCAGCAGCCGCCCGCGCACCTGCCGGTCGGTCCCGGCGTACGCTTGAGTGCGTCGGGCGGGCCCCTGGTGTGCGGGGGCGCCCGCGCGCTGCCAGGCGCACTGCGCGGCGATCGGGCAGCGACCGCACTCGGGGCTGCGCGCCGTGCACACCAGCGCGCCCAGCTCCATCGTGGCCGCCGCCCACCGCGAGGCTGTCTCGTCGTCCTCGGGCAACAGCGCGCGGGCGAGCTTCCGTTCGGCCGCGGTCGTCGCGTTGGGCGGGTACTGGCGGCCGCTGACGGCGCGTGCGAAGACCCGGCGCACATTGGTGTCGAGCACGGCGTGCCGCTTGCCGTACGCGAAGGACACCACGGCGGCCGCCGTGTACTCGCCCACGCCCGGCAGCGCCAGCAACTGGGCATGCTCGACGGGGACCTCACCGCCGTGCCGTTCCGCTATGGCCTTGGCGGCCCCGTGCAGGCGCAGCGCACGGCGCGGGTAGCCGAGCCGGCCCCAGGCGCGTACGGCTTCGCCGGGCGCCTCGGCGGCCAGGTCGGCGGGGCGCGGCCAGCGCTTCATCCACTCCTCGTACACCGGCAGTACGCGGTTGACGGGGGTCTGCTGGAGCATGAACTCGCTGACCATGACGCCCCACGCGCCCGCCTCCGGGCGGCGCCAGGGGAGGTCGCGGGCGTGTGTGGCGAACCAGTCGACGACGGGGGCATGGAGGGCGCGCGCCGTCTCGCGCAGGGCGGGGTCGACGGCTTCGGATTCCGCGGCGCGCGCTGACGGGGCGCCGGCCGAAGCGGCTTGGGAAGTCTCGGTGGTCGCAGTCATGGCACGACCGATCCTGGCACGGCGTCCCTCATCCGAAAAACGCACACGCGGTACGAAAGCCTGTCCGCTGCTCCCGCTCGCATATCCGGAGGGTTTCGGGAGTAGTGGCGCAAAGATCCAAGAAGCCGCACAAGCTGTTTACAGCCTTTAATCCCAACAATGCGAAAAGAAGCAGCAAAGCCCTATGGAACGGTGCGAATCACCGTTCGGGCATCCGTCCGCTGCCGCTCATCACAACAATTGGTACTCCTAGCGGTGGGTGTGGTCCTGTGGTGTGGCTGATGTCTCGTAAGGTTTCCGCGTGGGATCTCTGCGCAATCCGATCGGGCCGCTTCCCTCCTCCATCTACTGGCGCCGGAGGGCAGTTGCCTTTGCTGTCCTCGCGCTGCTGGTCCTGATCGTCGTCTGGGCGGTGACCTCGTTCGGCGGCGACCCGTCCCGGAACGAGGGCAAGGGCGACGGCAAGGGCAACGGCCCCGCCGGCACCATCACTCCGGGCCCCACCGACTCCGGCCCGGCGATCAGCGAGCGCCCGGGCGGCCGGGACGAGGAGGACGGCGGCTCCGACGGGTCCAGCGGTTCCGGAGGCTCCGACGAGGAGGACCGGTCCTCGGCGGGCGGTACCGGCTGGGGCGCGGGAGACGGTTCGAGCGCGTCGGACAACGGCGGTTCGGGCTCGGAGGGTTCGGGCTCCGGCGGTTCGGGCTCGGGCGGCACCGGCGGCGGGGGAGCGGCGGGTGTGCCGGCTCCGCCGGACCTGGCCGCTTGCCGGCCCGGCGCGGTGACCGTGGCGCTGCGCAGCGTCAAGAAGAAGTACGGCCCGGACGAGAAGCCCCGGTTCGAGCTGAAGGTCACCAACAAGCGGGACAGCGACTGCCGGATCGATCTCGGCCGCACCGCGACGATCGTGACGATCAACACCCCGGAGGACGCCAAGTTCTGGGCCTCCGACGACTGCCCTCCGACCAGGAAGCCGCTGCCGCGGCTGGTGCCGGGCGACGGCAGTTCGACGCACACCCTCACCTGGTTCCGCAAGGCCAGCGCCGCCAACTGCGGCACCCCGACCTTCGAGGCGCCGAAGCCGGGCACCTACGAGGTCGAGGTGAAGGTCAAGGGGCTCAAGAAGACGGTCCGCACGTCCTTCACCCTGGTGAAGTAGCCGACGGTCCGCAGGTGCCGCTCCGGCGCCGTCCGCCGGTGCGGAGCGGGATCCGTCAGACGTACCGTTCGAGGATCGAGGACTCGGCCAGCCGCGAGAGGCCCTCGCGGACCGAGCGGGCGCGGGCCTCCCCGACGCCGTCCACCGCCTGGAGGTCGTCCACACTCGCCGCGAGCAGCTTCTGCAGCCCGCCGAAGTGGTCCACCAGCCGGTCGATGACGGTGCCCGGCAGCCGCGGCACCTTGGCCAGCAGCCGGAAGCCGCGGGGCGAGACGGCCGAGTCGAGGGTCTCCGGGGCGCCGCTGTAGCCCAGCGCCCGGGCCACGGTGGCCAGTTCGAGCAGCTCGGTGTGGGTGAGCCGGTCCAGGTCGTTGAGCGCGTCGGGTACCGAGCGCACCCGACGGCCCGCGCCCACCGTCTGCGGCGCGTAGTCCCGTACCACCAGCTCGCGCTCCGGTTCCACCCCCGCGATCAGCTCGTCCAGCTGGAGCGAGAGCAGCCGCCCGTCGGTGCCCAACTCGACGACGTACTGCTCGATCTCCGTCGCGATCCGGCGCACCATCTCCAGCCGCTGCGCCACGGCCGTGACGTCCCGCACCGTGACCAGGTCCTCGATCTCCAGCGCGGAGAGCGTTCCGGCGACCTCGTCCAGCCGCAGCTTGTAGCGCTCCAGGGTGGCCAGGGCCTGGTTGGCGCGGGAGAGGATCGCCGCCGAGTCCTCCAGCACGCGCCGCTGCCCGTCGACATAGAGGGCGATCAGCCGCATGGACTGGCTGACCGAGACGACCGGGTAGCCCGTCTGGATCGAGACCCGTTGCGCGGTGCGGTGCCGGGTGCCGGTCTCCTCCGTCTCGATGGACGCGTCGGGGACCAGCTGCACACCCGCGCGGACGATCTTGGAGATGTCCTTGTCGAGGATGAGCGCGCCGTCCAGCTTGCACAGCTCGCGCAGCCGGGTCGCGCTGAAGTCCACATCGAGGACGAAGCCGCCGGTGCACAGGTGCTCGACGCTCCGGTCCATGCCGAGGACGATCAGCCCGCCGGTGTTGCCGCGCAGGACGCGCTCCAGCCCGTCGCGCAGCGCCGTTCCGGGCGCGACCGCGCTCAGTGAGGCGCGCATCAGGCCGGACGCCCCCTCGGCCCTGCCGGGGACCGCTGCCCGGTCGTTGGCTGCCACTGCACTCCTTCGGTCGTGCGGGTGCCTGTCGGCATTCTCTCGACCGCCGGACCCGTCGCACCCGGGCGCGGGCCGTACCCGCCCCTCGTGGTGCCGCGCACAGCCCCCGTGGTGCTCGTGGTCGGTCGAGACCGGGGCAAAGTCTACCGGCGCGCCGAGCGGACCCCTCGCCGCGTGCGCTCCCCGTCGGCTGCCCGGGCCTCAGCCGGTGCGGGCCGGGCGGGTCGGCAGCACGCGCAGCGCCTCCCCGATGTCGGCGACCTCCAGCACCCGCATCCCGTCGGGGACGCGGCCCGGGTCGCCCGGCACCAGCGCGTGGGTGAAGCCCAGCCGGGCGGCTTCCGACAGCCGGCGTTGGATGCCGGTCACCCGGCGGACCTCCCCGGCGAGGCCGACCTCGCCGATCGCCACCAGGTTCTTCGGCAGCGGGGTGTCGCTGGCCGCGCTGGCCAGCGCGAGCGCCACCGCGAGGTCGGCGGCGGGCTCGGAGAGCCGCACCCCGCCGACCGTCGCGCTGTAGATGTCGCGTTTGCCCAGGGCGCTGATCCGGCCGCGCTGCTCCAGCACCGCGAGCATCATGGAGACCCGCGAGTTCTCCAGCCCGGAGGTGGTCCTGCGGGGGGAGGGGATCTGGCTGTCGACGGTGAGCGCCTGCACCTCCGCGACCAGCGGGCGGCGGCCCTCCAGCGTCACCGTCAGACAGGTGCCGGGGACGGGTTCGGCGCGCCGGGTCAGGAACAGCCCGGAGGGGTCGGCCAGGCCCGTGATCCCCTCGTCGTGCAGCTCGAAGCAGCCGACCTCGTCCGTCGTGCCGTACCGGTTCTTGACGCCGCGCACCAGGCGCAGCCGCGCGTGCCGGTCGCCCTCGAAGTGCAGCACCACGTCCACCAGGTGCTCCAGCAGCCGCGGACCGGCGATGGCGCCGTCCTTGGTGACGTGGCCGACCAGCAGCGTGGACATGCCGCGCTCCTTGGAGGCGCGGATCAGCGCCCCGGCCACCTCCCGCACCTGGGCGACGCCGCCGGGTGCTCCGTCGATCTCCGGGGAGGCCACCGTCTGCACCGAGTCCAGCACCAGCAGCGAGGGTTTGACCTCGTCCAGGTGGCCGAGCACCGCGGACAGGTCGGTCTCGGCGGTCAGGTACAGGTCGTCGTCGAGCGCGTCGATGCGGTCGGCCCGCAGGCGCACCTGGCCCGCGGACTCCTCGCCGGTCACATAGAGCGTGCGGTGGTCGCCGGAGGCGGCCTTGGCGGCGACGTCCAGCAGCAGCGTCGACTTGCCGACGCCCGGCTCACCGGCCAGCAGCACCACGGCACCGGGGACCAGCCCGCCGCCCAGCACCCGGTCCAGTTCGGGCACGCCGGTGGGGCGTGCCGTGGCCTGCTTGCCGTCCACCTCGCCGATGGGCAGCGCCGAGGCCGAGACCCGGCCGGGCGCGGTGGTCCGCACGGCCGGGGCACCGCCCGTCTCCTCGACGGTGCCCCACGCGTGGCACTCGGGGCAGCGGCCGAGCCACTTGGCGGTCTGCCAGCCGCATTCGGTGCAGCGGTAGGTGGGGCGGTCCTTGGCGGACGTCTTACGGGCAGCCATGGCCTCACCGTATAGGGGGTCACCGACAGCCGGCCCGCCGTCGCGGTGTCGCCCCCGCCGCTCACCGGCGGCACCGTTGCGGTGTCCGGAACGCGGGCCGGCCCGCCCTCCGGAACGTGCGCGGTCGGCCGGGCCCAGGATGTGCGCCTGCCGTGCGCCCCTTTGTGCCCTTGGTGTTGCCAAACCCACCGGACGTGTCCTGTTTTGACGACGCTCTTCACCCGAAGGAAGGAAACAACTGTCGCTCCCCTCAGCAAAGCGCCATCATCCGCCTACCGTCGCCGGGGTGATGACCAGCAGGCGCGAGCACCCGACGAACGCCCCCGGCGCACCCCCAGCGCACCGGGCGGGCAGGACGACGCACCACCACGCCGCGCACACCGTGGCGGAGTGCGACGACGCGGACCTGAACGGGCTGTTCACCTACTGCCTCGCCGTGCTGTGCGAGCACGAATCCGCCCTCGCGGCACTGGGGGAGGCGCTCGCCCTCGCGGACCGCCGACGCGGGCGCGGACGCGCCCCCGAGGGGGAGCATGCCCTTCGGCCCTGGCTCTACGCACTGACCCGCTGGGTCTGTGCCCGGCGGCTCGCCGACCAGCGGGCCGGGGAACGCCCGGAGTGCGGGGCGTCCGTCGTGCGTGAATGCGCCGCTGGTCCCGTTGTCGCGCGGCGGGGGGCAGGCACCCGGGCGGCCGGACGGCCCCCGGCCCCCGCCGCGTCTCCGCCCGCCCCGCCCGCCTCGCCCGCCGCCGAGCGGGTCGCACTGCTCGGTGACGGCAGCCCCGGCCCGGCCGGACACCTGCCTTCCAGCGTCCGGCGCCGCCGCGAACTGGCCGCACTGGCCTGGCCGGAGGCCGCGGGCGCCTCTCCCGTGCAGCGCGAGGCCCTCGAACTGTCCGTCCGCCACGGGCTGTCCGCCGCCCAGGTCGCGGCAGTCCTCTCGCTGTCGCCCGCCGCGGCCGAGGAGTTGCTGCTGCACGCCGCCTGCGAGGTCGAGCGGACCAGGGCGGCGCTGCGCGTCGTGGAGTCCGGCGGCTGCGCGGTGGTCGCCCAGCTCGCGGGGGACGAGCGGCTGCTGCTGGGCACCGCGCTGCGCCGGGAACTGGTGGAGCACGTGGACGAGTGTCCGCAGTGCCGCCGGGCCGCCGAGCGCGCCATGGCCGGAGTCTCCTGGCCGGGTACAGCGCCCGCCTCCGCCGCGCTGCCCGTCGTGGCGGTGCCGCGGCCCGCCGTCGAGGCGGCGGTCGCGCTGGCGCGGCGGGCGAGAGCCCAGCGCACGCCACGCTTCGACCGTGCCGGCTACCCCCAGCGCGAGCACGCGCGTCCGGTCCGCCGGGACAGGCTGCGCAGCCGCGCGCTGACCTCCACGGTCGTCGCCGCGGTGCTGGCGGCGCCGGTGGTCGCGCTGTGGGCCGCCTACCGGGGGGCTCCCGTCACGGGCGAGCCGCAGGCCGGCCGGTCGGCCACCGCGCCGGACACCGCGGACGACGGCCGGAGTGGTGGCGCGGCCGGACCGGGCGCCCTGGCTCCACCGACCGGGGCCCGCGGGGGGCAGGCGGCCCCCGACGGCGCGGCGGGCCCGGTGGGCAGGGCGGTGCCGTCCCGCTCGCACGCCATGGAGCCGCCCGTGCGGGGGCCCGGGGCGCCGTCCGTGCCGGCGGTGCGGCGGCCCGGGTCGGAACCGGCGGCCGCGCCGCACCGTACGGTGCCGGTGTCGCGGCCCGCGGCGGCCGTGCCGAGCGCCGCGGTGGCCTCCCCGACCGGCGGCGGTTCTCCGTCCGGCGGTTCGCCTGCCGACAGCGGTCCGTCCGCCGGGAGCAGCTCTCCGGCGCCGACCGCCACCCCGCCCGCGGCGGAGCCTCCGTCCGCGACGAGCCGGCCGGCGTTCGCCGGCCTCGCGCCCTCCGGGCCGCCCCGGGCGCCGAGCCGGTCCCCGTCCTGAGCGGGAGCGGGGCCCGCGCCGGGCGGCCTTGGCCTCGCCCGTCACCCGGGCCGGGCGTCACACAGGCCGCCCGTCACCGGCCGGGCGTCGCAGTCACCGGCCGCCCGTCACAGCGGGCCGGGCCTCACAGTCACCGGTTCCCCGTCACAGCCCGGGGGGCTCCGTGCGCCCCGGTTCCGCCGCGATGCCGTCCGGTCCGACCGCGTCCGGGCCGGCCGCGGCGAGATCGGCCGCTTCGCGGTCGGATGCGGCACGGTCGGCCGCCGCGCGGGCCGTGGCCGGGTGCTCGGCCAGCAGCGGAAGCTGACCGGCCAGGCGCTCGGCGCACAGCTCGGCCAACCGGTCGTAGCCGGGCTTGCCCATCAATTCGGTCAGCTCGGCGCGGTAGGACTCGTACACCGGCTGCCCGGCGCCGTGTGCCGACGGCGCGGAGGTGCACCACCAGTGCAGATCGTGTCCGCCCGACCCCCAGCCGCGCCGGTCGTACTCGCCGACCGTGACGTACAGCACCTCTTCACCGTCCGGCAGCTCCACCCACTCGTAGCTGCGCCGGATCGGCACCTGCCAGCAGACGTCCGGCTTGGTCTCCAGCGGCTCGCGGCCCTCGCGCAGCGCGAGGGTGTGCAGCGCGCAGCCGGCGCCGCCCTCGAAACCGGCCCGGTTGTTGAAGATGCAGGCGCCCTGCCAGCGCCGGGTCTGCCGCTCGCCCTCGTCGTTGACCTCGGTCCACCCCAGGGCGCCGGTGCCCACGTCGTGGAACTGCCAGGTCTCGGGCGTCAGCCGGGCCACGTGCTCGGCGACGCGCTGTTCGTCCTCCTCGTCGGAGAAGTGAGCGCCCAGCGTGCAGCAGCCGTCGGCGGCGCGGCCGGGCGTGATGCCCTGGCAGCCGTTGCCGAACAGGCAGTTCCAGCGGGACGTGAGCCACGTCAGGTCGCAGCGGAAGACCTGCTCGTCGTCGGCCGGGTCGGGGAACTCCACCCAGGCACGGGTGACGTCGAGACCGATCTCCTCGTCGCGCGCCCGGGGCGCAGGCAGCGGGCGTGCGCCGTCCTGCTTCTTGTACTTCGCCGCTTTCGTCTTACCCACACCGCCCAGCGTACGGGCCGCGGCCCGCCGACCGCGGTACCGGCCGCGCCGCTCCCCGCGGTGTGCTGTGGCGCGGCCGGGGCGGGACGCGCACACCGCGCTCGGAGCGCGTGCCGCGGCGGGCTGCCGCGGCCGGGAGAACTCCCGTACCGTCGGCCGGGAGATGCCCCGGGGCCTACCTGGAGGTACCCGCAGCGGCGGACCGGTGAGGAGGCTAGCGTGCTGGGTATGAGACTCGGTGTCCTCGATGTGGGATCCAACACG
Organism: Streptomyces sp. WMMB303; assembly: GCF_029351045.1. Classification (NCBI taxonomy): domain Bacteria; kingdom Bacillati; phylum Actinomycetota; class Actinomycetes; order Kitasatosporales; family Streptomycetaceae; genus Streptomyces; species Streptomyces sp. WMMB303. Next base: position 6,428,997 of record NZ_JARKIN010000001.1, on the reverse strand, counting down.
GTTCATCTGCTCGTGGTGGACGCGCACCCCGGCGCCCGGCCGCTCCCGGCGTACTCCCACAAGACGGCCCTGCGGCTGGCCGAACTCCTGGAGGCGGACGGGTCGATCAGCGAGGAGGGCATCGACCGGATCTGCGCCACGCTCGCCGAGGCGTTGCAGATCTCCGAGGACAAGGGGGTCGAGGCGCTGCTGCCGTTCGCGACCTCCGCGGTGCGCGAGGCGGCCAACGCGGAGCGGGTGCTGGACCGCATCGCCACGGAGACCGGCGTCAAGCTGGAGGTGCTCTCCGGCGCCGACGAGGCGCGGCTGACGTTCCTCGCGGTGCGGCGCTGGTTCGGCTGGTCGGCGGGGCGCCTGCTGGTGCTGGACATCGGCGGCGGTTCGCTGGAGATCGCCTACGGGCTGGACGAGGACCCCGACGCCGCGGTGTCGCTGCCGCTGGGCGCCGGACGGCTCACCTCCGGCTGGCTGCCCGGCGACCCGCCCGACCCGGAGGACGTGCGGGCCCTGCGGCGGCATGTGCGTGCGGAGATCGCCCGCACGGTGGGGGAGTTCAACCGTTTCAGTCCGCCCGACCACGTGGTGGCGACCTCCAAGACCTTCAAGCAGCTCGCCCGGATGGCGGGTGCCCCGCGCAGCGCGGAGGGCCTCTACGCCCGCCGGGTGCTGGGCCGGGGGGCGCTGGAGGAGTGGGTGCCGAAGCTCGCGGTGATGCCCGAGCAGGAGCGCGCGGCCCTGCCCGGGGTCTCCGAGGGCCGGGCCCGCCAGCTGCTGGCAGGCGCCCTGGTGGCGGAGGCGGCCCTGGACCTGTTCGCCGTCTCCGAGGTCGAGATCTGCCCGTGGGCGCTCCGCGAGGGCATCATCCTGCGCCGTCTGGACCGCCTCCGGACGGTGTGAGGCCCGCGCGTGGCAGTCGTCGGTGTGGCTGGGCCCGGGCCGGGCGGCGGGGGCCGGTCCCTCACGGGTGGCGAACCGCGCTTAGGGTGGCTGGGTGGGCATCGAAAGCGTGCGGGTCCCCCAGGCGAAGATCGCGCTGTCGACGGCCTCGGTGTACCCGGAGTCGACGGCCGCGGCCTTCGAGATCGCCGCGCGCCTCGGCTACGACGGCGTCGAGGTCATGGTGTGGACCGATCCGGTCAGCCAGGATGTCGAGGCGCTGCGGCGGCTGTCCGACTTCCACGGGGTGCCCATCCTTGCCGTGCACGCACCGTGTCTGCTCATCACGCAGCGTGTCTGGTCCACGGATCCGTGGACGAAGCTGGTCCGCGCCAGGGCGGCGGCCGAGACGCTCGGCGCGTCCACCGTCGTGGTGCATCCGCCGTTCCGCTGGCAGCGCAGCTACGCGCGGGAGTTCGAGCGCGGGGTGTGGCGGATGGCGGACGAGACCGACGTGCGGTTCGCGGTCGAGAACATGTACCCCTGGCGCTACCGGGATCGGGAGATGCTGGCCTACGCGCCCGACTGGGACCCCACCCGGAACGACTACCGGCACTTCACGATCGATCTCTCGCACACGGCGACGGCCCGCAACGACACCCTCGCCATGGTGGACCGGATGGGCGACCGTCTGGGGCATGTGCACATCGCCGACGGGAGCGGCTCGGCCAAGGACGAGCACCTGGTCCCGGGGCGGGGCGCACAGCCCTGCGCGGAGGTGCTGGAGCGGCTGGCCGCCCGCGGGTTCGACGGCCATGTGGTCGTCGAGGTGAACACGCGGCGTGCCATGTCGGCGGCCGAGCGCGAGGAGGACCTGGCGGAGGCCCTGGCTTTCACCCGGCTGCACCTCGCCACCCCGGGGGCCGCTCCGGGCGACGGGACCGGCGAGCAGGGCGGCCGGAGGGCCGCCGGGCGCCGGTCGGGCCGGAGGAAGGCATGAGCGGGAGCTCCGCCGCCGGGGAGCCGGCGCCCGCACCCCGCAGGCGGGGCCGCCCGGCGCGGCGTACCGCCGAGGACGGGCCCGGAACGCGGGAGCGCATCCTGGCGTCGGCCCGGGGCGAGTTCGCAGAGCACGGTTTCGACAAGGTCTCCGTCCGGGCCATCGCGCGTGGCGCCGGGGTGGACGCGGCGCTGGTCCACCACTACTTCGGTACCAAGGAGCAGGTGTTCGCCGCCGCGGTCGAGGGCGCCATCGCACCGGTGCTCATCGTCCCGGAGCTGGTCCGGGAGACCGCGCTGGACGCCGTGGGGGAGACGGTCACCCGCAGGTTTCTGGAGACCTGGGACGATCCCGCGACCCGGGAGCCGTTGCTGGCGATCGTCCGCTCGGCGGTCAACAACGAGCGGGCGGCGGCCGTCTTCCGGGGGCTGCTGACCCGCAATCTGCTGAGCCGGCTGGCGGTCCAGCTCCGTGAGCCGGACGCGGAGCTGCGGGTCTCGCTGGCGGCGTCCCAGCTGGTCGGTGCGGCCATGCTGCGGTATCTCATCTGCATCGAGCCGCTGGCATCCGAGCCGCTGGCGGCCGTGACCGCGCGGCTGGCGCCGGTGATCCAGCACCATCTCACCGGGCCGGACCCGGCGGACGATCCGGGTCCGGGGGGCGGCCGCGGGCTGCGGACCACTGGCTGAACCGGCTTCCGTCCACCATCCGGACCCCCTGTCCGGATCCTGAGCGGTAGGCGTACGCTCGGAGGTTCCACGTACCGCACGATTCCCTCGTACGGCACCGTGCATCTCGGATCATCTCGGATACGTACCGCAGCGGTCGCCGGGCCCCCGCCGTGGTGGCCGCCCGCACCAAGGGAGGGGCAGTCATGCCCGAGCTGAGGTCCCGCACCGTCACCCACGGACGCAACATGGCGGGGGCACGCGCCCTCATGCAGGCGTCCGGTGTAGCGCGCGAGGACTTCGGCAAGCCGATCGTCGCGGTCGCCAACAGCTTCACCGAATTCGTGCCGGGCCACACCCATCTGCAGCCGGTGGGCCGGATCGTCAGTGAGGCGGTCAAGGCCGCGGGCGGCATCCCGCGCGAGTTCAACTCGATCGCGGTGGACGACGGCATCGCCATGGGACACGGCGGCATGCTCTACTCGCTGCCCTCAAGGGACCTGATCGCCGACTCCGTCGAGTACATGGTCGAGGCGCACTGCGCGGACGCGCTGATCTGCATCTCCAACTGCGACAAGATCACCCCCGGGATGCTGATGGCCGCGATGCGGCTCGATGTGCCCACCGTCTTCGTCTCCGGCGGGCCCATGGAGGCCGGCCGGGCGACGCTGGTGAACGGCACCGTCCGCAAGCTCGATCTGGTCGACGCGATGTCCGAGGCCGTCAACGACAAGGTCTCCGACGAGGACATCCTCCGCATCGAGGAGAACGCCTGTCCGACCTGTGGCTCCTGTTCGGGCATGTTCACCGCGAACTCCATGAACTGCCTCACCGAGGCCCTCGGCTTGGCGCTGCCCGGCAACGGCTCCGTGCTGGCCACCCACACGGCGCGCAAGGAGCTCTACGAGACGGCGGGCCGCACGGTGGTGGAGATCGCCCGGCGCTACTACGACCAGGACGACGCGAGCGTCCTGCCGCGCAACGTCGGCTCCCGCGCCGCCTTCGAGAACGCCATGGCCCTGGACATCGCCATGGGCGGCTCCACCAACACGATCCTGCACCTGCTGGCCGCGGCGCAGGAGGCCGGGCTGGAGTTCACGATGCACGACATCGATCAGCTCTCCCGCGCCCTGCCGTGCCTGGCCAAGGTCGCCCCGAACGTGGCACCGGGCGGCACCTACTACATGGAGGACGTGCACCGGGCCGGCGGGATCCCCGCCATCCTGGGTGAACTCCACCGCGGCGGGCTGCTCAACGAGGACGTGCGCACCGTGCACGCCGACTCGCTGGAGGAGTGGCTCAAGACCTGGGACATCCGCGGCGACTCGCCCGCGCCGCGGGCCGTGGAGCTCTTCCACGCCGCGCCCGGCTGCAAGCGCTCCGCCGAGGCCTTCTCGCAGTCCGAGCGCTGGGAGTCGCTGGACACGGACGCGGCGGGCGGCTGCATCCGCGACGTCGAGCACGCCTACTCCGCCGAGGGCGGGCTGGCGGTGCTGTACGGCAACCTGGCCGAGAACGGCTGCGTGGTGAAGACCGCGGGTGTCGACGAGTCGATCCTCACCTTCACCGGCCCCGCCGTGGTCTGCGAGTCCCAGGAGGAGGCCGTCCAGAAGATCCTCGACAAGACGGTCAAGGAGGGCGACGTCGTCGTCATCCGCTACGAGGGCCCCAAGGGCGGCCCCGGCATGCAGGAGATGCTCTACCCCACCTCCTTCCTCAAGGGCCGCGGGCTGGGCAAGGCCTGCGCGCTGATCACCGACGGCCGGTTCTCCGGCGGCACCTCGGGCCTGTCCATCGGCCACATCTCGCCGGAGGCGGCGGGCGCCGGCACGATCGCGCTGGTGGAGGACGGCGACCCGGTCGTCATCGACATCCCCGAACGGCAGCTGCGCCTGGACGTCCCCGAGGAGACGCTCGCCGCCCGTCGCGAAGCGCTGGCCGGCCGGTACGCGCCCGTCGCCCGCGAGCGCAAGGTCTCCACCGCGCTGCGCGCCTACGCGGCGATGGCCACCAGTGCCGACCGGGGCGCCGTCCGCGACGTGACCCAGCTGGAGCGCTGACGCCGGGAGGGCGGGGCCCGGGGGCACCGAGCCGCCGGGCCGGAGGGGCCCGGAAGCGCGGCGCGGCTCCCGGGCCATAATCGAGACGTGCCCCAGGACCACAGAACCCCCGACGCACCGGCCCCCGAACCGCTCCGCTTCTACGGCACCACGTGGGTCGACCACTCCGGCGGCTACCGGCTGCGCCGCGCCGGCCTGGGGGTGGGCGCGGTGCTGGCGGCCGCCGCGGGCGCGGTCGTGCTGCGCTTCGCGTACCAGGGCGTGGTGCTGGCCGACATCGGGAGCTGGGCGAGCCTGCTGCTGGTCGCCGCGTTCGCGGTGTGCAGCGCGCTGGCGTTCTCCCGCACCCTCACCTCCTACAGCCGCCGCCCCGACGAGCGCGACGCGGCGGCCGAGTCGTCGATGCGCAGCATCCGGCTCATCGGCTTCATCGGGGTGCTGGTCGCCTACGCGCTGCGCAGCTGTGTCGAGGCCCCCGGCGAGAAGCTGCACCGCGCCGAGTACGAGGCGGCCCGCGCCCGCCACGAACGGCAGCGCGGCGCCCGCACCGGGAACCCCGCGCGCCGCCGGAAGGGCAAGCGCTGAGCCTCTCGGAACGCCGAAGCTCCCCGGCACTTCCCTTTTCGGCACTCCCGGCCACTCCCTGACGCTTCCCGGCTGCGGGAGGACCCCGAGGGTGCTCCCGCAGCCGTCTCAGGGGGAACCCTGAACTGCCCCGGACAGCGGTCAGTTGCGCTCGACACCCCGTTCCGTCACGTGTCAGATTCTTCTTACACACCCGAGGGAGAGGGGCCGCGGTGGGCGCGATCGAGGCCCCGTCCGGAGACGAGCTGCTGAAGGTTCTGGCGGCGCTCGGCAATCCGCACCGGATGCGGATCGTCGCGGCGCTTGCCGCGGGCCGCAACTACGTCAGCGGGCTCGCCCGCGAGATCGGCATGAGCCGTCCGCTGCTGCACATGCACCTCCAGCGGCTGGAGGCCGCCGGCCTCGTGGTCGGCACGCTGGAGCTCTCGGACAGCGGCAAGGCCATGAAGTTCTTCGAGGTGGCGCCGTTCGGCTACGCCCTGACCTCGCAGACCGTCGCGGAGGCGGCGCACACCCTCACGGACCAGGGGCCGGACGGGATCCCGGCCCCGCCCCCGGGCGGTGGAGCGCGGGCCGGGACAGCGCGGAGCGGGACAGTGCAGGACGGACAAGCCTCGGACCAGAAAGAGGAAACGCAGTGAACGAGCAGCTCACGACCGCGGCAGAGGTCGATCCGGCCGGTATCTGGGCGGCGGCGCTCGGCACCGGAGGCGTCTTCGTCCTGCTGACCGTCATCGTCTGGCAGATCGCCGCCACCTGGCGGGCCCGCATGCTGGCCGCCCGCGAGGACCAGTACCGGGCGCTGACCGACAAGTACGCGCAGCTCCTGGAGGACAACGTCGAGCTGCACCGCCGCACCCTGGACGAGCTGACGCAGGCCCGGCAGTCGATCGCCTCGATGGAGAAGATGATGCGCGAAGTCGAGTAGAGCCCCGCAGCACCCCCGTACGGACTTTCCGGACTTCCCGGGCCCCGTACGGCCCCGTACGAGTCACCTCCGCCGCACCGCGGCGGCCACCGGCGCTCGTACGGCCGGGAGCGGCAACTCCCGGCCGTACCTGTGAGCGCGAGCATTCCGCGAACCCCTCGCGTCCCGCACCCACACCATGGAGGTTACCCATGCCTGCCCGCCCCCGACCCCCGGCCGGGAGTACCCCCCTGCTGCGCCGCCTGGCCACGGCCCCCGGCGGCAGGCGCGCCAAGTGGCTGGTCCTCGCGGCCTGGCTGATCCTCGTCGCGGCGCTCGGCCCGCTGGCCGGCAAGCTCGGCGAGGTCGAGGACAGCAGCTCCAACGCGTTCCTGCCCGGCAGCGCCGAGTCGGCCCAGGTCAACACCGAGCTGGAGAAGTTCCGCGGCGAGGACGAGATCATCCCCGCGGTGGTCGTCTACTCCCGCGGGTCCGCCACCACTCCGGCCGACGCCGCCGAGGCCCGCGCCGACCGCGCCGACTTCGCGCCGCTGGTGGCCCGGGGTGAGCAGATCGGCGGGCCGGTCCCGTCCGCGGACGGCAAGGCGCTGATGCTGGTGGTGCCGCTCTCCACCGCCGGGGACGACATCACCGGTGACGTGGAGAAGGTCCGCTCGGTCGCGGCGGCCAACGCACCGCCCGGTCTCGACGTCGAGGTCGGCGGCCCGGCCGGATCGCTGATCGACAGCATCGAGGTCTTCGACAACCTCGACTCCACGCTGATGCTGGCCACCGGTGCCGTCGTCACCCTGCTGCTCCTGCTCACCTACCGCAGCCCGCTGCTGTGGCTCGCCCCGGTGCTGTCGGTCGGCTTCGCCGCGGTCCTCACCCAGGTCGTCACCTTCGTGCTGGCCAAGTACGCCGCGCTGCCCGTCGACCCGCAGAGCGCCGGCATCCTCATGGTGCTGGTCTTCGGGGTCGGTACCGACTACGCGCTGCTGCTCATCGCCCGCTACCGGGAGGAGTTGCAGCGCCACGAGGACCGGCACGACGCGATGCGGCTGGCGCTGCGCCGCTCCGGCCCGGCGATCGTGGCTTCGGCGGGCACCATCGCCGTCGGGCTGGCCTGCCTGGCCTTCGCGGACATCAACTCCTCCCGCTCGCTGGGCCTGGTCGGAGCCGTCGGCGTGGTCTGCGCCCTGCTGGCGATGATCACCGTGCTGCCGGCTCTGCTGGTGGTGACGGGCCGCTGGATGTTCTGGCCGTTCGTTCCCCGCTGCACCGGGGCTCCGGCGGCGGAGGAGGCCGGGCAGCAGGCCACCCGTACGGTCTGGACCCGGATCGGCGCGCTGCTGGACCGCCGTCCGCGCTGGTCCTGGCTGATGTCCGTCGCCGTCACCGCCGTGCTGGCGCTGAGCGCGACCGGTATCACCATGGGCCTGACGAACGCGGAGATGTTCCAGGACAAGCCGGAGTCGGTGGTCGCCCAGGAGAAGCTCTCCGCGCACTACCCGTCCGGCTCCTCCGACCCGGCCACCGTGGTCGTGCGGACGGCGGCGCGGGCCGCGACCGAGCGGGCGGCCGCCGCGGTCCCCGGGGTGGAGTCCGTCGAGACCGCCGACCGCACCGCCGACGGGTCGCTGACCTCCCTGTCGGTCGTCCTGCGGGACGCGCCGGACAGCGCGGCGGCCGAGCGCACCGTCGACCGGCTGCGTACGGCGGTGCACCGGGTGGACGGGGCCGAGGCCCTGGTGGGCGGTACGACGGCGGAGTCGCTGGACACCCGGCGCGCCGCGGAGAGCGATCTGAAGATCGTCATCCCGGTCGTGCTCGCCGTCGTCCTGCTCGTCCTGGTGGCGCTGCTGCGCTCGCTGCTCGCGCCGCTGGTGCTGCTGGCCACGGTGGTGCTGTCCTACTTCGGGGCGCTGGGGGCCTCGCATCTGGTCTTCGCGTACCTGCTGGACTTCCCCGCCATGGACAACTCCCTCCCGCTGATGGGCTTCGTGTTCCTGGTGGCGCTGGGCATCGACTACAACATCTTCCTGATGACCCGGGTCCGCGAGGAGGTGGCGCTGCGCGGCCACCGCGCGGGGGTGCTGACCGGGCTCAGCTCCACCGGCGGGGTGATCACCTCGGCGGGCATCGTGCTGGCGGCCACCTTCGCGGTCATCGCCTCCATGCCGCTGGTGTCGATGGCCCAGCTCGGCGTGCTGGTCGGCATCGGCGTCCTGCTGGACACCTTCCTGGTCCGCACCGTGCTGGTGCCGTCGCTGGCGCTCGACATCGGGGCCCGCATCTGGTGGCCGAGCCGGCTGGGCCGGGCTCAGCAGCCGCCCGCCGGGTCCCGTGCTCCGGAGGAGGGCGGCACCGGGGAGGCCGGGAGCTCCCCGGATCCGGGGGGCCGGTCGCTGGAGCGCGTCTGACCTGACCGGCCGCCGACCGAGAGCGGCGCACCCGTGCCACCGGCGGTGCCGGTCCCCTGCAGCCACGCAGGGGACCGGCACCGCCGCTTTCCGTTCCGGCCGCTTGACGCGGCCGTACCGCCGCCACATAATTCATCACGTGATGAATAAATCTCCGCGCGGCTCCACCGAGCCGCCCACCGCAGACCCGGCCGCGGACCCGCCCGCCGTCCACGCCCGCGGCCTCACCGTGATCCGCGGCCGCCGCCGGGTCCTCGACCAGCTCTCCTTCGACGTCACCCCGGGCACCGTCACCGGCCTCCTCGGGCCCTCCGGCAGCGGCAAATCCACCCTCATCCGAGCCATCGTCGGCACCCAGGCCAAGGTCACCGGCACCCTCGACATCCTGGGCCGGCCCGCCGGCTCCGCACCGCTGCGCTCCCGCGTCGGCTACGTCACCCAGTCCCCCTCCGTCTACGCGGACCTGACCGCCCGGCAGAACCTCGACTACTACGCCGCGATCCTCGGCATCCCGCGCGCCGACCGCGCAGCCTCCGTCACCCGGGCCCTCACCGACGTCGACCTCACCTCCCACGCCGACGACCTGGCGGGCAACCTCTCCGGCGGCCAGTCCTCCCGCGTCTCCCTCGCCGTCGCCCTGCTCGGCAACCCCGAGCTGCTCGTCCTGGACGAACCCACCGTCGGCCTCGACCCCGTGCTCCGCCGCGACCTGTGGAACCTCTTCCACCGCCTGGCCGCACACGGCACCACCCTGCTGATCTCCTCCCACGTGATGGACGAGGCCGACCGCTGCGAACAGCTGCTCCTCGTCCGGGACGGCACCCTGCTCGCCGCCGACACCCCGCAGGCACTCCGCGAGGCCACCGGCAGCGACACCGTCGAGGACGCCTTCCTCCAACTCGTCGAATCCGCCCGCGCCGAACCCGCCGACCACCCCCTGCGAGGCACCCCGTGAACACCGCCCGCACCTTCGCCACCGCACGCCGAGTCCTGCGCCAACTCGCCCACGACCCGCGCACCATCGCACTGCTGCTGCTCGTCCCGGTCCTGCTGCTGGTCCTGCTCTACTACGTCTTCGACGCCGACCGGCGCTCCTTCGACAGCATCGGGGCCTCACTGCTGGGCATCTTCCCGCTGGTGACGATGTTCCTGGTCACCTCCATCGCCACGCTGCGCGAGCGCACCTCCGGCACCCTGGAGCGCCTGCTGTCGATGCCCCTGGGCAAGGCCGACCTGATCCTCGGCTACGCCCTGGCCTTCGGCGCCCTCGCCGTCGTCCAGGCGTCCGTCGCCACCGGCGTCGCGGTCGGGCTGCTGGATCTCGACATCGCCGGCTCGCCCTGGCTGCTGCTGCTCGTCGCCCTGCTCGACGCGCTGCTCGGCACGGCGCTCGGGCTCTTCGTCTCCGCGTTCGCCGCGTCCGAGTTCCAGGTGGTCCAGTTCATGCCCGCGGTGATCTTCCCGCAGATCCTGCTGTGCGGCCTGTTCGCCCCCCGCAGCAGCATGCAGCCGGCCCTGGAGGCGATCTCTGACGTGCTGCCCATGTCCTACGCCGTCGACGGAATGACGGAGGTGCTCAAACACCCCGACGCCACCGGGGACTTCGTCCGCGACGTGGCCGTCGTCGCCGGCTGCGCCCTCCTCGTCCTCTTCCTCGGCGCCGCCACCCTCCGCCGCCGCACCACCTGACCCGGACCGTGCGGGCCGCTCGACCGCCGGGGCCGGTCCGCGCTGTGGAACGGCCCCGCTACGGAGCGCGAACCGGTGCGAGGATGGGCACCGCGTCCACGAACGTGGACAGGGCGGACACGGACGGGCCCGCCCGACGCGCGCAACGAGGCACGAGGTGAAGCACCCATGACCCCCCAGAACGTCGCGGTCCTCGGCACCGGCAAGATCGGCGAAGCGCTGCTCTCCGGCATGCTCAGGGGCGGCTGGTCACCCGCCCGCCTGCTGGCCACCGCGCGCCGCCCGGAGCGCGCCGCGGAACTGCGCCGACGCTACGAGGTGGAGACCGTCGGCAACGCCGAGGCCGCCGCGCGCGCCGACACCCTCATCCTCACCCCCAAACCGCAGGACATGGCCGCACTGCTGGACGAGCTCGCCCCGCACGTCCCCGCGGACCGCCTGGTGATCAGCGGCGCGGCCGGCATCACCACCCGCTCCCTGGAACAGCGCCTCGCCGAGGGCACCCCGGTCATCCGTGTGATGGCCAACACCCCGGCCCTGGTCGACGAGGCCATGTCCGTCATCTCCCCCGGCACCCACGCCACCGAGGACCACCTCAAGCTCGCCGACGAGATCTTCGGCGGCGTCGGCAAGACCCTCCGCCTCCCGGAGAACCAGCAGGACGCGGCCACCGCCCTCTCCGGCTCGGGCCCCGCCTACTTCTTCTTCCTGGTCGAGGCCATGACCGACGCGGGCATCCAGCTCGGCCTCCCGCGCGACAAGGCGCACGAACTGATCGTCCAGGCCGCCGTCGGCGCCGCCACCATGCTCCGGGACAGCGGCGAACACCCCGTCACCCTCCGCGAGAACGTCACCTCGCCCGGCGGCACGACCATCAACGCCATCCGCGAACTGGAGAACCACCGCGTACGCGCCGCCTTCATCGACGCCATCGAGGCCGCCCGTGACCGCAGCCGCGAACTCGGCGGTTAGCCGCCCCGCCGAGCTGCCACGTACCGACGGCTAGCAGCGCTGCCCCCCGGGCTCGGCCGCCCGCACCCGGTCCGAGCCCGGCTCCCCGGGAGCGGACGCCCGAGCCCGCAGCCGCAGCCGGACCCCGCGGACCCCCTCGTGCACCAGCGTGATCGTGAACGCCAGGGCCAGCCCCAGCGCCACCCCGTACAGCGGCGTCTCCTCGAACGCGGTGCCGCCCGCATACCCCAGGCAGGCCGAGTAGACCGCCCAGCTCACCGCCGCGACGGCGTCGTACCGGGTGAACGACCGACGCGGGAACCCCGTCGCCCCGGTGGTGAGGGTGGCGGCCGTCCTCCCCCCGGGGATGTAGCGCGCCGCCACCAGCACGAGCCCGCCCCGCTCGGCCAGCATCCGCCCCACCCGCTCGTACACCCGATGCGCCCGGCTCCCCTTCCGCAGCCGCTCCCGGATACGCGCCCCCGACCGCCTGCCGAGCGCATACGAGATGTGGTCCCCGGCGAACGCACCGAGCGCCGCCACCACGATCACCAGCCCCAGCGCCGGATCGGCCTGTGTCGCCGCGAACACCCCCAGCGTGATCACCAGCGTCTCGCTCGGCACCACGGGGAAGAATCCGTCCAGCATCGCGATCCCGAACAGCGCCAGATACACCCACGGTGTACTGACGAAGCCCTCGACCGCGTGCACTATCGCCTCGTTCATGCCCCGGAACGTACGGAGCAGCGCAGCCGGCCCGCTGCGCACGATCGTCGCCGGGTGCCCTGCACTTTCGACAGAGGCCCCCGTAGGGGGCGCCGCGTACCGTGACCAAGGTGAACTCCCCCGTACACCCCCGCACCCGCCGGCCGGCCGGGCGCCTCGGGGCCGACCCTCCAACCGGTCGGCGAGGTGGCGTCCGGGACCGCCTGCGGGAGGCGCTGCGCCGTCGACGCGTCAGGGAGGCCCTCGCCGACCTGGCCCTGTGGCTGTTCATCTCCTACCCGCTCCCCTTCTTCACGGACCTCCCGCTCTGGCTGCGCGCGGTGGCCGCGCCGCTGTTCGCCCTCGCGGCACCCCTGAGCCGCCGGGCCCCGCTGGCAGCAGCCGCCGTGCCCGCCGTACTCAGCCTCGCCGCCACCCCCGAGCTGTTCACCAGCACCTTCTGCCCGGCTCTGGTCGCGCTCAGCTTTCTGCTCGGTCGCCGCGCGGAGGACGTGCGCCCTTCGATCGCCGCCGCCGTACTGCTGTGCGCGGCCGGACTCGTCTCCGCGCTCACGCTGCCGGGCGCCGACCTGTGGGACTGGTTCACACTGGTCACGACGGTCGTCTTCGCCGGGGTCCTGCCGTGGCTGCTGGGCCGCTTCCGCCGCCAGCAGTACGAACTCCAGAGCGCGGGCTGGGAGCTGGCCGCCCGCATGGAGCGGGAACAGCAACTGGTCGCGGAGCGGACCCGGCTGCGCGAACGGTCCCGGATCGCGGGGGACATGCACGACTCCCTCGGGCACGACCTCAGCCTCATCGCCGTCCGGGCCGCCGGGCTCCAGGTCTCCCGGGGAGTCGACGAGGACGCCCGCGCCTCGGCCGCCGAACTCCGGCAGGCCGCCGCCGACGCCACCGAACGCCTGCACCGGATCATCGGCCTCCTCCGCCAGGACACGACGGGGCTCCCGCAGGACGCCTCCGAGACCGTTCCGGAACTGGTCGGGCGCACCGCCGCCTCCGGAGTCGACATCGTCCTCCACCAGCACGGCACCGCCGCGGCGCCGGACGCCGCCACAGACCTGTCCGTCCCGCTGCCCCCGATGGTCGACCGGGCCGTCCACCGGGTGGTGCAGGAAGCGGTGACCAATGCGACGAAGCACGCGCCGGGTTCCGGCATCGCCGTCGACCTGCGCAAAGAAGACGACTGCCTGAGCGTGCGCGTTCACAACTCCGCGGCGCCGGACGCGCCGACGGATGCCGGGCCGCCGGCCCCGGAGAGCGGCTCCGGCACCGGCCTGATCAGTCTGGACGAGCGCGTCCGCCAGCTCGGCGGCACCTTCCGGGCCCGTCCCACCCGGGACGGCTTCGAGGTGACGGCCCGCCTCCCGCTCACCCCCGAGCCGCTTCCGCGTGCTCCCTCGGACGCGCTGATCGGCCCGTCCCGCTCACAGGAGCAACTGGCCCGGGCCCGCAGGCGCGTACACCGCGGCGTGGTCAACGTGCTGTGGATCCCGGCCGCCGCCACCGCGGCGTTGGCGATCCTGATGTACGGCTTCCAGATCTACACGTCACACGAATCGGTACTGCCCCGCGGCACCTACGACAGGCTGCGCATCGGCACCCCGGAGAGCTCCGTGGCACCGCGCCTGCCCGGCTACCAGTACGACGAGGAGACCCGGCCGTCCGGCGTTCCCCCGGACCCCGCCGACACCGACGAGTGCCGCTTCTACCGCACCGCCACCTTCGCCGACTCGCCGCTGTACCGGCTCTGCTTCCGGGACGGCAGGCTCTCGGCCAAGGACCGCGTCGCCCGGGAGCACAGCACCCGGGGCCGGGACGACCGTTGACGGAAGCCGGATCCGGAGCCGGAGCGCAGGGTCCGGTAGCGGGGCCCGATGGGGGAGCCGGCCGAGGCAAGGGAGAGGAAACCGGCAGTTGACACGGCGGCCATGGGTCCGTAAGGTTCCTCGGGTTGTCAGCGGCCGGTCACGGCTTCTGGTGACATCCTCCCGCCGTTCCGGCGGAACCTCTACTACTGAGCGCGCTCCCTTCGCGGGAGTCTGTTCGTCGTGCCTTGGCATGGTGAATTGCTTTTGCGGTTCGGCTCGATTTGGAGCCGGGCGGGGAAAGGCA